>JAKPEG010000050.1 GCA_029552065.1 Actinomycetes bacterium
CCAGGGCTTCAGTTCATGCGCTGGGCACCACGAGGGCGGTGAGGGGCCGTCGCCGGCGTTGGCGATCTCCCAGCGATAGCCGTCCGGATCGGCCGCGTAGCCGGAGTAGCCACCCCACTCGCGGCGCGTGGCCAGCACCACGATCTGGCCACCAGCCCGCGCCAACTCCTCCAGAACCGCATCGACCTCGGCATCGCTGGAGACGTTGTGTGCCAGCGTGATCGGAGCGATGCCGGTGCCAAGAGTGCTCTGCCCGACCTCAGTGGTGAAGGACTCGCTTGCCCAGAGACTCAGGAGCAGATGCTCGCCCACTCGCAGCATGAGGACGTCGTCGACATCGAGGAATGCCTCCCACCCGAGGCCGTCGACATAGAAGCGACGCGAGACGGCGAGGTCCCGGACGGCGAGCGTGATGAGGCTGATCCGTTGCTCCATGCCTCGATCCTGCCCGGCCCATCCCCAGCGGCCTACTCCGGCCCAGTCACCAACGGCGCCAACTCGGCCCGCACAACAGCGCCATAGAACGCCACCCCCGCCGCCAACACGTCATCGTTGGCGTCGTACGACCGGCTGTGCAGCGGCGTCCCGCCCTCGCCCTCGACCGTCCCGTTGCCGATGAACGAGAAGCACGCCGGGACGTACCGCGCAAAGACCCCGAAGTCCTCGCTCGGCATGATCGGCGCGCACTCGGCATCGACGCGATCGGCGCCGAGCGCCGTCACGGCCGCCTCACCGGCCACCCGCGCGCAGCGCTCGTCGTTGATCGTCGGCGCGAACTCATGGGTGTAGGTCACCGTGCACATCGCCCCATGCGCCGCTGCAATGCCCTCACTCAACTCTCGGATCCGACGCTCGAGCAGCCGCTGCACCTCAGGGTCGAAGCTGCGAGTGTCGCCGGTGATCCGGACCTGCCCAGGGATGGCGTTGCGGGCTCCGTCGGTGTGAAACTCGGTGCAGGACAGGACCGCTGGCTTGAGCGGATCGACATTGCGAGCGACCACGGTCTGCAGCGCCAGCACGATCTCCGCTCCAACGACGAGTGGGTCGATGACCAGGTGCGGGCTCGCCGCGTGGCCACCGCGCCCGACAACGACGATCTCGAAGTTGTCCTCGCTCGCCATGATCGCCCCGGCGCGAGTGTGCAGGTGACCGGGCGGCATACCGGGGAGGTTGTGCAGGCCGTAAAGCGCGTCGACGGGGAACCGCTCGAAAACCCCGTCGTCGACCATCGCCTGCGCACCGCGCCCGGGCTCCTCCGCCGGCTGGAAGATGACGCGCAGCGCGCCGTCCCACCCCCCGTTCGCGGCGAGCTCGGCCGCCGCGCCGAGGACCATCGCCATGTGCCCGTCGTGGCCGCACGCGTGCATCCGCCCCGCATGCCGCGAGCCGTGCGCTCGCCCAGACACCTCGTCGATCGGGAGCGCGTCCAGCTCGGCCCGCAGACCGACGGCGCGCCCCGCCTTGCCCCGCGTGAGCGACCCGACGACCCCGGTCCCGCCGATACCGCGGGCGACCGCGAAGCCGAGCTCCTCCAACACGGCCGCGACATAGGCGGCAGTCGCGTGCTCCTCGAACGCCGTCTCCGGTATGCCGTGCAGCTCCCGTCGCCAGCGGCGCACCCGCGTGTTCAGGTCCTCGCTCATGCGGGCAGTCCTTCGGTGCTGAGGAGCACGACGACGGCGTCGTCGGGCAACTCGAGGTCGGCCCGGCGGTCCGGGTGGTGGAGGGCGGCGCGGACGCCGGCCAGGGGAGCGGCGCCACACGGGCCGGAGGAAACGCCCAGCGCGACCAGGTCGGCCGATGCGTCGAGCGCGGCCTCGTCGGTGACGACGACGGCAGCGTCGCAGCCCGTCGCGAGCACCGGCCAGGCGAGGCTTGAGATGGTGCCGCAGTTGAGACCGGCCATGACCGTCGCGCCGGTGGGGACCGTCGACGGGCGCCCGGTCGCGAGGCTGGTGATGACGCACGCGGCGGTGTCCGGCTCGACGGCGAGAACTCGCGCTGGGCCCCGCCTCGCATCCAGATCCACGCCGCCCCGGCCCGGGTCCGCGCGCCGGTAGTGCGCGACCACGGCCTGCGCGAGCGAGCC
>JAKPEG010000053.1 GCA_029552065.1 Actinomycetes bacterium
CCTGACCGAAGCCGGACACGGCATACGACCCGAGCAGGACGATCAGCACGATGTCGAGGAGCGTCCCGCCGGTCACGAGGACCTCCGCATGAAGCGCTCCGGCAACGGCACCAGGTGATCGCTGTCCCACTCGCGGGCGAATCCCGCCAACTCGAGAATCTTGTTGACGATGCCCCCAGTGAACCCCCACAGGAGCAGGTCGTCACCGAGGTCCCACGCCGGTCCGCGATAGCCCGAGGGGTGCGAGACGGTATGCCGATTGGCCGGGTCCGCGAGGTAGCTCACCGGGATGCTGAGCACCTGAGCCACCTCGTCGGGGTGTCCGACGTAAACGGGCGACGGGTCTTTCCACCAGGCCAGCACCGGGTGCACAGTGTAGGCGGAGACCGGTAGGAACAACTCGGGCAACGTGCCAACGATGTCCACACCCGTCGGGTCCAGCCCGACCTCCTCGAACGACTCCCGCAGGGCAGCAGCCACCACGTTGTCGTCCTCGGGGTCCACTCCGCCGCCGGGGAAGGAGATCTGCGCGGCGTGGGATCGCAAGGTGTGGGCCCGCTCGATGAACAGCAGCGAGTCCTCGCCCTGGGGGCCAGGCCCGAAGAGGATGAGGACGGCCGACTGACGCTGGTCACCGTCCGGTGGCAGATACCGGGTGAACCACTCGGGCTCGGCGCGGGCCCCCTCGAGGATCCCGTCGACCCACGCGGGCCGCGGACGCGGCATACCGGCGCCCAGGGGAACCAGCGGGACGAGGGGGGTGCCGTGGGCGACCCGCGAGACGTCGGAACTCACGATGTCGGCGCCAACTCGTAGGTGAGCAGCCGGGCGGCCTTCTCGGGGTCGGTCTCGCCGGTGCCGTAGGCAGGACACCACTGCGCGACCGGGCAGGCCCCGCACGCGGGCTTGCGAGCATGGCAGGTGCGCCGGCCATGGAAGATGACGACGTGGCTGAGCATCGTCCAGTCCTTGCGGGGGAACAGCGCCCCGACGGCGTGCTCGACCTTGACCGGGTCCTCCTCCGTCGTCCACCCGAAGCGGCGCACGAGCCGCCCAAAGTGAGTATCGACGGTGATCCCGGGGACGCCAAAAGCGTTGCCTAGCACCACGTTTGCGGTCTTCCGCCCCACGCCCGGCAAGGTCACCAGGTCATCGAGACGGCCGGGCACCTCCCCGTCGAAGCGTTCGACGAGCGCCGCACCCAGCTTGAGCAGCGACTCGGTCTTGGCCCGAAAGAAGCCCAGCGGCCCGAGGAGGGCTTCGAGGTCGGCCCGGTCGGCGGCGGCATACTCGGCGGCCGTCCGGTAGCGCGCGAACAGGGTCGGGGTCACCTGGTTGACCCGCACGTCGGTCGTCTGCGCCGAGAGGATCGTCGCGACGAGCAACTCCAGCGGCGTCGTGAAGTCAAGCTCGCAGTGGGCGTAGGGATACCGCTCCAGCAGCGCGCGATAGATCCGCCGAGCCCGTCGGGTCAGTGCCACGGGCGTCTCGGAAGCGGGGGCAGCACGGTCTGCGGGCACGAGGGACAGGGTATGCCGCCTGCCTGGGCAGAGCGATCATCCCGGCGCGCTGAACAGCAGAGTCCGGAGGGCGGCATACGGGACCAACCTCCCGGACAGTTGACGACCCGGCATGGCACACTGTGCGACGTGGATCACGATGTGGTGCGCCGGGCGCCGTTGTTCGCGGCCCTCGACGACGAGGCCGGTCAAGCGCTGCTCGCGCAGATGAACTCTTCGCGGCTCGAACGAGGCGACATCCTCTTTCGGGAAGGCGACCCAGGCGACACCCTCTATGTCATCGGCGAGGGCAAGGTCAAACTCGGCCGCACCAGCGCCGACGGCCGCGAGAACCTCATTGCGATCCTCGGGCCGGGCGAGATGTTCGGCGAGCTGTCCCTGTTCGACCCCGGGCCCCGGACGATGACGGCCACCGCCGTCGCCGAGACCCAGCTCATGGGGCTCGGCAACGACTCACTGACGGAGCTGCTCACCGGCCGTCCCGAAGTCGCCAAAGCCCTCATGGCCGCACTCGCCGCGCGGTTGCGTCGCACCAACGAGCACCTCGCGGACCTCGTCTTCACCGACGTGCCCGGCCGGGTCGCCAAGGCCCTGCTTGACCTGGCCAACCGGTTCGGTCGCCCGGTCGAAGACGGCATCATGGTCGCCCACGACCTCACCCAAGAGGAGTTGGCCCAGCTCGTCGGGGCATCCCGCGAGACCGTCAACAAGGCGTTGGCCGACTTCGCCACGCGTGGTTGGCTCAAGTTGGAAGCCCGCGCGGTGCTGCTGCTGGATATCGAGCGACTCAAGCGACGCGCGCGCTGACCCGAACGGCCGGGCGGGCAGCTGCCCGGCCACCCGACGCGGAGGGGGCCTGTCATGGGCTTGATCGACAAGATCCGTTCTTCGTTGCCGATTCCTGGGCGCAGTTTCCGCCACCCCGAGCCCGCGGCTCAGTTGCTCGCGTTTGTGCTTCTGGAGCGGACGATTGGCGTCGATGAGATCGTGGCGCTCGTCGCCACCGTCCCGGGTGCATCCGCCACGCCGATGGCGCACTCGCCGTCCAGCGCCGAGGCCACCGACCCCACCGAGACTTCCGGGCCGGTCGAGATCACCCTGGGCGGCACGACCGGCTTCGTCCTGGAGATCAGCGCTCCCGTCCCCGACGGCGAGGCCGAGGCCAGTGCCGCCAACAACGCCTTCTGGCCCGATGCCGCGGCTGCAGTGGCCCGCCACCGGGCACACCTCATCGTCAGCGTGTCTGATCAGCGAGCCGACGGCGTCGGGGACGCAGACGGCGCGGACCCGAGCGAACGGCATACCCAGCGGTATGCCGCCTTCGCGCACCTCGTCGCCGCGCTGCTCGGGCACGAGGCCACCGTCGGGGTCTACCTGGGTGACCAGGGCGTGGTCTACGAGCCAGCCTTCTACATCGACGCGGTCGCGGGCGCCGGGGACGCCCTGCCCTGGGAGGTGGCCTGGTTCACCTGGGCCGCCTGGGAGAGCGAGGGCGTGTCCTGCGGCTCCACGCGGGGGCTGCGAGTGTTCGGGCACGAGGAGCTCGAGGTCCGTGGGTCCACCGCGGCGCCGAGCGCCGTCATGGACCTGCTGGCCAACATCGCCAGCTACGTCGTCGAATCGGGTGCGGTGCTCATGCCCGGCGAGACCTTGGGTTACACCGACGACCAGAAGCTGACGATCACCGCGGTCGAGGCCTCGTTCGTCGAGGGCCACACCCTGGCGATCGGCCTGCCCTAGCCCAGCTGGCCTTCCTCGCCGCGCTCGGCGAGATAGGCCAGTTGAGCCCGCACGCTCCATTCCGCAGCGCCCCAGACGGCCCGGGGCACATCGGCATACACCGCCTCGACGACCTCCCACGGAGTGCGCGCACCGGCGGCGACCGCCCCACGCACCTGCTCCAGGCGCTGCGCGCGGTGCTCGAGGTAGTAGCGCAGCACCGCTCCCGCATCGGGCAGGTGCGGGCCGTGGCCGGGCAGGATCCGCGCCACCGCGCCGGACCCACAGAGGGCTTCCAGCCGCTCCAGCGAGGCGAGGTATGCCGCGAGCTCACCATCGGGCCAGGCCACGACGGTCGTGCCGCGCCCGAGGATCGTGTCGCCCGTGAGGACGGCGCACTCGGCCGGCAAGAGGAAGCTCACCGAATCACTCGTATGCCCCGGCGTGGTGACGACCACCAGGTCCAGCCCGCCGACGCTCACCGAGTCGCCGTCGGCCAGATCGTCGTGGCCGGTGCCGATGGCCCGGATGGCTCGCACCGGCGCTCCGGACAGATGGGCGAAGCGCTCGGCGGCATCGGCGTGGTCGGAATGGTCGTGGGTGAGCAGGGTCAGCCCGACTCGGCCCCCGTCGCGCCGGACGACGTCGAGAACCCGCGTCAGATGGGCCTCGTCCAGCGGGCCCGGGTCGACGACGATGCACTCTTGCGCTCCCGGCTCGCGCAGCACCCATGTGTTGGTGCCGTCGAGGGTCATCACCCCGGGGTTGGGAGCTAAGACGCAGTAGGCCCGCTCCGTCACCTGCCCGGATGCCCAGGTGGGTGGCACTGGCGGGAGCGTGAGAGTCACCCGCGCGGAGCCTTGGTGCCCGCGAAATCGGTGCGCATCACGGCCTCGCCGGCGTCGTTGACGACCAACTCAGGCATGATCCGGCGGATCACCGGCTCCTGCGCGAAGAACTCGGCAGCCGACGGGGAGGCTGCGAGGTCCTCCAGGCAGACCAGAGTCGGCGGCAGCACCACCGCGGAACCGGCGGCATAGTCGGCCAGGACAGATGCCGGGTCGAACCAGCCGGCGTGGTCGGCCTCGCTCGTCGCACCGTCGATGGCCCGGCCCGCCGGCATGAGCGCCACGAAGAACCGCGTGTCGAATCGTCGCGGCTCGCAGACTGGGGTCACCCAGTGGGCGTGGGCGCGCAGGAGATCGGTGCGCAGACACAACCCGTGCTCACGCAGCACGTCACTCAACGACAACTCGCGGGCGACCAGGCCGGCGCGGACCTGCTGCCACTGCGGGCTGGACACCTCGACCAGAGGCCCGTCCTCGTCGGCGCTGGCGAACAGCACCCCGCACTCCTCGAAGACTTCCCGCACCGCGGCAACCACGAGTTTGCGGGTGGCCTCCTCGTCGGCGCCGAGGCGGACCGACCATTCCAGGACGCCGGGGCCGGCCCACGGCAACTCCGCGCTGTCACGGGGGTCGACTCCCCCGCCGGGGAAGACGATCGTGCTCGGGGCGAAGGCCATCGACGCGACCCGGCGCAGCAGGAACACCTCGACGGGGCTGCCGCCAGAGCTGCCAGACTCGTCATCCGAGGCGTCGCGGACGATCATCACGGTGGCGGCCGGGCGCAGCGGCGCAGGCTCGCCGTGTTCACCGGACAGCCACGCCAAGGCTGTCGCATGCAACGCGGGAGCGTTGCTGGTGGAGAAGTCGCGGATCATGCCCGGCGCCCGCGTCAGTCGCGGACGGCGACGATGAGCTCGACCTCGACGGGGGCATCGAGCGGCAGCACGCTCACACCCACCGCCGATCGGGCATGGACGCCGGCGTCGCCGAAGACAGCGCCGAGCAACTCGCTCGCCCCGTTGACGACTCCAGGCACTCCGGTGAACGACGGGTCGGCGGCGACGAAGCCGACGACCTTGACGATCCGCACGACCTTGTCGAGGTCACCGATGACCGACTTCACCGCGGCGATGCCGTTGAGCGCGCAGAACGCCGCGAGCTGCTTGGCCGCTTCCGGGCTCACCTGTCCGGGACCGTCACCGACCTTCCCGGTGGCAGGCATCGCGCCGTCCCGCATCGGCAGTTGCCCCGACACGAACACCCAGTCGCCTTGGCGCAGCGCGGGGACGTAGGCCGCGACCGGCGGCACGACGTCAGGGACCGAATAGCCCATCGCCGCAAGGCGCTCCTCGACGGCGCTCATGCCTGGCCACCAGCCAGCGGCCGCTTGAGGTAGGCCACCAGGCCATTGCCGTCCGGCCCGGGCACCACCTGGACGAGCTCCCAGCCGTCGCGGCCCCAGTTGTCCAGGATCGCCTTCGTCGCGTGGACGATGAGCGGCACCGTTGCGTACTCCCACGAAGTCATGCCGGTCACTCTAACGGCGCGCACCGCCCACAGGCGGCCTGCGGGCAGGACGGCAGCCGGGCAGCGGCGCGACGGCATACATTTGGCCGTATGCCGCCCGCCCCCGACCCGTTGCGCGCCGACGGTTTTGCCGGTGTGCGGCTGCACGTGGTCACCGGCAAGGGCGGCACCGGCAAGACGACGGTCGCCGCGGCCCTGGCCGTCGCGCTGGCCAACGAGGGCCTGCGGGTCCTGCTCGCCGAGGTCGAGGGCCGCCAAGGCATCAGCCAGACCTTCGACGTCCCGCCGTTGCCGACGACCGAGGTCCGCGTCGCGGGCGGCGCGCAGGGCGGCGAGGTCGTCGGGCTGGCTGTCGACGCCAAGACGGCGCTGCTGGAGTACCTGCAGTTGTTCTACAAACTCGGTCGCGCCGGTGGGGTGCTGGAGCGTTTCGGGGCCATCGACTTCGCGACGACGATCGCCCCCGGGGTGCGCGACCTGTTGCTCATCGGCCGGGTCTACGAAGCCAGCCGCCGCCGTCACGACGCCAAGCACCACCGCGGCAGCCCGCCCGAGGAGCTCGCCTACGACGCCATCGTCCTGGACGCGCCCCCGACCGGGCGGATCCCCCGGTTCCTCTCCGTCGGGGCCGAGGTCGCCGGGTTGGCGCGGATGGGCCCGATCCACTCGCAGGCCGGCTCGATCACCGAGTTGCTGCACTCCGACGCGACCCGCGTGCACGTGGTCACCCTCCTGGAGGAGATGCCCGTGCAAGAGACCGTCGACGCCGTGGCCGAGTTGCGCGAGCTCGGTATGCCGGTCGGCGCGGTCGTCATCAACCAAGCCCAGGCGCGCGAGGACCTCGACGCGCTTGGCGCTTTCGGCGGGCTCGACGCGCCGCTGAACTCCGACCCGACGGCGGCAGCCAAGTTGAGCGCCGACCTCGAGGCGGTCGGGCTGGACCTGCCCAGAGCCACCGTCGAGGGACTGCTCGACGAGGTTCACCGGCATACCGAGCGGGTCGCCCTCGAGGTCGAGCAGCTCACGGTGCTCGAACAACTCGGCCAACCGCTGGTCACCGTGCCGTTCCTCATCGACGGGATCGACCTCGACGCGGTGACCGAGATCGCCGCCCTGCTCGCCGAGCAAGGCATGGTGCCCTGATGGCCCGCACCCCCGTCCTGGACATCGACGCGATGCTGGCCGACCGGCATACCCGGATCGTCGTGTGTTGTGGTTCGGGCGGTGTCGGCAAGACGACGACTGCGGCAGCGCTCGCCCTCCGCGCCGCCGAGGCGGGCCGCGAGGTCGTCGTGCTCACCATCGACCCGGCGCGGAGGCTGGCCCAGTCGCTCGGGCTCACCGAGCTCGACAACGTGCCGCGGCTGGTCAGCGGGCTGGCCGGCGATGCGGTGCCGGGTGGGCGGCTCGACGCGATGATGCTCGACATGAAGCGGACCTTCGACGAGGTCGTGCTCGCGCATTCGACCCGCGAGGCCGCGGAGCAGATCCTCGCCAACCCCTTCTATCAGGCGGTGTCCTCGTCGTTCGCGGGCACCCAGGAATACATGGCGATGGAGAAGCTCGGGCAGCTGCGGGCCCGCGCCGACCGTGAGGGCACGTGGGACCTCATCGTCGTCGACACTCCCCCGTCCCGGTCGGCGCTGGACTTCCTCGACGCCCCCAAGCGGCTCGGATCGTTCCTCGACGGGCGCTTCATCCGGCTCATCGCCGCGCCCGCGAAGATGGGCGGG
>JAKPEG010000079.1 GCA_029552065.1 Actinomycetes bacterium
CGAGCTGCGCGGCATACCGGGCGTGACCGTGCTCATCCACGACCAGGAGTGCGCGACCGAGAAGCGGCGTCGGCGCAAGCGCGGGACGCTCGCCGAGCCGGCCACCCGCATCGTCATCAACGAGGCCGTGTGCGAGGGCTGCGGCGACTGCGGCGTGCAGTCCAACTGCCTGTCGGTCCACCCCGTCCAGACCGAGCTGGGTCGCAAGACCCAGATCCACCAGCCCTCGTGCAACCTCGACTATTCGTGTGTGAAGGGCAACTGTCCCTCGTTCGTGCGGGTGGTGCCCCGGGGTGAGACCACCCGCGTGTCGGGACCGGCCGAGATTGCTGTCGACAGTCTGCCCGATCCCGAATTGGTCGTTCCCGCAGAGGAATTCGGGATGCGGATCATCGGCATCGGTGGCACCGGGGTCGTGACGGTGGCCCAGACGATCGCGACTGCCGCCCTGCTCGACGGGCGCTTCGTCCGCGGGCTCGACCAGACCGGGCTCGCGCAGAAGGGCGGTCCGGTCGTCTCCGACCTGCGGATCACGACGACTCCGATGGACCAGGCCAACAAGCTCGCTGCGGCCGACTGCGATCTCTACCTCGCGTGTGACCTGCTCGTCGGGGCCCAGGCCCACCTGCTCACGGTCACCGACGCGGCGCGCACCGTCGCCGTCACCTCGACCGCCCAGGTGCCGACCGGCCAGATGGTCGTCGACACCCGGCTGTCCTTCCCGCCGGTGTCACCCCTGCTGGCCCGCATCGACCGCTCGACCCGATCGGCGCTCAACGTCGCCCTCGACGCCCCGGCCGTCGCCGAGCGGCTGTTCGGCACCGACCAGGTGGCCAACATGCTGCTCGTGGGGGCGGCATACCAGGCGGGTGCCCTGCCGCTGCGCGCGGAGAGCATCGAGGCGGCGCTCGAACTCAACGGGGTCGCGGTCGCGGCCAATGTCCAGGCCTTCCGCCGCGGGCGCCAAGCCGTCGCCGACCGGGGGGCGCTCGACGCGGCGCTCGTGTCGACCGCACCTGCAGAGCCGGACGGTCCGGGACCTCGCGGGCCTGCGGCGCTCGCGGCACTGGGGCCGCAGGAGGCGGCGATCGTCGGGCTCGTCGCCGCCCCCGCGGCAGGCGAGCTCGCGCGGCTGGTCGCCTCGCGGGTTCCGATGCTCGTCGGCTATCAGGACCGCGCCTATGCCCGCAGGTATGCCGCGCGCGTCGAGCGGGTGCGCGCGGCCGAGGAAGCAGCCGTGCCCGGGAGCACGGAGGTCGCCGAGGCCGTGGCCTTCTCGCTCTTCAAGCTCATGGCCTACAAGGACGAATACGAGGTGGCCCGGCTGCATCGGGACCCGGCGTTCCGACGTGAGCTCGCCGACCGGTTCGGCGACGAGAGCAGCTACCGGGTGATGCTCCACCCGCCGGTGCTCAAGGCCCTGGGGGTCCAGCGCAAGATTGCCGTGCCCGGCCGTGCCGGTCAGGCGATGTTCGCCGCCCTCGCCCCGCTCAAGCGGCTGCGGGGGTCCCGATGGGATCCCTTCGGTCGCGACCATGTCCGGGTGATCGAGCGCGAGCTGCTCGCGGAGTACGAGGGTCTGCTCGACGAGATCGTGGAGCGGATATCGGCTGAGAACCATTCCGTGGCAGCCGAATTGGCGGCGCTGCCGGATCTCGTGCGCGGTTACGACGAGGTCAAGCTGCGCAATGTCGAGACCTATCGCGTTCAGGCCGCGCGGCTGCGCCGCCACCTCGCCGACGGTGAGCTCGTCATCGAGTCGGGCGTCGGGGCCGGCGTGGGTGCCCGTCCAGGCGCGGGCCAGCGCCCGGCGTCCGACGTCATCACTGGCGTGGGGGCTCGGCTGTCCCGGATCGGTGCTCGTGCGGCCCGGCCTGCCCGAGGTGGCAATCTCGAACGCGACGTCGAGAGCGAGGGCCGGCTCGATCCGTCGACGGCTGCGCTGATGGAGGGCGCGCCTCCGGCCAGCACGGGGGGACGCGCCCAGCCGACCCGCCGCGCGCGGACCGGAGCCCACACCGACGGGGCGACCGAGACCGAGACCGGCCACCTGCCTGGCTGACCGGACCGATTCTCCGGGCAACTGCTCGAGTGGGGAGTTGTTGGGGCGGGGATCGGCTCCTGAGCCCCGACAACCTCCCAAGTGGGGAGTTGTTCGGGTGCCGGGACCTTCGGGCCCAAACGGCAGGCCGGGCAACTGCTCGAGTGGGGAGTTGTTCGGGTGGGCCGGGACCGATCAGCCGGGCATGAGGGTCGCGGCGAGGGTGGCGCCGAGGTTCCAGCACGCCTCCCGGTCGGCAGTCGCCGGCTCGCCGAGCACGACGACGTCCTCGGCCGCTCGTTCCCAGGCGAGGCCGGTGGCGATCGCGTGCACCGAGCGTGCCGCTCCCGTCGTGTCGAGGTTGCCGTGCACCCACAGCCCGTATGCCGTGCCCGGCGTCGCATGCAGGCACGGATAGTAGATCTGGTCGAAGAAGTGCTTGAGGGCGCCCGACATGTAGCCGATGTTCGCCGGCGTGCCGAGCAGCACGGCACCGGCGGCCAGGACGTCGGAGGCAGTGGCGCCCAACGCCGGGCGGACCACGACCGAAACTCCCTCGATCCCCTCGGCGCGGGTCCCCTCGAGGACGGCGTCGAGCATCACCTCGAGGCTTGGCGAGGTCGTGTGGTGGACGACGAGCAACGTCGCCGGTCGCCGGTCGTCGTTCATGAGGACGCCCCCTGCTCGTGAGCTCGCTCGAAGGCGACGTGGATCTCCGGGCGTAACCGACCCCGGTCGGGCACGGCATACCCGTTGTCCCGGGCCCACGCGCGGACCTGGGCCGTCGTCGCAGTGGCGGCCGGAGGCTCGGGCAAGGGAGTCCCGGGCAGCTGCGCGAGGCGATCTCGAACTCCCGACTCCTGGGCGGCCTCGGCGAGCCCGGCGGCGAGGAAGCGGTAGGTCCACTCCTGAGCCAGCTTCCTGGTCTCGGCGAAGATCACCGGCACCGTGGGGAAGCGGGCCTGGCTTTCGGCGATCCCGTCAGCGACGACGGCAGGCCGGACCCGGTCGAGGGTGAAGACCTGCGAGTAGCGATCCTCGACGACGACTGCTGCGTGGGGAAGTGCGGCGAGATCGGCCAGTGCATATCGCAGCTTGCCGGAGGTCAGCGTGCTCACCAGGTCGGCGAGGGACTTGCGCTCGACTGCGGCGACGACCGCCCCGTCATGCTCGACGGCGTAGTCGCCGGCGACGAGCGGGCGCAGGGTGGTCCGGACCTGCTGGTCGGCGAATCGCCACGCGTAGCGTTCGTGGACGTCGACGAGGATCGCGAGTTCGGTGAGGCCGGACGCCCGGGCGGTCGGTGTGCGCACGTCGGGGCGGGCCTGCTTGGCGGTGCGTGCCGTCTGCCAGAAGATCGCCTCCCGTCCCCTGACGTGCGTGAGGACCAGTTGCGAGCGGGCCTCGCGCCCCCGGTCGAGGACGAGATCGATGGCCGCGCCACGTCGGGTGCACGAACGGGTGGCGACCCGCTCGACGATCTCGGCGTCGGCCGGCCACTCCGGCGCGCGATGGCAGTAGACCTTGTTCGTGCGCGGCCAGCTCTCGCGGGCCTTGAGGACGATCCCGTCCGGCCCGAGCGGCACCCGGATGAGGAAGGGCAGCGTGGAGTCGGGTTCGGGGTTGCGCGCGATGACGAAGTCGTCGGGCATGGCCCCGACTGTATGCCGTGTGCTCAGCTCGCGCGCCCGCCACCGGGTTGGTGGGCCTGCGGTTGAGCCTCCGGCCGGGTTCCGGCCGGCGCAGGCGCGAGCCACCCGGTGAAGACCTCCCGGGCCGCCTCGTCCCCGAGCTCGACCGTGGTGCGCAGTCGGGCCGGGCCGCGGGAGGTGGTGAGCACCTTGGGGCCGTGGGCCGGGGGCCGGATCTGGCGGCAGCGGGGGTCGGTGGCGAGCAGCCGCTCCTCGGCCTGGGCGACGGCATACCGGTCGTGCCAGGCCCGAAGAGCCCCGGGCGCGTGGCGGCGCAGGTAGCGGCGGACGAGAAGGGTTTCCACCCGCCCCGGGGGTGCCTGCAGCTCGCCGGGGCGCCGGGTGCGCAGGGCGATCGCGTGTGTCGCACCCTGGGTGAAGGCGGTGCGCACGGGGACCATCTCGGCCACCCCGCCGTCGACGAAGGCCTGCCCGCCGAGCGCGATGGGCGGGCCGGCGAGCACCGGCATACCCGCCGTCGCCCGCAGGGCCAGGCGCAGGGAGTCGACGTCGTGGACCAGCGGGGCCAGGTCGGTCGGCGCTCCGGTGGCGACGTCGGTCGCCACCGGGTGGAAGCCGATCGGGTTGGCGAGGATGGCCGGGAAGTCCATCGGGACCAGGTGGGTGTAGACCTCGTTGACGAGGTAGTCGGTGTCGACGACGGGACGTCCGCGCAGCGCGCGATGCGGGGCGATGAGCCGGCGCATCACCTGGGGATTCCACCAGGTGTCCATCACCTCGGCGGCACGGCCGCACAGCAACCAGGCTGCGTTGAGGGCGCCGCCGGAGACACCGTAGACGTCGTCGAACACGTGGGTGAGGCCGAGCTCGTGGATCGCGAGGACCATCCCCGAGGAGTAGGCCGAGCGGCTGCTGCCACCCTCGACGAGCAGGGCGAGTCGCGCGTCGTCGTCGCGCGCGCCGGGGCGGCTGTCACGGGTATGCCGGTGGCGCACGAGTTGCTCCACCGACCAGTCCGCCGCCGCCGTGAGTTGTCGATCCATCGCCCGACCCGCCTCTGAATCCACCCGGTGGATCCACCCGAGGATCCACTCTGCGACCCTAGTCCGCCCGGCAGAGCATTGCGGCACGGCCGGCTCGCCCGGTGGGGCGGACCGACCGCGCCGCGGTCGAGTGGGGTTTCAGTGGTGGGTGGCGTCCTGCGGGTAGTAGTGCTGGGGCTGCGGCCGGCCGGCAGGCGACTGCGACGGCCACGTCGGGGCCTGGGCGGCGCGCCGACGGCCGGAGATCCACAGGGCGGCGAGGATCACCGCGAGGACGACCCACGAGGTGACCGGGTGGGCGTGCGGCTCGGGGATGATGGCCAGGGCCGTGAAGACGAGCAAGACGATCGAGCCGGCCTCGCCGCCGCGGATCGCGCGCTCGAGGTGGACCCGACCCTGCGCGTCGGGCAGGACGAGCCAGGCGAGCAGGTAGGCCGGCACGCCGACCCCGAGGAAGGCGGCGACGACCGTGAGGATGCGGAGCAGCCCGACCGACACCCCGAGGCGCTCGGCGACTGCGGAGCAGACGCCGCCGGCCTTGCGGTCGGTGGCGGAGCGGCGCAGCGGGGTCGAGCGCAGCGCGGCGAAGAAGCGGTCGAGAGCGGTGGTGGTGGTGGGCGTCGTGGTCATGTCTCCACTGTGCGCCCGCCGCCCGGTCACCCGTCATTGGGTGAGCCCCTGACCGGGCCCTGATCCGACCCTGAGGCCGCCGTTGCCCGGAGTCCGGCCCGCTCGACCCGGGTGGCCGCACGCACGACGCGAGGACGCCGCGGCATACCTCGTGGGTATGCCGCGGCGTCCGGTTCGCGGTGGCGCGGGCGGGCTCAGCCGCCGCGGCCGCCCCGGATTGCTCGCTCGAGGTGGACCTGACCGCGCTGGTCGGGCAACAGCAGCCAGGCGGCGAGGTAGACCGCCACCATGGGCGTGAACAGTCCCAGCACGACCGCGGCGACGCGCACGACGGTCGCCGGGATGCTGAGCTTCTCGGCGAGACCCGAGCAGACGCCGGCGATGACCCGGTGTTCGGACCGGTGGACGGGGGCGTGCTGGAGGGCGGTGAAGAAGCCCTCGCTGCGGGAGGGGCGGCCGGGGGTGGTGGGTGTCGTCGTCATGCCTACACGATGCGTCCGCGACGGTATGCCGCGGCATTGGGTGAGTCCATGAGCGAACCCTGAGCGGTCGCTGACTAGGCCCTCGACCAGCCGTAGGCACCCCTGAGCGGCGGGTCAGGGGCGGGGCGCGAACGGAGTCGGGGCGGGCGGCATACCGCCTGGCGCGCGCAGGCAACCACTCAGCTCATCTCAATCGAGATGATCAAGAATCGAAGGACTTCGGTCCCGATTTGGCGACGGTTGGGCCTGTGAACTGGACCAGGTCGAGGATCCGCCTCGACCCTGACCGACGGCGGTGTCCTGTGACCGACACGAATCTCCCCCCCAAGACGCCCGAACCCGCCCCCCGAGCCGCTGGCGGCGGTGCCGCCGGCGAGCACCACGAACACCATCACCACGCTCACTTGCCGCACCTGCACCACGAGCCGGTCGAACTCGGGCCGGCCGACGTCGTCCTCGACAGCCCCGGGCCGGTCATCCCCACCGTGGAATACCGCCGGGTCGCGCTGGCCACCGCCGTCGGTACGACGATCGAGTGGTACGACTTCTTCATCTACGCCAACGTCGCGGCGCTGCTGTTCGCGAAGCTCTTCTTCAGCGGACTCGGGTCCTTGGCGCAGTTGGCCTCGCTCGCGACCGTGGGGGTGAGCTTCTTCTTCCGGCCGCTCGGTGCGATCGTCATGGGCCGGGTCGGCGACCGTCTCGGCCGTCGTGCCGTGCTCATCTTCACCCTCGTGCTCATGGGCTTGTCGACGACCCTCGTCGGTCTGCTGCCCACGACCGCCCAGATCGGCGCGCTCGCGCCGGTCCTGCTCATCGTGCTGCGCTGCCTGCAGGGCTTCTCGGCCGGCGGCGAATGGGGCGGCGCGGCCATGCTCGCGGTCGAGCACGCCCCGCACGGCAAACGTGGCCGCTTCGGGGCCTTCCCGCAGATGGGGGTGCCTGCAGGAATGCTCATCGCGACCGCCCTGCTCTCGCTCATGTCGGCCACCCTCGACACCGCATCCTTCGAGTCGTGGGGATGGCGGGTGCCCTTCCTCTTCTCGATCGTCCTGGTCTTCCTCGGCCAGTACATCCGGCGGCGGGTCGAGGAGAGCGCGGTCTTCATGGAGTTGCGCCAAGACCAGAAACTCTCGGCCTCGCCGCTGCGCGAGGTGCTCACCAAGCACCCCAAGCGGGTCCTGCAGGCGGCCTTCGTCTTCGTCGGCAACAACGCCCTCGGCTACATGATCGTCGGCGGCTTCATCCTCGGTTATGCCACCAAGACGCTCAAGCTGCCGCAAACCCAGGTGATGGTCTGGGTGGTCGTCGCGGCGGCCGTCTGGATCGTCTCGACGTGGTTCGCCGCCAACTGGTCCGACCGGATCGGGCGGATCAAGGTCTACACAGCCGGCTACCTCTTCACGATCCCGTGGCTGTTCGTGATGTTCTGGCTGCTCGCTCAGGGCACCCTCACGCACGTCGCGATTGCCCTGGTCATCACGGCCATCCCGCAGGGCCTCACCTACGGCCCGCAATCGGCGCTCTATGCCGAGATGTTCCCGGCCTCGATCCGGCTGTCCGGAGTGTCGCTCGCCTATGCGATCGGCGCGATCCTCGGCGGCGCCTTCGCCCCGACGATCGCGGAATACCTCACCCTGCGCTTCGGCACGGTGACTTCGGTGGCCTTCTACCTCGCCGCGGTCGCGCTCGTGAGCCTCGTCGTCGTCAACACGATCAAGGACCGGTCCCAGGAACCGCTGCACACGATCTCCGGCCACTGATCCGCGCAGAAGCTGCGGATCGGCACGGTTTCACATCGGCCGGCGCGGCGCGGCATACAACGAGGTATGCCGCGCCGCCTCGGCGTCCCGGGGCGGGTGCGCCCTGCCTACGACCAACTCGTCGCGAGGCTGCACCGGATCGACGACCCGTGGGTGACGAATACTGACCTCCGGTGACGGGCGGTCAGGTGGACCGCCAGGCCAGGGTTTCCACCGGCTGGGTGGTGACCTCGGCGATCAGGTCGAAGTCCTTGTCGACGGCCAGCACCGTCAAGCCGGCCTTCTCGGCAGTTGCTGCGATGAGCAGGTCGGGGATCGAGGGGGCGCGGTGGTGTCCACGATCGGCCAGCAGCAGCTGGACCTCGACAGCGCGGTCCTCGATGGCTGGCGTCAGGTACTCCACGGGCAGCAACGACAGCGGGGGCGAGGTGACCTCCCGGCGGGCTTGGCCGGCGGTCCGGAAGGAGTAGCCGATCTCCAGTCGGGTCACGGTGCTGATCCGTACGACCCCCCGCTGGATGCGCGCGAGCCACTGCTCGGCGTCGGGGGAGTCGGCGAGCCGCGCGTAGGCGGACTTGTCGATCAGCCACCTCGTGGTCGCCATGGCTCAGCGCCAGGCTTCGCGCATCAGGTCCTCATCGAGCAGGTCGCGGGTTGCATCCGCGGCGCGTCGGAGGTCCGCGAGCGTCACGAGCGTCGCCCGGTCAGCGAGCGGTGCCTGCTCCAACCGGCGGCGGAGGAATTCGTTGCGGGAGAGTCCCTGAGCGGCCGCCTCCTCGTCGATGCGCTGCACCGCCTCCGGGGACAAACCGCGGATGAGAACGTCGGCCATCGTCGCCTCCTCCGCGCAGCACATCGTCGCGATATCACGCTATCACCACAGGCGCATGACGAGGGCGTTCACAACACGTGGGCAGGGCGCCCGGGTCTCCGGCCGTCGGCGACTCGGAGTGACTCTGGGTCGATGGCAGCCACGCGGCAGTCTGCGGTCAACAATGCGGGGACAGACAAAGCCGCAGGTCACAGGCCTGTGATCTGCGGCTCTGGGTGGTGGCCAGGGGCGGGGTCGAACCGCCGACCTTCCGATTTTCAGTCGGACGCTCGTACCAACTGAGCTACCTGGCCCTGCGCTCCCTCGTGAGGAGCTGGCGACCCCGACGGGACTCGAACCCGCGACCTCCGCCGTGACAGGGCGGCGCGCTAACCAACTGCGCTACGGGGCCTTGGACGGGTGAAATCCACCCAAGACACTGCGTATCCCCAACGGGATTCGAACCCGTGCTGCCGCCGTGAAAGGGCGGAGTCCTGGGCCGCTAGACGATGGGGACCCGGGAACCTCTCCGGACCCTCGCCGCCGGGCAGCCGCGCTCGGATCCGTTGAGGACCCGGCAAGCATAGGGGACGGCGCGCGGGGGGTCCAAATCGCTTCCCCGGCCTGCAAGAGTGGGCCCATGAGCCCGCGTGAGACCGCTCGGCGGCTGCCCTCGTGGTCGGCGATCCACCCCCTCGTGGGGCTTCGTCGGCCGCAGCTGCGACCCACCGAACGCCGGCTCGCCGCCGCCCTCACCATCCCCGACCTGCGACGGGCGGCCGCACGTCGGGCGCCGCGGGCGGTCTTCGACTACGTCGACGGCTCGGCCGAGACGGAGGCCACCTATGCCCGGGCGCGCGCGGCATACGAGGGGCTCGAGTTCCAGCCCCAGGTGCTGCGCGACGTGGGCGAGGTCTCGACGGTGACCCGCGTGCTCGGCCGGCCGAGCGCACTGCCCTTCGCCTTCGCCCCCACCGGATTCACCCGGCTCATGCACGAGGCCGGCGAGGCGGCGGTCGCGCGGGTGGCGAGCCGGCACGGCATACCGTATGCCGTCTCGACGCTCGGCACGACAGCCCCCGAAGCGGTCGCCGCGGCGGTCGCCGGCGACCCGGCCGCCCGGCTGTGGTTCCAGCTCTACGTGTGGCGGGACCGGGCGGCGGCGGAGGAGCTCATGGCCCGCGCCGACGCGGCGGGCTACGAGGCCCTCGTGCTCACCGTCGACGTGCCGGTGGCCGGGGCTCGGCTGCGCGACGTGCGCAACGGCCTCTCCGTGCCGCCGGCCCTCACCGCACGCACCCTGCTCGACGTCGCCCGACATCCCACCTGGTGGTTCGACGTGCTCACGACCGAGCCGATCGACTTCGCCGCGCTTGCCGGCTGGGACGGCACGATCGGGGAGAAGCTCAATGCGCTCTTCGACCCGACGATGACCCTCGCCGACCTCGAATGGGTCCGGACCAACTGGCGGAAACCGCTGATCGTCAAGGGGATCCAGACCGTCGACGATGCGCGGGCGGTCGTCGACGCCGGGGCGGACGCGATCGTCCTGTCCAGTCACGGTGGTCGTCAGCTCGACCGGGCGCCGGTGCCGCTGCGGCTGGTCGCCCGGGTCCGCGAGGCGCTCGGGCCCGAGGCGGAGATCATCCTCGACTCGGGCATCCTCTCGGGCGCCGACGTCGTCGCAGCTCTGGCCTTGGGCGCGTCGAGCACCCTCGTCGGCCGGGCCTACCTCTTCGGGCTCATGGCCGGCGGCGAGGCGGGCGTCGAGCGGGCGACGGAGATCCTCGCCGCAGAAGTGCGCCGGACGATGACCCTGCTCGGTGCCGCGTCGATCGACGAGCTCGGACCGCGGCACGTGCGGCTGGGCTGAGCGCGCCGACCGAACGACCCCGTGGCCACGCGGTCAGCGCGCGCGTCTGCTCCAGGCGAGCAGCTCGTCGACCGGCCAGGTCGTGACGATCCGTTCGGCCGGGACGCCGAGGCGAGTGGCCCGTTCGCAGCCGTAGGCCTTCATGTCCAGCTGCCCGGGCGCGTGCGCGTCGGAGTCGAGGGCGAACAGGCACCCGGCCTCGAGCGCGAGCAGGAGCAGCTCGTCGGGCGGATCGCAGCGCTCGGGGCGCGAATTGATCTCGACCGCGACCCCCTCCTGCGCGCAGGCGGCGAAGACCGCCTCGGCGTCGAACTCCGACTGCGGCCGCGTCCCCCGCGAACCCTCGACCAGCCGACCCGTGCAGTGTCCGAGCACGGCGACGCCCGGGGTGCGGATCGCTGCGAGCATCCGCCGGGTCATCGGCTCCCGGGGCATCCGCAGCTTGGAGTGGACCGAAGCCGTGACGACGTCGAGTTCGGCGAGCAATGCAGGCTCCTGGTCGAGCGTCCCGTCCTCGAGGATGTCCACCTCGATCCCACGAAGCAGCCGAAACCGTTGCCCCAGAGCGGTGTTGACACCGTCGACGATCGTGAGCTGTTGCCGCAGCCGCTCGGCCGACAGGCCGTTGGCCACCTTGAGCCGCGGCGAGTGGTCGGTGAGCGCCATCCACTCCTGGCCGAGCTCGACCGCCGAGAGCACCATCTCCTGGATCGGTGAACCGCCGTCGCTCCAGTCCGAGTGGGTGTGCAGGTCGCCGCGCACCGCGGCATACATCGCCTCGCCGCCGGGCGCGAGGAAGCCGCCGTCGCGCTCCTGCAAGGACGCGAGGTATGCCGGCAGCTCACCGTCCGCGGCCTGCGTCACCACCGCGGCGGTCGCCGTCCCGAGGCCGGGCAGGCCCCCGAGGGATCCGTCGGCGAGCCGGCGGTGCAACTCGTCGGGGTCCAGCCCGGCGACCACTCCCGCGGCCTTGCGGAAGGCCTGGATCCGATAAGTGCCGGCCCGCGAACGTTCGAGGAGCAGGGCGATCCGGCGCAGGGCGTCGACCGGGGTGACGCCGGCGTCGAGCGGGGCGAGGCCGAGCATCGGCCCAGCCTAGGGTGCGTCCCGAGTTGCGCGGCCCGCGCGGCCGCGGACCTCGGTCAACGCGCCGGGACGGGGCCGACGGCCTGCCCGTTGACGAGTGCGCTGCATCCCCCCGGCAGACCGTTGGGCAGGTCGCCCGAAAGGGTGAGCTTGACGTCGCCGTCGGCCGTCGTCGACTCCGTGCGGGCCCCCGCGGTGAGCGTGACCGGAACCCGGGCCGTGGTGACGAAGGTGAGTGTCGCCCGCACTCGCCGGCCCTGGCGGGAGCATTCGAGCGAGAGGTTCGAGACGACCGGTCGGCTCGGCTGCGTCGCCCGACTCGGCGGGGCGCTCGTGGTCTTCAGGGTCGCCGGGTCGACGGGGGAGTCGGCGATGGAGGGCTCGAGCGGGCCGAGCGCGACGCTCAGGCTGGGGGTGGCATAGCTCGGGGTGGGGACGACGAAGGTCTCGCTGGGCTCCGTCGTCGCGAGCGCCTCCTCGTCTGTGGTCCGTTCGCTCAGCGAGACGGTCGCAGGAGGCTTCGTCGGGGTGCGCACCGAGCCGAAAAGGGCCCACAGGCCGAAGACCGCCGCGACGGCGAACACGCCGACGGCTCCGATGGCCACGGCCATGCGGCGTCCCCGTGTTTCGCCCCCCGGTTGAAGCTCGCTGTGCCTACCCATTCGCACACTCCGGCGTCCGTGATGTCGCCCCCGTGGTCGATTGCTCACGGCACCTTAGCCCAGCCGTGGCCCACTCGTCCTCTCCGCCCCCGGGTGCGGGCCGGGCGGGCCGGGTGGAACGCCCACGGCGGTGTCCAGCACGGGTGGGGAGTCGCGCGGCATACGACCGGTTTGTCCTGTGTGGGGCCGCTCACTGGAGCCGGAAGGCGGACAGCAGCGAGGGGCCGGCCTTGACGAAGTAGGGCCCGCCGGAGGTGGGGATGGCCAGGGCGAAGACGAACTTCGCCGTCTGCCCGGCCGTGAGCTTCTGGCGCGAGGGATAGGCGATCTCGGTGGGGTCGACGACCCGCCCGCCCAGGGCCGGAGGGTGGCCGCCCGAGTCCATGATCGCCGGCAGGTAGTTCGCCAGCGGCAGGTCCAGACCCAGCTCGAGCTGGGTGACGAAGGCCGTGTACTTCCGATAGGTCACCGCCCCGGTCGGGTAGACGGCCGGCGTGGGCTCGTAGGCCTCGCCGGGGCACAGGGTGATGCGGAAGCGGTCGGTGAGCTCGAGCGTGGTGCCGGGGTCGAGGGTCCTGGCTTTGCCCTCGGCGCTGGGCTTCTCGATCGTCGTGGTCGAGGTCGGCGGCACACCGCTGCACTCGTGGGGGAGCTGGGCGGTCGGGCCGAGGACGAACCCACCCGGGTCGGGGCTGAGCCCGGCCGGGGCGGTGGGCAGGATCCGCGGGGTCACCACCGGGGTCGGCGCAGGGAGGTCGACCTGGGTGGGTGGCCCCTGTCGCACACCGTCGAGGATCCGGAAGCCCGACCCGTTGCCTGGCTCCCCTTGGACGACGTAGTCACGGCCGTCGGTCGGCACGGCGAGCAGCACCTCGAAGGTGCCGACCTCACCCGGGTAGATCTGACCGAGGGCCGGCGGCACCGCAGGCGAGTCGTCCACCGAGGGCTGGGGGACGAAACTGCCGCCCGCGAGCACCTGGATCGTCGACGTGGCGGTCGCAGCGACGACGGGCCAGAGTCCGTCGTTCTCCACCCACACCCGGTAGCGATAGACCGCCCGGCCCGCGGGCACCTGCGCCCGCGCGGGCGTGTATGCCGTGCCCGGGCACATCGTGATCGTCCCCCCCTCGGCGACGTGCAGCCGGGTGCCGGGAGAGACCCAGACCATGCTCGTGGAGGGGAGGAGGGCGGGTACGTCACGGGTGACCGGCGGTTTGCCGTCGCACGTGACGGGCAGTGAGCGCCCACGGACGGCGAGAACTCCCCGGTCGAGCACGACGATGCCCTGACCGGCCCCGGCGGTCGTCCCGCCGATCGTTGCGCCGGCAGATGGTGCGGTGCCCGAGTCGGTGGCCGTCGGGCTCGGACCGCCGCCCGGCTGACACCCGGCGGTGAGCCCGAGGGCCCCTACGAGCAGCAGGACCGACGCGGCACGCCATCCTCGAACGGTCCGCCCCAAGCCGGCCATCTCGGTCTCCTGTCTGCGCGGGCGCTTGGCCCGTTCGAACGTCGCGTGGGCCCCAGTCTCTCCCATCCCGCCCGAGGCCGCCGTGTGGGTGGGGGGTGGGAGGGCGCGAAGGGACGCGGGAGGACGTGAAGGGGAGCGCGTCAGCTCGCGCGGATCGGTCCGTAGGCGTGCCCGCCGACAAGCGCGGAGCAGGTCGCGGGATAGGCCGCGCCGGTGGCGGTGAGCTCGACCGATCCGGCCTCGACGGTCTGGGGGCTGGCATGGTCGCCGGCGATGAGGGTGACCGGCACCCGGCCGGAGGAGACGAAGGTGAGGGTCGCATGCAGTTGTTGGCCGTCGAGACTGCACCGCAGGACGAGGCCGGTGATGGTCGCCGGTGACTCGGTGCTCGTCGGGCTCGGGCTCGGGGCCGTGGTCGTGGGGCTCGGCGAGCTGGTCGCCGACGGCGTGCCGGCCACGGGCGCGGGGCCGGACGGGGTGGGCGGGGATCCAGCGGCCGCGCTCGTGAGCCGGGAGACGACGAGCCAACCGACGAGCAGGACGACGACCACGAGGATGCCGAGCGAGCCGACGACCGAGAGCCCGCGCACGCCCGCGGGGCCACCGTCGTCGGGTGACCGATGGCGGCCCGCACCGCTGTTCATCGACATCGGCGCCACGATACGACGGCGTGGCCCGTTCCGGTCGACAAGGGCGGGCGCCGTTCTCGGTGCGCGGTGCGCTGGGGTGGGTCCCGTGGGGCTCGAACCCACAACCTACGGATTAAAAGTCCGCAGCTCTGCCATTGAGCTAGAGACCCGGGTCGCGGGCGGCCAGGCGGCCGACTGCGGCGACGTCCAGGGTAACCGCACGCAGCCATGGGCCGGTTCGCGGTCCGTCCCCGACGAGGCACGCGGCTGGCGACACGGCATACCGGTATGCCGTGTCGACTCACCTGCGGTGCGGCTCACCCGTGGACGGACGGCGACCAGGGCACCTGGATGACGTCGAAACCCTCCCGGGTGAGCAACCGGCCCCGACCAGGGGGCGCCGGCACGGCCTTCATCTGGCCGATGAGAGCACCCTCGGCCGGATCGCCCGACAGGACGACACCGGGTGCGGCGAGGTCCCGCAGGGCGGTGACGAGGTTGTCGTAGGACCGGCCGGCGCCGCCGACTCGCCGGGCGATGGCCACGTGCATGCCGATGTCGACCGCCTGGGCGAGCAGCGGGATGACCGAGGCGACGGGGTTGCCCTGACTCGTCGCGACGAGTTCGTAGTCGTCGACGACGATGAAGGCCTCGCGGCCGGTCCACCACGAACGGGTCCGCAGCTGCTCGGGGGTGACGTCGGCGCCCGGCAGGCGCGTCTGGAGGAAGCCGGTGACGCTGTCGATCACGTCTCGGGTCTGTTCGGCGCTCGTGCAGTATTCCGAGACCCAGTCCTGCGGGAATTCACCCAGGTGGGCCCGGCGATAGTCGACGAGGAAGAGCTGGGCCTTGGTCGGCCCGTGCACCCGCATGACCTCGCGCATGTAGGCACGCAGGAGCGCCGACTTGCCCGACTGGCCGTCGCCGTAGACGAGCAGGTGCGGGTCCCGGCCCACGTCGATCCCCACTGGGGCGAGGGTCCGCTCGGTGATCCCCATGAGCACGCGCGGGCTCTCGGGTGCGAGCGCCCGGACCTCGTCGAGGAGGATCGTCGTGGGGAGCAGCCGCAGCTTGGGGCCACGCGGACCGGTCCACCCCTGGTTGACCCGGGCGACGAGGGAGGCGACACCGCTGCCGAGGGTGAGCGGCCGGGCGTCGCCGTCGATGCGCGGAAGGGCGCCCAGGAAATGGAGCTTCGCCTGGATGACGCCGCGGCCGGGCCGGTCGAGGGGGATGTTGGCCACGACCTTGCGGTCGATCTCGGAGTCCATCGCATCGCCGAGCCGCAACTCGTAGCGAGTGCCGAGCACGTCGCGCATCCCGGTGCGGAAGTCCATCCACCGGGTCGCGCTCGCGAGCACGTGGACACCGAAGGTGAGGGCCCGTTGGGCGAGGATCTGCAACTCGCCCTCGATCGCGTCGAAGTCCGAGCGCAGCGTGCTCCACCCGTCGACGACGAGGAAGACGTCGCCGTAGCCGTCGTCGACCGGCGCCCCGCCACCCGGGTCGACCCCGTCCCGGATGCCGGCGGCCCGGCGCGCCCGGTAGGTCTCGATCGTGTCGATGCCGTGGGCGCGGAAGTACTCCTCGCGGGCGTCGGTGATCCCGACGACCTCGGCGACGATCCGGCGCACGACGTCGGGCTCGGAGCGGGTGCCCACGCCCGCGACGTGCGCGAGCTCGCGCATCCCGGTGAAGGTTCCGCCGCCGAAGTCCAGGACGTAGAACTGCACCTCGCGAGGGGTGTGGGTGAGGGCGATCCCGGTGAGGAGCGTGCGCATGAGCGTGGACTTGCCGCTGCGCGGCGCGCCGACGATCGCGACGTGTCCGGCCGCGCCGGACAGGTCGCAACGCAGCACCTCGCGCTTCTGCTCCCGAGGCATGTCCACGGTGCCGATGGGGAAGCGCAACGACCCGGCGGCCCGCCAGGACGGGGACACCAGCCCGAGGGCCGGGTCGACCGTGAGGTCGGGGAGCAGGTGGTCGAAGGTGTCGGGCACGTCGAGGGGCGGCAACCACACCTGGTGGGCCGCCGGACCTCGGCCGGTCATCGCGTCGACGGCGATGTCGAAGACCGCCCGCTTCTCCTGCGGTGCCGCAGCGGCGATGGCCGCGGCGGCCGCCTCGGCGGCGGCCTCCTCGGCCTCCAGGCGTGAGGTCACCAGGCCCGGGACGAAGGGCAGGGCCTCTCGCCGGACCGCCCCCTGCCCGAGGCCGCCCGCGCCGAAGCGCGCCTTGGGCGGCCCGGAGACGTATGCCGCCTTGAACCGCCAGAGCGAGGACTGGTCGGGCTTGAGGAAGCCCAGGCCGGGCACGGCGGGCAGGGTGTAGGCGTCCCCCACGCCGATGACCGAACGGGACTCGGCCTCGGAGAAGGTCCGCAGCCCGATCCGGTAGGACAGGTGGCTGTCCAGACCCCGTAGGCGCCCTTCCTCGAGCCGCTGCGAGGCCAGCAGGAGGTGGATGCCGAGGGACCGGCCCAACCGTCCGATGGCCACGAACAAGTCGACGAATTCGGGCTTGGCCGAAAGCAGTTCGGAGAACTCGTCGCAGACGATGAGCAGCGAGGGCAGGGGCAACAGATGCGGCGCGTCGCCCGACGTGCGGGCCTTCTCGTAGTCGCGCAGGGAGGCATAGTTGCCCGAGGCTCGCAGCAGTTCCTGCCTCCGGGTCATCTCGCCGGAGAGGGCGTCCTGCATGCGGTCGACGAGGGTGAGCTCGTCGGCGAGGTTGGTGATGATCGCCGACACGTGCGGCATCTCCGCCATCCCGGCGAAGGTCGCCCCGCCCTTGAAGTCGACGAGAACGAAGTTGAGGATCTCGGGGGAGTGGGTGAGGGCGAGGCCGAGGACGAGGGTGCGTAGGAGCTCGGACTTGCCCGAGCCGGTCGCCCCGATGACCAGCCCGTGCGGCCCCATTCCCTGTTGGGCCGATTCCTTGATGTCGAGGTGGACCGACGCCCCGTCGGCGCCGACCCCGATCGGCACCCGCAGCCGGTCCCGGGGCGGCCGAGGACGCCAGGTCACGTCGTAGTTCACCGAATAGATGTCGCCGATGCCCAGCAGGTCGGTGAGTTCGGTGCTGCGGGTGAGCGCGTCCTCGCGGACCGGGCCCTCACCGGCATACAGGGGGGTGAGTCTGCGGGCGAGCGACTCGGCGGCCACCACGCTCATCTGGTCGGCGAAGCCGCGGACCGGCTCCTGGCGGGCGACGACCGCCGCGACCCGGACCCGGCCGTGTTCGTCGACGTCCTCGAGGTGCAGTCGCACCCGCGAGTCGTCGCTTAGCTCGTCCCAACGCTCGGGCAGGTCGAGGATGGTCATCCCCTGGACCCCGTCGTCGGTGAGGATCGAGTGGCCGGGCGGGACGAAGACGTTGTCGACGACGACGACGACGTGGGGCGAGATCGGGGGAGCGGAGGCGAGGAACCGAGGCCGTTCGGTGAGGTCGGCGGGCAACAGCTCGGCGAGCTCGTCGAGGTCGGTGCAGACGATCCGTCGAGGGCCGGCGGCGTCGGCCTCCCGCCGGCTGTGCGCGTGCGGCAGCCATTTGACCCAGTCCCACTGGGGGACGGTCGTCGGCTGGGTGAGCACCGCGATGACGAGCTGGTCCGGAGGGTGCATGAGCGCGGCCTGGGCGAGCACCGACCGGGCGAGCGCCCGCACGTGGTGCTCGGCTCCGGTGATCTCGATCCGCGCGAAGGAGCCGAGGGCGACCGCCGTGGGCAGGTCGGCCAGCACCCGGTGCGTGGCGAGCAACCGGTGCAGCGCGGAGGCTGCCACGGGGTCGAGCTTGTCGATCGTCTCCGACTCGGGTGGCACGAGTGCGAGCCCCAGCTGCTGCGGGCCGACGGCGTATCGGACGAGGAGGTGGTCGGGGTCCTCCGGTGCCCGTTCCCACACCCGGGTGCGTTCCTCGGCGATCGCCGCGAGCGCGGTTGGCGCGGGGTGGATCCACGAGAGGTGTTCGCGCTGTTGGGCGGCCGCCTGGCGGGCCACCCCGCGGATCGTGCGCAGGTAGTTGAGGTATTCGCGCCGGTTGCTCGTCACCTGGGCCGACTTGCCGGTGCGCGCGCGCCACACCGACACCCCGACGAAGCCGAGCGTGGCCACGAGGAATCCTCCGGCCATGAGGTAGCCGCGCGTGCCGGTGTTGCTCATCGCCACGAAGACGACCGAGGCGAGCGACCCCACCATGGGGATGGCCGTCATGAGCAGATTGCTCGCCATGCTCTCGCCGGCGAACAGCGGCGGCGGCGACTGGATCTCCACCTGCCCCTTGGGCATGGGGGGCGGCGCGATACGACCCTCGCGGTAGACCGATGACGTCGCGGACATCGCTCCCCTCGGCTCTCCTTCGGCGTTCGTGCGTCCAGGGCATGATAGGTGGCGGTATGCCGTCCCGCCCGCCCCGGGCGGGGCTGTGGACGGGGGAGGACGATGACCGAGACGACGACCACCGGGGCCGTCCTGCGCGCGGTCACCGTCGTCCTGGGCGCGCGCAGGCACGACGTCGTCGTCGACGAGAACCTGCCGATCGGCGACCTCGCCGAGCTCGTCGCTCCCGGTGCCGGGCTGGCCCTGCTCACCCTCGGCGGACAGCACCTGCTCTCCCCGCAGACCCTCGCGCAGGCGCGGCTCGCCCCGGGGTGCATCCTCGTCGCGGTCGATCCGGCGGCGCTGGACGCCGCCGGGGCCGCGCGTCCCCGGGCCGCGGCCGCACCGAACTCCAGGGCCCCGTCCACCCTGGGCACCCAGGCACCGAACCGCCGGCCCGATGTCGCCGGCCCTCCTGCGCCGGCGCACGTGGCCCCCGGCGGCGGCAGCAGCCGGGCCGAGCTCGCCGCGGTCGCGTCTGCCTGGTTGCCGCCACCCGCCCCGACCGACCAGACCGCCCTGCCGTCCAGCCGCAGGTCGGCGGTCCGGCTCGCCTCCGCGGTCGGGCTGGGGCTGCTCGCCGTCGTCGCCGCCGGGTCTGCGGTGCTCGCCCTCGTGGGCGCACCCGTCCCCGCCGGGGGCGACTGGCCGAGCCTCGCGATCGGGGTGGTCCTCGCCTTCGGCGGGTTGGCCCTCGTGCAGGTCGGGGACGGTGACCGGGTCGTCGACCGGATCGCCCCGGCCCTCGGTGCCGCGTCGGGTGCGATCCTCGCCGGCCGGCTCATCGGCTACCCCCAGGCGGGCGTGCTCGGGGCGGCGGCGGGCGCAGCACTCGTCGCGCTCGCCGGGCCGCGGCGGTCGGGACCCGGCCGCCGCGTCGTGCGGGTGTGGACGGCATACGCGCTGGGGGTCGGTCTCGTGGGGCTGTGGGGGCTCGCGCTCGTTGCGCCGCTCGCCTTCACCGCCGCTCTCGTCCTCGGGGGGATCACGCTCGTGCCGCGGGTCGCGCCGATGGTCGTCATCGACGCGGAGGACGAGGTCCTGCTCGACTTCACCCGGCTGTCGGTGACGAGTTGGTCGCCCCGGGAACGCCGGACGGGCGGGCGTGGCGCGTGGCGCCTGGACCAGGCCGGCGTCGACCGGCTCGTCGAGGAGGCCACCCAGACGCACACGGCCCTGCTCGTGGGGGTGTGCGCCCTCGCCGCGACGTCGAGCGTGACGCTGGGGCTGGCCGCGCGGCATACCGCCGGCTGGTCGATCTGGCTGCTGTTGGCGGCGGCTGCGCTCGGTCTCGCGCTCACGGCCCGCAGCTTCCGCCGCCGGTCCGAACGTGTCCTGCTCGCGCTCGCGGCGTCGAGTCCCGCTCTCGTGCTCGCCCTGCTCGCCACCTCGGCCCTCGTGGAGGCCGACCCCCTTGCGGCCGCGGGCGCCGCGACCCTCGCCGCCGTCGTCGCAGCGGTGCTCGCGCTCCTTGCCGGCGGATCCGGCACCCGGCGTCGATCCCTGCTCGCTGCGCGGCTGGCCGATTCGGTGGAGAGTCTCGCGCTCGTGTCCGTGCTGCCCCTCGCGCTCCTCGTGGCCGGGGTCGTCGACTGGTTCCGCGGGCTGCTGGGCTGAGTCGGGTCTAAGTACGCGCACTCATTTTGCGCACCGTCGTCCACAGAGTGTCGACGCTGCGGGTTGTGCACCGAACCGCCGCGGGTATTCTCCGAGCAGACACAGGTCTCTGTGCACACCCCCCAGGGGGTTCCACAAGGAGGGGATCCATGGCAGGCAACACCACCGAACAGAGGATCGGCGCCCAGACCGAGGCTGCCAACAAGGTGCGCCACAAGGAGGGGGAGTTCCGCGCCGAGATCGGCCGCGTCGTCAACGCCCACCAGGAGCTGCACACGGGCTACCTCGGGCACGCCGCCGACCGGCTCGCGCAGCTCGTGCAGCAGTGGTCGGACGACGCGCACCACCTCATCGACGAATTCGAGGGTTTCGCGAGCCGACTGGTCGAAACCGACCGGTTGACCGCCAGTTCCCAGGAGGAGGCGGGCTCGACGTTCACCAGGGCCCAGTCCACCTTCCGCACGAGCATCTGACCGGGGAGACGGATCACCATGAGCGACACCACTGTTGTCAGCGCCGCGCGTTTGCGGGCCTTCGGCGAGCAGGCCAAGACGTGCAGCAAGACGATCACCGACAAGGCACACGAGATGACCGCCGAGTTGTTGCGCACCCTCGCCGAGTGGGGTGAGGGCACCGACTCCCGGAATGCCTACAACGACTTCAAGCAGAAGGTCGACAACTGCCTGCGCGACATGAACATGGCGCTCGCCAAGATGCCTCCGGCGATCGAGGAGGCCGCGCACGCGGCCGAAGAGGCCGAGCGCAAGAACGCGAGCCGGTTCCACTGACCGGACGCTTCAGCTCGTCGGCGACCCGTCGCGGGCGGCATACTCGACATCGGAGTATGCCGTCCGTGCTCGCCTGAGCGAGTCGCGACTACAACGTCAGCGGAAAACATGCCCGGCCACAGGGAGGGAGCCATGGGCGACAACACCGTCGAGATCGACGAGGCCATTCTCAGCAAGGTACGCCAGGCCAGGGATGACGCCGACCAGGCCGCAGCGGAGGCCAAGGGCTACGTGGGCGGCCTGCGCAACACGGCATTGGCCCAACCGTTCGGAACCTCGACCGGCGGTCGGCACCTCGCGTCCGTCTTCCAGCACGCGGTCGACACGCTCGACGGGATCGTCACCAATACCGCCGAAAGCGCGGCCATCCTCGCCAGCGGCACCGTCGACGCCGTCCTCACGACCCGGTCGATGACCGACGAAAGCGTCGAGCGCTTCAACTCCTTGGCCCAGCAGTCCAAGGAGTCGGCGACGGCGGCGATGACGACCTATCTCCCATCCAGCGCCGTGCCAGGCGCCGGTGGTGCGACGACCGACCCGGGGGCGTCCGGCGGCGCGACGACGTCGGCCACCGGGCCCGGCGCGGGGGCCGGCTCGTGATACCCGACGACGACGGCCCCACCGGCGGGCCGGAGGAGCGGCGGCTCGTCCGGGCGATCTACTCCGCCAACGTCAGCGACATCCGTGCGGCCAAGGAGGGGGTGAGTAAGACGAGTGCCAAGCTCTCGTCGATCCTCGCTACCGTCAAGGACCTCGAGCCGCAGTTCGCCGCATCCTGGCCGGACGATGCCGGCAAGGTCGCCCTCGAGGCCGCGCGCAAGCTCGCCTCGGCGATCACCGTCAAGTGCGAGTCGCTCACGCAGAGCCTCGATGCCCTGCAGACCTCGTTGGGCGCCATCGAGACCGCGCGGAGCAATTACCTCGGGGCCAAGGACGTTCCCCCCGTGCCCACCGCGCCGCCGATCCCGTCGAGTATCTCGCTCGACTACATCGCCGCGCAGAACGCCTACGAGACGGCCCAGCAGCAGCGCCGAGCCGCCGTGGCGGCGCGCGAGTCGGCGATGAAGGCCTTCTACCAAGACCTGCAGAACGGGCTCTTCACCGCGGCCGGCGATCTTGCGACCAGCCTCGGCCTGCCGCAGCCCTCCGGTGGCTCCTCGGGCGGCTCCTCGGGCGTCGGCGGCGGGACCGCGGGTGGTTCCTCGGGCGGCTCTGCCAGCGGCGGCGCCGGTTCCCCCGGCGGTGTTCTGGTCGGCGGGGGTTCCGGGAGCGCGACCGGTGGCGGGGGTGGTGGCAGCGGCTCCAACGGCGGCTCCAATGGGGGCGCCAACGGTGGCGCCAACGGCGGCGGCTCGAACGGGGGCGGCGGCTCGAACGGGGGCCCCAACGGCGGCGCGAACGGTGGGAACTCGGGCACGGTCCTCACCCCCGACGGCGGTGGGCCGGCGGGCGGGACATCCGGTGGAACTGGGAGCGGATCCCCGGGGACGATCGTGGGCGGGGGAGGTCTTTCGGCGGGCTCCGGAGGCTCCGCTGGTGCCACGGTCGGCGGCGGCGCACTCGTCGGTGGCACTGTGGGTGCCCTCGCCGGCGGCGTCGGTGGCCTCGCCGGCGCGCTGGGCCTGGGGGTGCGGCCCGGGGGAGGCCTCGGTGGTTCTGGCGCGGTGGCCGGCTTCGGCGCGACCGCAGGCCTATCCGGCGGCGCGAGCCGTCCCGGTGGCGCCGTGCGCTCGGGCGTCGCGGGTGCTGGGGGTCTGCCGGGCCAGGCAGGCTCACCGGGTGCCGCTGGGCGGTCGGGAGCCTCCGGACAGTCCCGGGGCAGCGCAGGGCGCACCGTCGCAGGCCGGGCCGGCGTGCCAGGAGGCTCGGCCGGATCCTCGGGTGGTCGCGGTGCCGGCACGCGGGCCGGGAGCGTGGGACGCACGGCCGGGGGACGCGGCAGCGCCGCGGGAGCCTCCGGGCGCGGGGTCGTGGCGGGACGGCAGGGGCAGGCGGGGACCCGCGGCGCGACGGGCCGCGCCCGCACCGCCGGCCGTCTCGTGGGCGGCCGCCGCGACGATGGCCGCGAGCAGGACGAACGCGAGATCGACGCACTCAACCTCGTCGTCGAGCAGGACTGGGTCGACGACGGTGAGCCCGGCGACGGTGTGTTGCGCTGACCGGCTCGGCCACGCTCGATCCGGGGCTCGCACCCCGGTCCGCTAGAGTCCCTCGGGAATCCAGCCGCCTGCAGGGGGGTCCGTGAGCGTGTCGACGAGCGTCGTCCCGGCGGCCGAGTCCGCCAACCTCGTGCGGGTGAGCGTCGCCTCCGGCGACCGGGTGAGCGACCTCGTCCTGCCCTCGCGGCTGCCCATCGCCGAGATCCTGCCAGATGTCGCCTCGATCGTCGGCGCGTTGGACCCCTACGAGGTACACGGCGGCTTCACCCTCGTGCAACCCGATGGCCGTCGCCTCGATCCCGACACCAGCCTGCTCGCCCAGGGGGTCCACGACGGGGCACTGCTCAGCCTCGTCGCGGGTGCCGACCTCGCCCCGGTCAAGGTCTACGACGACCTCGTCGAGGCGGTCGCCGACGCCGTCGAGACGGGCGGGACCGGCTGGGGCCCGGCCGAGGCCCGCGCCGGCATGCTCGCCACCGCGGCCTCGCTGCTCGCGGTCGGCGCCCTCGTCGTCGCCCTGCGGCGAGACTCCGGTCCGCTCGTGCCGGCGATGGGTGCGGCCGCGACCGTCCTGCTCCTGCTCGCCGGAGCCGTCTTCGCCCGCGCTCGCCACGACCGTGCCGCGGCCACCGTCGTGCTCGGCGGCGCGGCGGCATACGCCGTCGTCACCGCGCTGGCCGCGACGCCGGGCGAGGTCACCCGATTGCCGCTGGTCGTCGCCGGGACGGCGCTGGCCGTGGTCGGCGGGATCGCCACCCTCGTCCTGCCCGATCGGGGCTGGACCTTCGTGCCGTGCTTCGTCCTGGGCTTCGCCGGCATCGGGATCGGGGCCGTCCTGCAGATGGCCCCACAACTCACCGCGGCACGCGTGCTCGCGGTCATCCTCGTGGTCACGCTGCTCGTCGGGAGTCTCGTCCCCTGGTTCGCCCTGTCCGCGGTGCGTGCTCTGCCCGCACCGCTCGCGTCGGAGAACGAGATCCTCGCCGACCCGGCCGAGATCGACCCTGAGCGGGTCGCCCGGGAGGTCACGCTCGCCCACGAGGTCGTCCTCGGCCTCTCGGTGAGCGTCGCGATCCTCGTCGTCCTCAGCGCACCCGCGATCGCCGGGCTCGGCTGGGCCGGGCTCGGCCTCGTCTGGGTGGCCGGGCTCGCCCAGGTGCTGCGGACCCGGCAGTTCATGCGTGCCTCGGACGTGCTCGTCGGGCTGGTCGGCGGCGCCGCGGCCGTTCTCACCGGCACCGTCGCCGGTGTGCTCACCCACCCGGAGTGGGGCCCGGTCGTCGCGGGTGTCGTGGCGGCGGCCGCGGTCGGCGTGCTCGCGGTGCTCGCGACCCCTGCCGGATCCTCGGTGCGGTCCGGGCGGCTGCTGGACCTGGCCGAGGGGCTCGTCCTGTTCGCCGCGATCCCGCTGCTCGTCGTGGCAGTCGGGCTCCTCGGCGGGCACTGAGAGCGACGGCAGGGGCCCGGGATGGCGAGCAAGCAGGACCTCCTCGAGGCCCACGGTTACAACCGACGTCGATTGGTTTCCGCCTTCGTGAGCGGGGCCCCGCAAGGGCGTGACGTCGAGAGCGTGCGCCGCGGCCGCCCTGTCGTCGCCGGACTCGCCGTCTCCGCCCTCCTGCTCGGCGGGTCCGCGCTCGCGGGAGTCCTCACCTCGGCCCCGGACGGTTCGTGGGCCGATGGGCACGTCGTCATCGGCCGGCAGTCGGCGGCCCGCTTCGTCACCGCCAAGAACGTCCTCTATCCCGTGCTCAACGCCACCTCCGCCCGGCTCATGCTCCCCGCCTCGGCGGGCTTCCCCGTCGTCGTCATGGACGACAAGGACCTCGCCACCACCCCCCGCGGGCCGGTCCGAGGCATCCTCGGCGCCCCGGACGACCTGCCTGTCCCCGACGCCCTCGTCCAGACCCGGTGGGTCTCCTGCCTCGCCGGTTCGCGGACCCGCACGACCCTCACGACCCGGGAGCTGCCCGACCCCGATCCCACGACGCCCACCGCCCTGTTCGTCACCTCGGGGCAGACCCGGTGGCTTGTCGCCAACGGCCACCGTTTCGCCCTCCCCGACGAACGACTCGACACCAACCTGCGGGTACAGATCGGCCGCGGCCGCACCGACCCCCTCGAGGTCCCGGGCACCTGGCTCGACCTGCTTCGGCTGGGGGGGACGCTCACCGTCTCGGTGCCCAACAAGGGAGGCCCGCTCACCGGGTCGATGTCCGCGGGCGGCAAGGTCACCCAGGTCGGGCGCATGGTGGGGGTCCCCGACGGCAGCGGCCAGACGGCATACTCGCTCGTCTTCGACGACGGTCTGGTCCCACTCTCGCCGTTCGCCGCGATGGTCTACCGGGCGCAGGAGCCGGAACTGAGCCAGACCAAGGCGCTCGTCCCGGCTGACCTCGCGGGCCTGCCGATCAGCCCACGCGCCCGGGCGGCATATCCCGACACCTGGCCGGTCGCCGTCCCCACTCCTGTGCCAGCGGGCACGGTGCCGTGCGCGGTCCTCGACACGTATGCCGCGGCCGACCGCACGCCGACGACGCGCCTGGCGTCGGTGCCCCCGGACTCCGCCTTCGCGCCGTCTGCGGCCGGCCCGAGCGTCGTCGTCGATCCCAGCCACGGTGCGCTGGTCCGGGCCAGTTCCACCGCGGGCCCGGGCGGTCCGGTCTTCCTCGTCGACCAGTCCGGGCAGAAGTTCGCGATCACCGACCCCAGCGACGAGACCCTGGCCCGCCTCGGCTATGCCGGGGTCTCCCCTCGGGTCGTCCCGGGGCCGTGGGTGTTGCTCTTCCCCTCGGGTCCGGCGCTCAGCGAGGCGGCCGCCCTCGGCTCGCCCCTCGCGCCCGCACCCTCGGGCGCGGGCCCGTGACCCGGCTCGCGCGCGCGACCTGCACGGTCCTGCTCGCGGGCGGGGCGGTGCTCGCCCCGTCGGCGACCCCGGTGGTGGCTGCTGCCACCTCGTGCACCGACCGCACCTCGACCGTTCTGCTGCCCGACCTCGCCTATCCGCTCGCGCTCTACTCCGCCCGCGCGGCGCTCTGGTCGGCCGGTCACGACGGCGCCGGGGTCACCGTCGCCGTCGTCGACTCGGGAGTGGAGGTCGCCAACCCGCATTTCGCGACCGCTCCCGGAGCGGCACCGGCGGTCCTGCCGGGTCGCAGCTTCGTTCCGGCAGGTCCGGTGACCGCCGAGTTGATCAATCCCCTGGGGCAGGGCGATCCCGCCGGCCATGGCACGCCGGTGGCGGGCCTGGTCGCCGCCCGAGAGGTCGCCGGGTCGGGGGTCGTGGGGCTGGCGCCGAAGGCGAGCATCCTGCCGGTCCAGGTCTACCTCGCCGCCCCCTCCCAGGACGCGCGCCTGGCCCCCGCCTTCCCCAACGCGGCCCAGCTCGCCGCCGGCATCCGGTATGCCGCCGAGTCGGGTGCGCGGATCATCGTCGTCGCGCTCAGCCAGGATGCCCCCGACCCCGCGCTCGCCGATGCGGTCCGTGCGGCCCACGACGCCGGAGCCCTCGTCGTCGCGAGCGCCGGCGACCGCCTCGTGGCCACCGACAAGTCCGACGGCCCGCGCTATCCCGCGGCCTACCCGGGGGTGTTGTCGGTGACCGCGGTGACCGCGGGAGGCCAGGCGAGCGACGCGAGTATCCACGGCGCGCACGTGGGCGTGGCCGCACCCGGGGAGCGGATCCCCGCGGCATACGGCCGTTGGGGCGACTGCGTCTTGGGGGACGCGCCGGCGACGAGCTATGCCACGCCGCTCGTCGCGGCGGCCGCCGCCCTGCTCGCCCAGGCCTATCCCCAGGAGGGCCCCGACCTCTGGCGCTATCGGATCGAGGCGTCGGCGCTGCGGGCTCGATCCGATCGTCGCGACGACGTGCTCGGCTGGGGGCTGCTCTCGCCCTACGACGCACTCACGCTCACCCTCGACCCGTCCCGGCCGGGCCCGCCCATGCCCGGACATGCCGCGGTCGTCTCTGCGGTCGAGCCCGTGGTCGGGGCGCGGATCGACGAGCGGGACGATCCGCTCGCCACGCCGCGGGCGCTCGGGATGGCGTTCCTGCTCGCCGCGCTCGGCGGTGGGCTCGCGCTGCGCCTCGTGCGCCTGCTACGCCGGGAGCACGAGTGAGCGAGCCCGGGGGCGGTCGTCCGCGCCGTCCGATCTTCTTCGACGCCGCGGCCCTCGAGGCGCACGGCGGCGCGGTGGACCCGGTGGCGCAGATCGAGGCCGCCCACGAGAGCGCCGCCGTGCTCGTGCGGTCCGGTCGCGCGGCCGACGACCCCGCGCTCACCGCGCGTCTCGTGGCACTCGTCGACGAGGTGGGGCTCGCCACGGTCGCCGACCTGTGGGCGGCTCGTCCCGCCCGCAGCCTTCCTGGTGCCTTGTGGCGCCTCTACGCCGTCCGCGAATGGGTCCGGCGCCACCCCCTGGAGGCCAGCCGCGAGTATGCCGCGGGCATGCGCTTCGCCGACGTCGACCGGGTCGTCGCCGGTGCCGCCGAGCCGCCGGGGCCGCAGGAGTTGGCCGACCTGCTCGACGCGGTATTGCGCGGGGTCTTCGTCGGCGACTTCGCCGTCGCGCTCCACCGGGCGGCAGCGTTCTGCCGGGTCGTGTCCGCCGGTCGGGCCGACCTCACCGAGGGTTCCCGGTCGGCCTTCTCCGCTGCCGACCTCGCAGGCACCGCCGACGATCTCGACGCCGCCGCCGCGCTCTGGCGGGAGGGCGGGCTCGTCTGACGGTGACGCGGTCCCGGCCGTCGAGGGCCTGTTGAGGCCGAGGTCGGGTATCGTGGGCGCCTGCGTCGGGCCGCGGTAGCCCCGGGTTCCAATGTCAGCCGCTACGAGCGGCCTTGCGCCGTGAGGCGCTCCCGGCCCGACGCAACCCACTGGCCGCGTCGCTGGACCGCCTGGCGACTCGGAGGTCGGCAAGACCCACGGACACGGGATGGAGCCCTACGGTGGGCGCATGAGCGGTGACGGGGTGGACGTCGGCATACAGGATGAGGTCCTCATGGAGGAGATCGAGCTCGTCGCCGACCTCGTCGTCGCAGCGTCGGGCGACCCGCACCGCCATCTTTCCCTCGAGGAGATCGACCGGGCCCTGGGGCTCTGAGGTTCCACCAGGCAGGGATCGCTCAGCCGAATCGCCCGCTGATGTAGTCCTCGGTCGCCTTCTCCGTGGGCGCGTTGAAGATGGTCTTCGTCGGACCCACCTCGACTAGCCGGCCCGGCTGGCCGGTCGCCTTGAGGTTGAAGAAGGCGGTGCGGTCGGACACCCGAGCAGCCTGCTGCATGTTGTGGGTGACGATGACGATGGTGTATGCCGCCTTGAGGGTCTCGATGAGGTCCTCGATGGCGAGCGTCGAGATGGGATCCAGCGCCGAGCACGGTTCGTCCATGAGCAGGACCCTCGGCTCGACGGCGATGGCACGGGCGATGCACAGACGCTGCTGCTGACCTCCGGACAGCCCGGCCCCCGGCTTGTCGAGGCGGTCCTTGACCTCCTCCCAGAGGTTCGCGCCGCGCAGCGAACGCTCGGCGACCTCGTCGAGGGTGGCCTTGTGCTTGACTCCGTTGAGTCGCAGACCGGCGACGACGTTGTCGAAGATCGTCATCGTGGGGAAGGGGTTCGGGCGCTGGAAGACCATGCCGATCGTGCGCCGGACCGCGACGGGATCGACGTCCGCGGCATACAGGTCCTGGCCGTCGAGGGTGACGCGGCCCTCGACCCGACCCCCCGGGATCACCTCGTGCATCCGGTTGAGGGTGCGCAGCACCGTCGACTTGCCGCAGCCGGACGGGCCGATAAGGGCGGTCACCGTGCGTGGCTCGATCCCGAGGGTGACGCCTTCGACCGCCTTGAACGAACCGTAGTAGATGTCGACGTCTGTCACGTCGAGTCGTTTGGCCATCGGGTGGTTCGCTTTCGTCGCAGGGTCTCGGGCGTCGGGCTGGATCAGGCGCGCACGGCGCTGCGCCGGGCGACGAGTCGGCCCAGGAGGTTGAGGAGCAGGACGAGCAGGATGAGGGTCAACGCGCTCGCCCACATCCGCTCGACCGCGGTGGCGATGCCGGTCTCGGTCCGGTCCTGGTTGATCATCGTCGGGAGCGTGGGCATGTAGCCACTGAAGAGGTTCGTCGCGATGCTCTTGGTGTAGGGGCCGAGGATGAGCAGCGGAGCGGTCTCGCCCATCACCCGGGCCAACCCGAGCAGCACGCCCGTGACGATGCCGGAGAAGGCAGTGGGGAGCACGACCCGGGTGATGGTGATCCACCGCGGCACACCGAGGGCGTAGGAGGCCTCACGCAATTCGTTGGGGACGAGCTTGAGCATCTCCTCGGTCGAGCGCACGACGACCGGGATCATGAGTAGCACGAGCGCGAGGCAGACCGCGAAACCCACCCGCTGGAAGCCGAAGGTCGTCACCCACACCGCGTAGACGAACAGGGCGGCGACGATCGAGGGGACTCCGCTGAGGATGTCGACCATGAAGGAGATGGCGCGGGCGAGCATGCCTCGGCCGTATTCGACGAGGTAGATCGCGGTGAAGATCCCGACCGGCACGGACAACGCGGCGGTGACCCCGGCCTGGATGAGCGTTCCCTGGATGGCGTGAAGCGCGCCGCCTCCGGCGTCGGCCGCGTTGATGTTGCGTTGCGAGGTCGTCCACCAGGTGGTCGAGAGCAGCAGTTCGAAGCCCTGGCTGGCCACCGTCCAAAGGATCCAGGCGAGCGGGATCATCGCGAAGCCGAACGATCCCCACATGACGATCCGAGCGAGCAAGTCCCGCAACCGGCGTCCACGGGATTCACCCTGCAGGCGCGGTCGGTCGTCGACACCCGCAGCCTCCCGCACGCGCAGGGCCGGGCGGCCTCGGAGGATCACCGGTTCGGCTTCGGCGCTGGACGCGGTCATTCGGTGAATGCCCTTCTCCGCTCGATGACGACCCGGGCAACGGCGTTGACGAGGAAGGTGAGCACGAACAGCACCAGCCCGGCCGCGATGAAGGCGCCGGTCTTCTGCGGCGAGTCGAATTCGGCGGCGTTGTTGGCGATCCGACTGGCGAAGGTCTCGCCGCCGTTGAGCAGCGACCAGGTCCAGGTCGTCCCGTTGGCGAGGGTGGAGACGATGAAGGTGACAGCGATCGTCTCCCCGAGGGCACGTCCGAGCGCGAGCATCGCGGCGCTGATCACGCCGGGCTTGCCGAAGGGGAGCACTGCCGTGCGGATCATCTCCCAGTGCGTGGCGCCGAGCGCCAGGGCACCTTCCTTGTGAGCCGTGGGGGTCTGCGCGAAGACCTCCCGGGAGATGGCCGTGACGATCGGCAGGATCATGATCGCGAGCACGACTCCGATGAACAGGATGGTCCCGCCGCTGATCCCGGTGGGTCGGAAGAGCGGCACCCAGCCGAGATGCGAGGAGAGCCAGTCCTCGACGGGCCGCACGACGGGCCGGAACACGAGCAGCCCCCACAGTCCGTAGACGATCGAGGGGACGGCAGCGAGTAGGTCGACGAGGTTGGCGGCAGGTCGACGCAGCCAACGGGGTGCGTATTCGGTGATGAAGAGGGCCACGCACACGCCCACCGGCACGGCGACGAGCATGGCGATGAGCGAAGCGCTCACCGTCGTCCACAGCAGCTCGACGATGCCGAAACGTGGGTCGTCGCCGCCGACCGACCACTCCCGCGAGGTGAGGAAGTTGGCCTTGTCGTTGGCCAGCGCCGGGATCGCCTGGGAGACGAGAAAGGCCCCGACGAGGGTGACCAACGCAATGACGGTGAGCCCGGCGCCGGTCGAGGTGGCGAGGAAGGCGCGATCGGCGCGACGACCGGTGGCCGCCGCGCCGGATCCCGCCCCGTCGAGCCCGGTGGGCTCGACGGGGCGGTCCGGTGCCGCCGGTGGGCTCGACGAGGCGGTGGACATGGGTGCGGTCAGCCGATCGCCTTGACGGCGGACTGGACCTTGCTGGCGACCGACGCCGGCAGTGGCGCGTAGCCGTCCTTCTCGAGCGTCTTCTGGACGGCGGAGCTGGCGAAGTAGCCGAGGAAGGCCTTCACTCGCGCGCCCTTGGCGGCGTCGGCGTACTTCGCGCACACGATCTCGTAGGTCACCAGGTTGATCGGGTAGGCGCCGGGGACCTTGGTCGCGTAGTCGAGGGTGAGTGACAGGTCGTTGCCCGAGCCCTTCTGTGTGGCCGACTCGACCATCTTGCCGACCGACTCGCTGGACAGGGTGACGGCGCCGCTCCCGTTGTCGATGGCCGCGATGCCGAGGGAGTTCTGGGTCGCGTAGGACCACTCGACATAGGTGACCCCGCCGTCCTGACCCTTGACCGCCGAGGCGACGCCCGCGGACTTCTCCTTGCCCTCACCGACCGTGCCGCCCCACTTCTTGGCTGGCTCGATGGTGGCGGCAGAACCCGCCGCGGCCTTGAGGTACTTGGTGAAGTTCTCGGTCGTGCCGGACTCGTCGGAACGGAAGAAGACCTTGATGGGCGTTGCCGGCAGGCTGGCGCCGGAGTTGAGGGCCGCGATCGCGGGGTCGTTCCACGTCGTGATGGCGCCGGAGAAGACCTTCGTCGCGGTCGCGGCGTCAAGGACGAGCTTGTCGACCCCCTTGACGTTGTAGGCGATCGCGATCGGTCCGGTCACCATCGGCAGGTTCCACGCGGGCGACGCGCACGTCGCGGCGGCGGCGGTGGCCTCCCCGTCCTTGAGCGACGAGTCGGATCCGGCGAAGTCGACCTGACCGGCGATGAAGTTCTTGATGCCTGCGCCCGAGCCGGACGGGTTGTAGTTGATCGTCGCCGACGTGCACGCCGTCTGGTAGCCCTTGATGGCGGACTCGATGGCGTTCTTCTGTGCCGAGGAGCCCTCGGCCTTGACCGTCCCAGCGGGACAGTCGGCGGCGGAGGCTCCGCTCGAGCTCTGCGACGTCGTTCCGTCGCTGCCGCAGGCCGTGAGAGCGAGCGACGCGGTGAGTGCAACGGTGGCCAAGGCCCCGGTTCGGATCGTGGTCACGGGTGAGTGCCTCTCCTCTAGGTCTGTGGGGGAGGAGGTGACAGCCGCATCGCTGCCCTCCACGCCGACAGTAGGAGGCTCGGGTGACGTGAGGTTCAGAACCCGTGAACGACCAGTGAATCCTCGCGGTCGGGTTGGTGTCTAGCCTGCGTCAATGCGCGGGGATCGGGGAAACTCTCTCTGCTGCAACGATTTTAGCCTTCTCGCCCGATCCGACGAGGTGAAGGACGAGCACCTCGCCCTTGTCCAATCCGCTCTTGAGGGCTCCGTCGAGGACCGCCTTGGTGCCTTCGGCGAGCTCCCGCCCGGGTGCCAGCCGCTTGGCGACGGTCTTGAGAATGGCCGGCAGCACCGGACCGTGGCTGCACAGGGCGGAGGCGGAATCGGTTTCGAACAGCCGCGTGACACTCCGGCGCAGCGGTCGCTTGCCCAGACTGTCGAAGCCCTCCTCGGAGAAGCGATTGCGCGTCTTGATCGTCAACCCATGGCGCCGCGCGTGCGGCTCCAATGTCGCCACGCAGCGCTCGGCCGGCGAGGACTCCAGGACAGTGATCCCGTATGCCGCGAGGACGTTCCCCACGTGCCGCGCCTGCTCGACCCCGACCGCGAGCAGCGGGCGCGCGAGGTCGCTCTTGTGCCACTGCCCCCGGGGCAGGGCGATCGCATGCCGGACGATCGCGAACGGTCGGGTGCCGAGGGTGCCGGCCGCATCGGCGCGCCGGACGGCCTTGAGCTGCACACGGTCGTGCGGGTAGTCGAGGCGCTCCTCGGCGGCGTCGACCGGCAACCACGACAATTCGTCGATCTCGTGCTCGAGTCGACCCTCGCCGCCGACCACCTGGGCGGACCAGTAGCGCACGTGCTTGGTCGCCGCGACACCCTCGGCGTCGACGAGCGAGTAGCTCGTGTCCGGCAGCGGCATACCGATCCGCACGTGCAGGCCCGTCTCCTCGGCCGTCTCACGCGCCGCCGCGACGACCCAGGGCTCACCCGGCTCGAGCTTGCCCTTCGGCCAGGACCAGTCGTCGTAGCGCGGGCGGTGCACAAGGGCGACCTCGAGCCCGTCTGCGCCCCGCCGCCAGGGGATGGTGCCTGCGGCCTCGATCGTGTCCACGGCGTAACGCTATCGGCGCCGTGCCGCCCGCCGCGCCTGGACGTGGTGTTCCCACATGAGCGACTGGAGATCCGCCAGGGGGTTGCCCTCGGCGTCGAGGTGCACGCGGGTCCACGTGCCGTCCTGGCCGAGCTCGAAGCGGGAGGTCGTGTCGGCGAGGCCGAGGTCGAGGATCGTCGTGAGTTCCTCGACGTGGCTGGGATCGACGATCCGGACGAGTGCCTCGACCCGCCGGTCGAGGTTGCGGTGCATCATGTCGGCGCTGCCGATGAACACCTGTGGACTGCCGCCTCCGGCGAACCAGAAGACCCGCGAGTGCTCGAGAAACCGGCCCAGGGTCGAGCGGACCCGGACGTTGTCGCTCAGCCCGGGCACGCCCGGCCGGATCGCGCAGATTCCACGGACCCAGACGTCGACCGACACCCCTGCCTGGGAGGCGCGGTAGAGGGCGTCGATGAGCTGTTCGTCGACGACGGAGTTCATCTTGAACCGGATCGCGCCGTCGCCGTGGTGCTGGTGACGCTCGATCTCGGCGTCGACCATCTCGACCAGACCCGAGCGCACCGTGCGGGGCGCGACGAGCAGGCGGCGGAACCGGCTGCGGGGGGCGATCCCGGACAGCTGGTTGAACAGCCGGGACAGGTCCTCGCCGACCTGCGGGTCGCAGGTGAGCAGGCCGATGTCCTCGTAGAGACGGGCCGTCTTGGGGTTGTAGTTGCCGGTGCCGATGTGGCAGTAGCGCACGAGTCCCTCGGACTCTTGCCGCACGACGAGGCACAGCTTCGCGTGGGTCTTGAGCCCGACGACGCCGTAGACGACGTGGACGCCGGCGTGCTCGAGCTTGCGGGCCCAGCTGATGTTGTTGACCTCGTCGAAGCGGGCTTTGATCTCCACGACCGCGAGGACCTGTTTGCCGGCGGTCGCCGCGTCGATGAGGGCGTCAATGATCGGCGAGTCACCGGAGGTGCGGTAGAGCGTCTGCTTGATCGCGAGCACCCGTGGGTCGGCGGCCGCCTGCCCGATGAAGGCTTGGACCGAGGTGGAGAACGAGTCGTAGGGGTGGTGGAGCAGGACGTCCTTGGCCCGAACGGCGGCGAAGATGTCGCCAGCCTTGGCGCTCTCAGCGGGCGCGAGGTCGACGTGGGTCATCGGCAGGAAGGGCGGGTCCTTGAGTTCGGACCGGTCGAGGTCGCCGAGGAGGAAGAGCCCGCGCAGGTCCAGTGGTGCCGGCAGGCGGTAGGTCTCGGCGGCGCTGACCCCTAGCTCGCGGGTGAGCAGGTCGAGCACCCGATCGTCGATCGACTCCTCCACCTCGAGCCGGACTGGGGGGCCGAACCGGCGCCGGGTGAGTTCCTTCTCGAGGGCCGTGAGGAGGTTCTCCGCGTCGTCCTCCTCCACCTCGAGGTCCTCGTTGCGGGTCACCCGGAAGGTGTAGTGCTCGCGCACCTCCATGCCGGTGAACAGCTGGTCGAGGTGGGCGGCGATGATCTCCTCGAGCGGCACGAACCGGGTCGTCCCGTCGGAGTCGTCGCCGCCGGCGACCTGGAGGAAGCGGGGGAGCACCGGGGGCACCTTGACCCGGGCGAAGTGCTCGGCGCCGGTCTTGGGGTTGACGAGCACGACCGCGAGGTTGAGCGAAAGCCCGGAGATGTAGGGGAACGGGTGGGCCGGGTCGACCGCGAGCGGGGTGAGGACCGGGAAGATCTGCTCCCGGAAGATCCCGTGCAGCGGGGTCCGTTCGCTGTCGGAGAGCTCCTGCCAGGAGACGATCGTGATGCCCTCGTCGGCCAGGGCCGGGCGGATCTGATCCCAGAACAACCACGCGTGCAGACGCATGAGATCGGCGGCCTGGGCCTGGATCCGGTCGAGCAGGTCACGCGGCTCGATGCCCGCCGCCGACCGGACGGCCAGTCCGGTCGCGATGCGCCGCTTGAGGCCGGCGACCCGGACCATGAAGAACTCGTCGAGGTTGCTCGAGAAGATCGCGAGGAACTTCGCCCGCTCGAGCAGCGGCATACCCTCGTCCATCGCCATCTGCAGGACCCGCTCGTTGAACTGCAGCCAGGAGATCTCCCGCTCGAGGTAGTGCTCCTCCGGGGCCTGGTCGGACGGCCGCTCGGCCCGCACGAACCGGCCACTGGGTCCGCGGGCGGGCGTGCGCCGCTCGCCTGTCTGTCCGGGATACTCTCCGTCGGCGTCCTCGTGGTGCTCGGCGCTCTCCTCGACAAGCTGTGGGGTCTCGGCGGCGGTCGTCATGGCGTCCATGGTGTCACTTGTGACCGGTGCCATAAACGTGAACATCGTCTCTCTTGCGCGTGTCCGGAAACCGAAGGCTCGGTAAAGGTTGAGGGCAGTGGCGTTGTCGCCGTCGACGTAGAGGATGCAGTCGGTGCACCCGCGCGCGAGCAGGTGGTGCAATCCCAGGGAGAGGGCCGCTCGGCCCAGCCCTCGTCCCTGGTATGCCGGGTGCACACCCAACGCGTAGACCTCGCCGACCGGGCCCTCCCCGGCCATATCGCTGCCGTGTTCCACCTTCGTCCAGTGGAAGGCCGCGATCGGCGGGTCCTCCGGTGCGGGGTCCTCGGGCACGACGAGCAGCAGGCCGTAGGGGTCGAACCACGGCTGGGCCATCCGGGCCTGCAGGTCGGCCATCGTGAGTCGGCCCTGCTCGGCGTGGTCGGCGAAGGCCGCCGCGTTGGTCTCCAGCCATGCCGGTTCGTCGAGTCCTGGCCGGAACGGGCGGACCGAGAAGCCCTCCGGCAGCGCACCCGGGGGCAGGTCGGTGAGCGACCGGCCCAGCAGGAGCAGCTCCCGCACGGGCGCGAGGCCGCGGGCACCGGCGAAGCCGGCGGCTGCCGACCCCGCCGACCGGGAGCGGCTGTCGGGTGCGCCGTCGCCGCCGTGCGACCAGATCCGGGCGGCCGGGGGCATCGAGGCGAGCAGGCTCGTGCCCACGCCCAGGCGGCGCAGCTCGGGGTGGACGACGAGTTCGATCGAGGTGTCGGCCCGGTCGGGATCGGTGAGTTGGGCGTAGCCGGCCAGTCGCCCGCCGATGTACTGCAGCACGTGCCCGGCCCCCGAGCCGGGTGCGAGGCCGAGTCGGAAGGCCTCGGACAGCGGCGGGATTCCGTCGGACTCCTCGGCGGCCGCGACGAGCTCCCGCACCTGTCCGACCCGCAGCGGGCCGAGCGAACGCACGGCCAGCGGGGTGGTGGTGGGGCGGGGGCGGTCACCGGTCGGGTCACCGGTCGGATCGCCGGTCCGGTCGGAGGAGGGGTCGGACTGCTGCGCGGGGGAGGGGGCGGACGGCATACCCCGCATGTAACCACGCGCACGGCCGGGCGTGTGCGCGCCCCCCGCGCGGGTTGGGCCGCTTGCGCGGGTCAGGCGCTCGTGCCGACCTCGGCGGGGGCGCCGACCTCGCGGGGCCGGTCGGGCACGAAGCGGTAGCCGACGTTGCGGACGGTCCCGATGAGCGTCTCGTGCTCGGGGCCCAGCTTGGCGCGCAGCCGTCGGACGTGGACGTCGACCGTGCGGGTGCCGCCGAAGTAGTCGTAGCCCCAGACCTCCTGGAGGAGCTGCGCGCGGGAGAACACCCGACCCGGGTGCTGGGCGAGGAACTTCAGCAGCTCGAACTCCTTGTAGGTGAGATCGAGCGGGCGTCCCCGGAAGCGCGCGGAGTAACTCGCCTCGTCGATGACGAGGTCGCCGGCCTTGATCGGCCCGGCCTCGGCGACATCCTCGGCATCGACCCGGGTGAGGGCCAAGCGCAGGCGCGCGTCCACCTCGGCCGGACCTGCCGAGTCGAGCAGGACGTCGTCGAGCCCCCAATCGGCGTTGAGGGCGGCCAGCCCGCCCTCGGTGAGCACGGCCATGAGGGGGGTCGAGATGCCGGTCGTGCGCAGCAGGCGACAGAGTGACTTCGCGTGCGCGAGGTCGCGGCGGGCATCGACGAGCACGGCGTCCCCGGCGGGCGCGTGGACGAGCACGGACGGCTCCGCCGGCAGGATGCGAACCTGGTGGCCGAGCAGCCCGAGCGCCGGCAACACCTCGGCGCTGGACGCCATGGTGTTGGTGAGCAGGAGCAGGACGGCCACAGGTCGAGGATAATCGACGCGTCCGAGGGCGGTGTGGTGGCGCTTGCGCCGTGAGACCGCCCCGTCCTCGGCTGGCTCGGCATCCCACACCGGACTCCCGAGAAAGGACGCGTATGCCGTCCACCGCAGCCCCGGTGCCGACCGGGTCGGTCACGGTGCGCTACTGGGCGGCCGCACGCGCCGCCGCGGGGGTGGACCGCGAGGAACTGGCCGTCGGGAACGATCCCACCGTGGGAGAGGTGCTCGAGGCCACCCTGCACCGCCATCCCGACCTCGTCGCGGTGCTGCGTGTGGCGAGCTTCCTCGTCGACGGGCGGGCCGCACGCAGGATCGACCCGGTGTCGCCGGGGAGCGTCGTCGAGGTCCTGCCTCCGTTCGCGGGTGGATGATGCGACCATGACGGACGTGAGCGCCCGGCCCGCCTCCGCCTCCTCGGGTTTCCCCGCGCGGGGGGTCGGCCGGTTCGGTGAACTCGACTCCACGCGGGTGCGCGGGCCGGTCACCGTCGCGGCGATCCTCACCGCCGTGCTCGTCGGGCTCGCGGTGGCCGCCGGGCCGACCGCGACCGCGATCCTGCTCGCGGCGGCCGCCCTCCTCCTCGCGGTCGGCTGGCCGGTGCTCACCGCGCCCCGCCGGGTGGTCGAGCAGCGGACGGTCATCGCGGCGACCGGGCTCAGTTGTGCGCTCACGGTCGCCGGCACGGCCGGCCCGCACCGGCTCGTCTGGCTGCCGGTCGTCGTCGCCGTCGGGATGATCGGCGCCTTCTTCCTGCTCCTGCTCACGCCGGGCGGTCGGGAGAGCCTGACCGAGGGGATGTCCGGGGCGCTGGGGGGCATCGTCGTGCTCGCCTCGGGCGCTTGTTACGTGCCACTCGCGCTGGCCCCGGCCGGCCCTCGCCACGTGGGAGTGGCCGTCGTGGCCGTCGTCGTGGGCGCCCTCGTCGAGGTCCTCGGGCGCATCCCCCGACTCGCCCGATGGGTGATCCTGCTCGCGATGGCCCTCGGCGGAGTCGCCGGCTGGATCGCCGCCGCGATGCTCGGCCAGCCACCGACGGCGGGCCTCGGGTTGGGGATGCTCGTGGCGTCGCTCTCCGTGTCGGCCCGACGGGTTTTCGGCGCGCTCAAGGGCACCCGGACCACGCTCGGCGCGGTCACCGTCGGCAGCTGCTCGGTCTTGCTCCTCGGGGTCGTCGTCCTGGCGTTGGGCTCCCTCGGCGGGATCGCGCCGACCTGACCGGCGGGGCCGGCCGCCGCGCCCCCCGGTCAGTAGACGAGGGCCTGCGCCCCGTCGGCGAGCGCAGCGTCGACGAAGGTGGCCGCCCCGGCGATCCGCGCCCCGGGCAGCAGGTCCGGGGCCTCGATCTCCCGTCGTGCGGCGCACTGAGTGCATACCGTCACCGCATCGCCGGCCAGCAGGGCGTCGCGCAGGTCGGCGAAGGCGGCGGAGTGCGGAAGGTGCAGCCGCTCGGCATACCCGGGGGTCGCCAGCCAGGTCGCCTCTCCGGTGAGCCACACACTCACCGGTATGCCGGCCGCCTGGGCCGTCGTCGCGACGGTGAGTGCCTGCGCCATCCGTTCGAGCGCTTCGGGACCACACGTGAGGGTGACGACGAGTGAACGCGACATGGACTCACATTACGATCGAGGCAGGTCCGCGCGCCGACGGACCGCACGACGAGGGAGGTCCCCGCGGTGTTCGAGCTCGACGTCGACCTGCCGGAGCGGCTGCGTCCGCTCGCTTGGCTCATCGGTCGGTGGGAGGGAGCCGGGGTGCTGGGCTATCCGACGATCGAGTCGCGCCACTTCGGTCAGGAGATCCGCTGCTGGCATGACGGGCGCTTCTTCCTCCAGTGGGAGTCGCGCTCCTGGATCCTGGACTCCGAGACCGGTGAGCGGGTGCGTCCCTCGGCCGTCGAGGTCGGCTTCTGGCGGCCCGGCGAGGACGGCAAGGAGGTCGAGCTCGTGCTCTCCCATCCCACGGGCATCGTCGAGCTCTATTACGGCGAGATGGAGCCCGCCCGGGTGACCCTGCGCACGGACTCGGTCGTGCGCAGCCCGCACACGAAGGAGTACAACGCCGGCTCGCGTCTCTACGGCCTCGTCGAGGGCGATCTCATGTGGACGATGGACATGGCCGCGATGGGTCATTCGCTCAGCCCGCACCTGTCCGCGCAGCTCAAGCGAGTCGGATGACAGTCGGATGACTCCGAGCCCTGCGGCCGACTCGCCGTCCCCGAGCTCGACGCCCCCGTCGCCGTTGCTCGGTCGGCCAGGAGCGGTCGCGGGTGAGGGGGTCGACGCGCCGGTGGCCGCCCACTACGGCGACCCCATGCGGGAGCAGCGGCTGCTGTCCGAGGGCCTGGCTGTCGTCGACCTCTCGCACCGGGGGGTCGTCACGGTGAGCGGGCCCGACCGGCTCTCCTGGCTCAACTCGATGACCACCCAGGCATTGCTGGATCTGCCTGCCCGCACGTCGACCGAGTCCCTCGTCCTCTCGCCGCACGGGCACATCGAGCACGACCTGCACGTCGTCGACGACGGCGAGACGACCTGGCTCACCGTCGAGCCCGGCACGGCCGTGGAACTCGTGGGATGGCTCGAGCGGATGAGGTTCATGCTCCGGGTCGAGGTCGCCGACCGGTCCGGGGACCTCGCGGTGCTCGGCGAGCCGTTCGCCGCCGAAGGAGCGCCCGGCGAGCCCGTCACGTGGGCCGATCCCTGGCCGGGCGACCCCGACCCCACCCCCGTCGGGCGAGCCGGCCGGAGCACGGCATACGGGCCGGTGAGGGGGCACCCGGGTGCGGGCAGGCACTGGCGTGAGGTGCTCGTGCCGCGCGATCGCCTCGAGGCGGCCGTGGGGGACCGGCCGCTCGCGGGGATGTGGGCGGCCGAGGCGCTGCGGGTGGCGGCCTGGCGGCCGCGGCTCGGCTTCGAGACCGACCACCGCACGCTCGTGCAGGAGGTCGACTGGCTGCGCACGGCGGTGCATCTGCAGAAGGGGTGCTACCGGGGGCAGGAAGCGGTGGCCCGGGTGCACAACCTCGGGCAGCCTCCCCGGCGGCTCGTCTTCCTCCATCTCGACGGGTCCGGGCATGTCCTGCCCGAGCACGGGTCGCCGCTCACCCCGGCTGACGGCGGGCGGGTCGTCGGGCGGGTCACCTCGGTCGCCCGGCACTTCGAGGCCGGGCCGATCGCCCTCGCCCTGGTCAAGCGCTCCACTCCCGTCGACCTCCCGCTCGTGGCCGGCGACAGGGCCGGCGGGCAGGCCGGCGGACAGGCCGGCGAGGGTGACAGGACCGGCGTGGCCGCGGTGCAGGAGCCGATCGTCCCGGCGTGACGCTCCTGCCTGTGCGGATGCGGCGACCGCCTGCTGCGCCCGCGCCCGTCTGTGCGGATCCGGCGCCCGCCTGTGCGGATCCGGCGCCCGCTGGACGCGCCGGTCCTAAGTGGCCGCCTACCCGACGCTTCCGGGCTGTCTGCCTCGGTGCCAGGGACCCTCCACGGTCGCGAGGAAGGGTTTCGCACCCTCGGAGGTCGGAAATCCTTCGCGCCGGGCGGGAGAGGCGGCGGGCGACGGCTGGGCGGCGCCAATGTCAGCCCGGCCCATCTCAGCCCGGCCCAGTCGAGCCCGGCCCAGTCCAGCCCCGGTGGAAGGGTTTCGCACCCTCGGGGGTCGGAAATCCTTCGTCCAGCAGGGGGTGCTCGCCGCTCAGGCGGGCGTCGCGGCATGCCCGACCGACCGCTCGCCGGACGGGTTGTCCACACGCCTGTGGATGACGACCCGGCCACCCCTGCCGGTGCGGGCACGCTGGTGGGGTGCTCGATTCCTTGCCGCCCAGGGCGCCCCGGCAGGATCCGTCCTGGCCGCCCCGGCAGGATCCGTCCTGGCCGCCCCCGCAGTCCGTCGCGGACTGGCCGCCGACACCTGGGGCCCCCTTCTGGGTGCCGGGGCGACCGATGTCCAGGATCCGCCTGACCGCCCTGGCCGTCGAGCAGCACGGAGTCCTCAGTCGGAGGCAATGCCTCGATGCGGGGATCACCGATCGAGCCATCGCCCATCGGCTCGCCGTGGGCCGCTGGACCCGACTCCACCAGGGCGTCTACCTCACATCACCCGCCGCAGCCACCTTCCTGGCCCGCGCGGTCGCGGCGCTGCTCGCGGCGGGACGCGACGCCGCGCTGTCACACGGGAGCGCGGCATACCTGCACGGGCTCGTCATGGCGGAGCCGCGCGTCCTCGAGATCGTCGTGCCCGCCGATCGCCGCGTCCGGTTCCCCGTGGGGGTGCGCGTCCGCGTGAGCAGCTATGCCGCCGACCGCACCGATCCGCTGGCCTGGCCGTGGCGCACCACCCTGGCCGACACCGTGCTCGATCTCGCGGCCGGTGGCTCGCTCGATGCGGCGACGGCGCTCGTCTGTCGGTCCTGCGCGATGGCCGCGCTCACCCCGCGTGCGATCCTCGCGGCGCTGGCCAGGCGGACCCGACATCGCTGGTCGGCGGACTTGAGGGAGGTGCTCGCCGAGGTCGAGTCGGGGGCGGAGAGCCCGCTCGAGGTGCGAGCGGTGCGCGACGTCCTGCGCGCGCACGGGCTTCCGGTCGGCGAGCGGCAGCTGGGATCGCCCGTCGGAGCGTCGGGAACCACCGTGGCGTTGGGACCGGCGTGGAACGGCGAGCGGCACGACCTCGGCTACGAGGAGTTCGGCGTGCTGTTCGAGCTCGATGGTCGGCTCGGGCACGCCGGCTGGGAGGGCCGGCGGCGGGACGCCACGCGCGACCGTCGGGCGGCCGGCCGCGGATGGATCACCGTGCGGGCCGGATGGGCCGAGGTCCTAGGTGGTCCGTGCCGACTGGCCATCGAGTTCGGCGCGGTGCTGGAGAGCCGGGGCTGGCACGGTCGGGTCCGGCCCTGCCGGCGTCGTGACTGCCCAGCGAGAGCGCCGAGGGCGCAACCGGATCTGGGCAGGTGAGCGCCTCTACGTCGAAGGATTTCGCACCCTTGGGGGTCGGGAATCCTTCGCGCAGGGCGGGAGGGGCGGCGGGCGCCGGGCGGGAGGGGCGGCGGGAGGGGCGGCGGCTCGGCGCAGGGCGGGAGGGGCGGCGCCGGGCGACGGCTCGGCGCCGGACGGGCGGTCGCGACGGCAGGGCGCCAGTAGCCCACGGCTCAGCGATCTCCGCGCGTCCGACCGGACCGACCGACCGCGGTGAGAGGATGGCCCGCATGTCCGCAGCCGCATCCACGGGGACGCTCGTCACGGTCGCGCCCACAGGTGCCGAAACCGCCAAGGCCGACGTGCCCGCCCTGCCCACGACGGTCGAGGAACTCGTCGAGACCGCGCGCCGGTGCGAGGCCGCCGGGGCGGCGCTCATCCATCTGCACGTCCGTGACGCGCAGCACCGGCCGACCCTCGACCCGGTCTACCTGCGTGAGGCGGTGAGCGCCGTCCGGGAGGCGACCGACCTCGTCGTGCAGCTCTCGACCGGCGGCTCGGTGCACGACCCGCTCGAGCGGCGGCTCACCGTGCTCGACGCCGAGCCGGACTCCTGCTCGCTGACCTGCGGCACGACGAACTTCGGCGAGGACGTCTTCCTCAACCCCTGGGGGTTCATGGTCGACCTCTATCGGCTGGCCCAGGAGCGGCGGATCGTGCCCGAGTTCGAGGTCTTCGAGCTGGGCCACCTGCATTCCTTGGCTCGGCTGGTCGACACCTGCGGCCTGCCGTTCGGCGGGCGGGTCCATGTCGACTTCGTCCTCGGCGTGCCGGGCAGCCTGCCCGCGACCCCGCAGGCGCTGCTCGCCGGGGTGGCCATGTTGCCGGCCGTGGCCACCTCGTGGTCGGCGACGGGGATCGGCCGGGGGCACCTGCCGGTCGCCGCGACGGCGGTCGCCGCGGGTGGGCACCTGCGGGTCGGCATGGAGGACAACCTGGTCCTCGCCAAGGGCCGACCGGTCACCCACAACGTCGAGCTGGTCTCTCGGGCAGTCGAATTGGCGACTCTTCTCCAGCGTCCGCCGCTCACGACGACCGAAGCGCGCGAGCTGCTGGCGATCGCCCGGCGGTGAGCGGGCGGCATACGGTGCGCCGCCTGAGGTATGCCGTGTGGCACGAGTCACGCTGTCTCGAGTTTGCGATCTGCTAACTAGAGCAAGCACAATGGAGGGGTGACCCCGAGCCTCGTCCACGACCTGGGCAGCTACCTGCGCGAGCAGCGCATGATGGCTCAGCTCTCGTTGCGGCAGCTGTCCGAGCGCGCCGGGATCTCGAATCCCTATCTCTCCCAGATCGAGCGCGGGCTCAAGAAGCCCAGCGCCGAGATCCTCCAACAGATCGCGCGAGGACTGCAGGTGTCGGCGGAGTCGCTCTACGTCCGCGCCGGCATCCTCGAGGAGGCAGAGCACGGTGGCACGCCCACGGTGCTCACCGCGATCGCCCAGGACCCGCGACTGACGGCGCGGCAGCGCGAGGTCCTCGTCGAGGTCTACCGGTCGTTCGTCGACACGGCGGCCCCGACCCAACCCCACCCGCCGACCGCGCGGCCGGCCGACCGCGCGGCACCCGGCCGGAAGGCTCCTGCCCCCCGGCGCACCCCAGCGGCCCCGGCCGCCACCCCCACACCCGTGTCACCCCGAACCTGAGGAGTGTTATCCATGGCACGCAAGAACCGTCTCGACACCGTGCGGGACGAAATGAAGAAGGATCTCGAGCGCGCGCAGGCCGATGTCCGCACGCAGCTCATGGCGCTCGTCGGCGCCACCGACCTGGCGATCGAGAAGGTGCGCGAGGCGCAGGAGCGGATGCTCGCCGCGGCGAAGGACGTCGACCTCAAGAACCTCGACAAGGAGCTCAAGGCCGTGCGTGAGCGCCTGGAGAGCCTGCAGGAGGAGCTCGCGGAGCGCGTGGCCGCCGCAGCGAGGGAGATGCGCGCGGCGCCCTCCAACGCCCTCGGCCACGGCATCGAGGTGGCCACCAACCTGCAGACCCAGTTCGAAGAGCTCGCCGACCGCGGCGAGGCGCTCGTCAAGCGGATCCGCAAGCAGCAGCCCAACAAGGACCTCCGGGCGCAGGTGAAGTCCACGGTCGCCGCGGGCAAGGGCGCCGTCACGACCGCTCGTAAGGCTGCCGCGGACACCGAGCGGGCGGCCGTCGCCACGATCAAGACCGCGAGCCGCGAGGCCAAGGTCGTCGCCACGAAGGTCGCCGAGACGGTCGAGAAGGACGCCAAGGACACCGCCAAGACCGTCCGCGACTCGGCTGCCCGCACGCGCGCCGCCGCCCGTTCGACGGCCAGCACCGCCGAAGCCGGCGCGAAGAAGACGACGGCCCGTGCCAAGGCCGCCAGGACCGGCGTCCGCAAGACCGCTGCCAAGGCGACCCGCGCGACGAAGGCCGCCGCCGCCGAGATCGGCGAGTGATCCCTCGGGGCCGGCGGCTCGCTGCCGGCCCCACCGCCGACGGGACGGGGCCCGTCGGACGCGACGACACCCCCGAGATCGCCCTTTCGTGGGGTGCACAGAGGCGGGCCGGTTCCTCAGGGAGCCGGCCCGCCGGCGTGTGCCCGGAGCCGGCCCGCTGGCGTGTTCACCCGTCGGCGGGCCGGCGGCATACTGGGCCGGTGCCCGAGCGTCCCGTCTCCCGAACCCTCTCCGAGGCCCCGGTCCTCGCCCATGTCGTGCGGTCCGGGGTGGTCGAGAGCGTCCATCGGGCCACCGCCGTCGTCACGGCCGCGGACGGGTCCGTGGAGCACGCCTGGGGCGACCCGTCCGGGCTCGTCTTCCCCCGGTCGGCCAACAAGCCGCTGCAGGCGCTCGGCCTCGTCGAGGCCGGCCTGGACCTTTCCCCGCACCTGCTCGCGCTCGCCTGCGCGAGCCACTCCGGTGAGGCTTTCCACCTCGAGGGCGTGCGGGAGGTCCTCCGCGGCGCCGGGCTCACCGAGGCCGACTTGGCCAACACCCCCGACTTCCCGGTCGACGAGCAGGAGCGCGAGATGTGGCTCAGGGCCGGGCAGCCGCGCACGGCACTCGCGCAGAACTGCTCCGGCAAGCACGCGGCGATGCTCGCCACCGCGGTCGCGCGGGGATGGCCGACGAGCGGCTACCTCGACCCCGGCCATCCGGTGCAACGGGGGATCACCGCGACCATCGAGCGGCTGCTCGGCGGGCCGGTCGGCGCGCTCGCGGTCGACGGCTGCGGGGCGCCGCTGCACGGCATACCCCTGAGCGGTCTCGCGCACGCCTTCGGCCAGGTCGCCGCGGCCCCGGCGGGCACCGCAGCCGCCCGGGTCGCCGCAGCCATCCGTGCCCATCCGGAATACCTCGGGGGGACCCGGCGTCAGGTCACCACCCTCATCCGGCAGGCCCCACCGGCGCAGGGCCTCATCGCCAAGGACGGCGCCGAATCGGTGTATGCCGTGGGGCTGGCCGACGGTCGCGGCGTCGCGGTCAAGGTCGCCGACGGGCATATGCGGGCCAAGCCGGTCGTCCTGGCCGCCGTGCTGCGCCGGATCGGGGTCGGTTCCGAGGCCGGATATGCCGCTCTCGAGGACGCACCCGTGCTCGGCCACGGCGAGCCGGTCGGGTCGATCGTCGCGGTGGGGATCTGAGCCGATGCGCGCGGTCGTCCAGCGCGTCACTCGCGCGCAGGTCGAGGTCGACGGCCGGGTAGTCGGCGCCGTCGACGGCCCGGGGCTGCTCGTCCTCGTCGGTGTCACCCACGGCGACGGCGACACCCAGGTGGCCTGGCTCTCGCGCAAGATCGCCGAGCTGCGCATCTTCGAGGGAGACCGCTCGGTCGAAGAGGTGGGCGGCCAGATCCTCCTCGTGAGCCAGTTCACCCTCTATGCCGACGTCCGCAAGGGTCGGCGACCGTCCTGGTCGGACGCCGCGCCCGGCCCGGTCGCCGAGCCGCTCGTGGCCGCCGTGGCCGAGGCGCTGCGGGCTCGAGGTCTGCCGGTGGCCACGGGAACCTTCGGTGCCCACATGTCGGTTTCACTCGTCAACGACGGTCCTGTCACCCTCGTCCTGGACGTGTGACGCGCCCGGACCGTCCCGGAAAGGACCACCATGCTCGCCGCACTCGGCAACGCCCAGTCCCTCGTCGTCTCCGCGCTCTGGCTCGCGGCGGTCGCGGTCGAGGTGTTCGCCCTCGTCGACGCGGCCCGGCACCGTCCGGACGCCTACCCGGCGGCCGGGAAGCGGACGAAGGTCTTCTGGGTGGCCATCCTCGCGGTCGCCACGCTCGTCGGCTTCGTGAGCTCACCGCTGGGGATGCTCGGGATCCTCGCCTTCGTCGGTGCAGCCGTCTACCTTGCCGACGTCCGGCCGGCGCTGCGCCAGGTGACCGGCCGTGGCGGCCGTGGCGGCGGCGGAGGGTTCGGGCGCTGGTGACGGGCGTGGCTGCCGAGGAGATGTCGGGTGTGCGGCATACTGGAAGGTCGGCACCGCCGACGCCGGGCGGGGGCCAACGGCAGGACCCACGAGGAGAGCAGATGAGCGACACGGACCGGACTGTGGTCAGACACCACCGGGACGAATACGACTCGGGCAACCGCAACCCGACCGAGGACATCTTCGTCGTCGAGCGACCGTGGGGGAAGTTCGCGCAGTTCGTCTCCAACGAGACCGTGACGGTGAAGACGATCACCGTCGACCCGGGCCACCGGCTCAGCCTCCAGCGCCACCAGCACCGGGGTGAGATGTGGCACATCCTCGACGAGCCGATCTACGTGACGGTCGACGACCGCTCGTGGACGGCCCAGGTGGGCGAGACGGTCTGGGTTCCGCGCGGATCGACCCACCGGATGGCCAACCAGGGCGAGCGCTCGGGGCGGCTGCTCGAGGTGGGTTTCGGCTTCTTCGACGAGGAGGACATCGAGCGCTTCGAGGACGACTACGCCCGGCACGAAGAGGACCCGCAGGCCTGAGCGGCCCGCGTTCGCCGATCCCGTCCCGGCCCTTTCCGCGGTTCACGGTCTGTCCCCGGTCGCGGGCACGTCCCGGGCCGTCAGCTGCGACCCGCTCGGGGGGCGACCGCGACCCAGCCGACGCTCACTTCGCCGAGACGCCAGCGGGCCGGTCCGTCGAGGATCGGCCAGCCATCCGCGCGCAGCCGCCACACGGTCTCGAGGAAGCGATGTCGCGCACCGTATGCCGCGTGCGGCGCGGCATACCGCCAGGCACGTTCCAGCGCGGCGAGGTAGTCGTGGACGGGTTCGCCCGCGACGTTGCGGTGGATGAGCGCCTTGGGCAGCCGTTCGGCCGCGATCGTCGGGGAGTCCAGGCCGGCCAGCCGCAGCGAGAGGGTGAGACTCACCGGTCCCGAGGTGGCGATCGTCGCCCACGTGCTCACCCGACCCAGTTCGTCGCACGTGCCGTCCACGAGGATGCCCTCGGGGGCCAGGCGGGCCCGTAGCCCTTCCCAGATCTGCCCGACCTCGCCCTCGTCGTACTGCCGCAGGACGTTGAAGGCCCGCACGATCAACGGCCGCTGCGGCGTCGTCAGCTCGAAGCCGCCGAGGGCGAAACGCAGTCCCGGGCGGGCGAGCCCGGCGGCCGCCGCCACCCGTGCGGGATCGATCTCCAGCCCGAGCACCTCGACGTCGCGGCGCACGCGGCGCAGTCGGTCGTGCAGCTCCACGGCCGTGACCGGGGAGGCGCCGTAGCCGAGGTCGACGACCAGCGGCGCGGCCATGGGGGCGCGCAGACGCCAGGCCTGGGGTCCGGCGAGCCAGCGGTCGCAGCGACGCAGCCGATTGGGATTGGTCGTGCCGCGGGTGATCCGCCCGTCCGGCCCGCTCGCACCCATCCCGCGAGGGTATGCCGCCCCGGCCCCCGCCGGGAATCTCCGGCCCGGCCGCGGTGTTGTCGCCCGATGCCGGCCGACCCGTCGAGGCCGAGAATCGGGGTTGTGCGTGACACCGGAGGAGATCCGCCGGATCGCGATGGTGAGCGTGCACACCTCCCCGCTCGAACAGCCCGGCACGGGGGACGCGGGGGGGATGAACGTCTACGTGGCCGAGGTCGCCACCCAGCTTGCCCGGCGCGGCCGCGAGGTCGAGATCTTCACCCGTGCGACGACCGGGTCGATGCCCCCCACAGTCGAACTCGCACCCGGGGTGACCGTCCGGCACATCACGGCCGGTCCCTACGAAGGGCTCTCGAAGAAGGACCTGCCCGGGCAGCTCTGTGCCTTTGCCGCCGGGGTCATGCGGGCCGAGGCCGCTCGGCCGGAGGGCTGGTTCGACCTCGTCCACTCGCACTACTGGCTCTCCGGGCAGGTCGGTTGGCTCGCCGCCGACCGGTGGCGCACGCCGCTCGTGCACACGATGCACACGATGGCCCGGGTGAAGAACGCCGCGCTCGCCGACGGCGATGCCCCCGAACCCCCCGGCCGCGAGATCGGCGAGGTCCAGGTCGTCGAGGCCGCCGACCGCCTCGTGGCCAACACCGCCGACGAGGCCTGCCAGCTGGTCAACCGCTACGCCGCCGACCCCGCCAAAGTGAGCGTCGTCCCGCCGGGCGTCGACCTCGAGGTCTTCACCCCCGGGGATCGGGTGGCCGCCCGCGCGGCCGTCGGGTTGCCCGCCGGCGCCCGCGTGCTGCTGTTCGTCGGCCGGATCCAGCCGCTCAAGGCGCCCGACCTGCTCGTGCGGATCGCCCGGCGGCTGCTCGACCGGCACCCCGAATGGACCCCCGACGACCTCGTCGTGGCCATCGTGGGCGGACCGAGCGGCTCGGGTCTCGAACACCCCGAGAGTCTGGCCGAGCTCACCGCCTCGCTGGGGCTCGCGGCATACGTGCGCTTCGTGCCGCCTGTGCCGCGGCCGCTTCTCGCGCAGTGGTATCGCGCCGCCGATCTCGTCGCCGTGCCGTCGTACAACGAGTCCTTCGGCCTCGTGGCGATCGAGGCGGCCGCGTGCGGGACCCCGGTGGTCGCCGCCCGGGTCGGCGGACTGCCCACGGCTGTCGGCGACGGCGGGGTGCTCGTCAACGGCCACGACGTGTCGCCGTGGGCCGATGCGGTCGATGCCCTGCTGGCCGACCCGGGCCGCAGGGCACTGCTCGGCCGCCGGGCGCTCGCGCACGCGGCGGGCTTCGGCTGGGATGCGACGACCGAGCGCCTGCTGCAGGTCTACGGCGAGGCCTGCCGGAGCCGGACCCCGACGCCGATCGCCGGGGCCGCGATCCTGGGCGGCGTGCCGGCCGCCGTGCTTCCCTAGTCCGGAGCCTGCGCGCGATGCCTCTCGTGCCCGGGACGAGCGGCGTCGGTGCCTGTCGGGATTGGACGGCGTCGGTGCCGCCTGGGATCGGACGGCGTCGGTGCCTCCCGGGATACGGTGAGGTATGCCGCCCCCCGAGTCCGACTTCTCCCACGGCGCGGCGCACTCGCCGGGCGCTGCACCCTCGCCGGGCCCGTCTCGGGATGACCAGGCCGACCGCGTGACCGACCCCGTGACCGACCCCGGTGACAGCCGGCGGGCCGGAGCCGGGTCCAGCGGACCGGACGCCCCCAACGGACCGGCGGGACGCGCGACCGCCAGGCTCGCGGCATACCTCGCAGACGCCGGCCTCGCGTGGGAGGCGGGTGCGCGGCCGGGCGAGGTCGTCGTCACCGTCCCAGGCGAACGCAAGCTCACGACGATCGTCTCCCTGCTCGTGCGGGACGAACTCACCTCGGTGAGCGCCTTCGTCATCCGCAACCCCGACGAGAACCACGCGGAGGTCTACCGGTTCCTCCTGCGCCGGGTCATGCGCCGCCCGCTGCTGGGTTACGCCGTCGACGCGGCCGGCGATGTCTATGCGCGGGCCCAGGTGCCCACCGAGGCGGTGGACGCGGCATACCTCGATCTGCTCATGGGTGCGGTGCTCGAGGCGGCCGACGCGCCGTTCAACGACCTGCTCGTCCTGGGCTTCCTCACCTCGATGAAGCGCGAGTGGGCCTGGCGGGTCGCCCGTGGTGAGTCGCTGGCCAACCTCGAGGCCTTCCGCTCGATCCTCTCTGGTGCCGAGGACGACCCCGCGTATGCCGTCCCTCCCCTCCCCCCGGACCCCCTCCCCCCGGAGCCCCTCCCTCCGGAGTAACCGCTTGACTGTTCACTTTTCCCGTGACTTGGGCCTCACGTCACGGGAAACCCCGCTCAGGTGTGCACTTTTCGGGGCGTGTCCTGGCCGCCGGGAAGGCGCGGACGGCCGTCGCGTCGGCCACACCGGCACCGAGCGGACGAGGCCATCCGCATAGGGTGGCCACATGGCATACACCCTCATCCTCCTGCGCCACGGCCACTCGGAGTGGAACGCCAAGAACCTGTTCACCGGGTGGGTGGACGTCGACCTCAACGACCAGGGTCGCGCCGAGGCAGTCGCTGGCGGGCAACTGCTCAGGGACAAGGGGGTGCTGCCCGATATCGTCCACACGTCGGTGCTGCGCCGGGCCATCACCACGGCCAACCTCGCCCTCGACGCCGCCGACCGACACTGGATCCCGGTGAAGCGCAGCTGGCGGCTCAACGAGCGTCACTACGGGGCCCTTCAGGGCCTGGACAAGGCCGCGACGCGCGAGCGCTACGGCGACGAGCAGTTCATGCTCTGGCGGCGCAGCTTCGACACCCCGCCGCCGCCGATCGACCCGGCCAACGAATACGCGCAGACCGACGATCCCCGGTATGCCGGCATCGAGGTGCCGCGCACCGAGTGCCTCAAGGACGTCATCCCCCGGCTCATGCCTTGGTGGGAGGGCGAGATCTGCCCCGACCTCGCGGCGGGCAAGACCGTCCTCGTCGTTGCGCACGGCAACAGCCTGCGGGCGCTCGTCAAACATCTCGACGGCATCTCCGACGAGGCGATCTCCGAACTCAACATCCCCACCGGTCAGCCGCTGGTCTATCGACTCGGCGCCGACTTCATGCCCACCGAGCCGGGGGCCTATCTCGACCCGGTCGCGGCGGCCGAGGCAGCCGCGGCTGTCGCCGCCCAGGGCCAGAAGAAGTAGCGCGCCCCCCGGAAGGCGGGTGGGCGGCATACCCGGGTATGCCGCCCACCCGCCTTCCAGCATGCGCAGGCGGCGGTGATTATCGGGTGACCCGATAATGGTGCGCTCGACCCGACAACAGAACTCGGGTCAGGTGCATGATTATCGGGTGACCCGATAATGGTGCGCTCGACCCGACAAAAGAACTCGGGTCGAGCGCACCATTGTCGGATCGAGTGGGCTAGGCCCGGGGGCCGGATTCCCGGAGCATCGCGATGCTCGAGTCCTCCTCGTCGGCGTCGTGGTCGACGGCCGCCTCCGAGTGGTACTCGCCGGTGACGAGGTAGACGACCCGCCGGGCGACCGAGACCGCGTGGTCGGCGAAGCGCTCGTAGTAGCGCCCCAGGAGGGTGAGGTCGACAACCGTCTCCACCGGCAGTTCGGTCGTGCGCAGGATGGTGAACAGCCGTCGGTGCAGTTGGTCCATCGCGTCGTCGTCGTGTTCGAGCGCAAGCGCGGCGTCCAGATCGCGGGCGGCGATGACCGATCCCGCCTTGGCGACGACGAGCTGGGCGACCTGGCCCATCTCGAGGATGTGCGCACGCAACGCCGGCGGGACCGCCGAGGCCGGGAAGCGAAGCCGGGCGACCTTGGCCACATGCCGGGCGAGGTCGCCCATCCGCTCGAGGTCGGCACTCATCCGCAGCGCCGTGACCACGGTGCGCAGGTCAGTGGCCACTGGTTGCTGCCGGGCCAACACGTCGACCGAGAGCTCGTCGAGGTGCTCGCGTGCATAGTCGAGGTTTCGGTCACCGGCGATGACGTCCTCGGCCAGATGCAGGTCCGCGTCGAGCAGCGCGGTCGTGGCCCGCGCCATCGCGGACCCCGCCAGTCGGGTCATGTCGACCAGTTGAGCGGAGATGCTGTCGAGTTCGGCGTGGAACGCTTCGCGCATGTGAGTCCTCGGTCGTCGGTGCTCGGGCAAACCCCCGACGTATGCCGTGTGGCCACGGCTGTCATGGGCGGAGCAGGAAGAGGGATGGGGAGGAGGAGTTGTGCGGGCGGAGTAGGGCGGAGCGATGGTCGCAGCGGTCAGTGAACAGCTCGCCGATTCGAGGTGAATTCCTGCTACGGAAGCGCTGGCCGGTCGTCACCTTCCTCGGAACACGTAGCCTATGGCCGTGGACCTCCTCTGGGCCGGAGCGATCGGTGTCGGCGTGGGCTTCGCCGTGGCCTGGCTCGTACTGCGGCTCTCGCGCGGCCGGGGCGTCGGCGAGGAGGCCACCCAAGTCGTGGCCACGGAGAGCCCGGCACTGCCCCGGGAGGTTGTCGACCTGCTCGCCGTGCTGGGTTCCAGCGGAATCGTCCTGGATGCCCGGCAAGCAGTCGTCGCGTGCTCGCCCACCGCGATTTCCCACGGCCTCGTCCGCGGGGCCGTCGTCACGCACCGGCCGTTGCTCGCGCTCGCGCGCCGGGCCATGGCCGAGGGAGGCGTCGTCGAGGAGCAGCTGGGCCTGCCCAGAGGGGCGTCGAGCGAGGCGCGGCGGGTGGTGAAGGCGACGGCGTCACGATTGGGCGACCATCACCTCCTGCTCATCGTCGAGGACAGGTCGCACGCCTACCTCGTCGAGGAGGTCCGCCGCGACTTCCTCGCCAACGTGAGCCACGAACTCAAGACCCCGGTCGGGGGGCTCATGCTCCTCGCCGAGGCGGTCCGCGATGCCCGCGACGACCCCGAGGCCGTGGCGCGGTTCGCCAAACGGATCCGCAAGGAGACCCGCAGGCTCAACCAGCTCGTCACCGACATCGTCCAGCTGTCCCGCCTGCAATCGGAGGACCGGCTCTCGGACCCGCACGAGGTGGACCTCACCGAGGTGGTCGCCCGAGCCGCCGACGACGTGCGGGTGACCGCCGAGGAGCGCGACATCTCGATCCTCCTCAAGTGCGACAAAGGTGCCTGGGTGTGGGGTGACAAGGAGCTGCTCGTCACCGCCGTGCGCAACCTCGTCGTCAACGCGGTGGCCTATTCGGCCTCGGGCACCAGGGTGGCGATCCGATCGCTCGTCACACCCGACGGCAGCCGCGAGATCATCGTCACCGATCAGGGGTCGGGGATCCCGGAGTCGGAGCTCGGCCGCATCTTCGAGCGCTTCTACCGGATCGACGCGGCGCGCAGCCGGGCGACGGGCGGGACGGGCCTGGGGTTGTCGATCGTCAAGCACGTGTGCGCCAACCACGGCGGTGACGTGTCGGTATGGAGCGAATTGGGTCGCGGCTCGACCTTCACCATCCGACTGCCCGCGCCGTCCTACGGCCCGGACGAGGGCGAGCAGCCCCCTGTCCCGGTCACCGTGGGGGTGCACGCCCCCCACGTCGAAGTCACCACCACGAGAGAGGCACGGTCGGCATGAGCCGGATACTCATCGTCGAGGACGAGGAGTCGTTCTCCGACCCGCTGTCTTACCTGCTGCGGAAGGAGGGCTTCGAGACCTCGGTCGCGGCCACCGGTCCCGAGGCGCTCGAGGACTTCGACGCCCACGGCGCCGACCTTGTGCTGCTCGACCTCATGCTGCCAGGCCTGTCCGGCGTCGAGGTGTGCCGTGCGCTGCGCGCGAAGTCCGGCGTGCCCATCATCATGCTCACCGCGAAGGACGGCGAGATCGACAAGGTCGTCGGCCTAGAGATGGGTGCCGACGACTACGTGACCAAGCCCTATTCCTCGCGCGAGTTGCTCGCCCGCGTGCGTGCCGTGCTCCGACGCGGTCTGGAGCCTGAGGAGATCGCGCCGGTCGCGCTCGAGGCCGGCCCGGTGCGGATGGACGTCGAGCGGCATGTCGTCACCGTGGCGGGTCGGGTGACCTCGTTGCCGCTCAAGGAATTCGAGCTGCTCGAGCTGCTCCTGCGCAACACTGGTCGCGTCCTCACCCGGGGCCAGATCATCGACCGGGTCTGGGGCAGCGACTATGTGGGGGACACCAAGACTCTCGACGTCCACGTGAAGCGACTTCGGGCCAAGATCGAACCCGACCCCGGCAACCCCCTGTACATCCTCACCGTCCGGGGCCTGGGCTACAAGTTCGAGAGCTGACCGGCGGACTCGGGCAGACCGCGACGAACCCGTATGCCGCGTGCGCACGGCACGCGGCATACGCACAGGTGCCTGGTGGCGAACCGACCAGCCGTCAGGGCTTGAGGGTGGCGAGTGCGCCCGTGGGGAGCAGGACCGGCACGGTGACCTTCTGGTCGGCCCCTTCGGAGGTGCGCAGGAAGAGGTCGGCGGTCGACCCAGGTGGGGCCGCCACGGAGTCGAAGGTGATCGTCGTGATCGTCTTGAGCTCGCGCCCGCCGACGTCCATCGAACCGGCCGTCACCCCGGGCTGTGCACCGAAGGACACCGAAACGCTGGAGTCGCCCTGGTTGACCACCGCGCCCATGAGCACGCCCTTACCGTTGGCGGCCGAGGAGACGATGGCGAGGTTGCGGGCGACGACGACGCCCAGCTTGGCCGACACGCCTTCGGTCGGGTTGTAGGGCATGTCCGTCTGGACCGGCGACAAGTAGGAGCAGGCCGACAGGGCAGCGGTCGACGCCAGAGCGCCGGCGGCGGCGAGGGCGCGGTGCAGTCGCTTCACGGGGCACAGCGTAGCGGGCGCCCTCCCGGTCGCGGCAGGCGACCCCGCGTGGCGCCGGACACGCGGGTGTCCGAGGTGGGCTCCCATGTGACGTTCGGGGTCCGCGCAGCACGCCGGGTCCGGCGTTGTCAAGGGGCATCTCGGCGCCAGCCCGGACGCGCCCGGACCGCCATTCGGCCCCTGACCTGCGCAAACGTTGATTCTCCGGGTGCGGCTGTCGGTGGATGCGTGGTATTCTTGAGGTCGCGAAAGGGGATAACACCACATGGTCTTCAAGGTCGGCGACACGGTCGCGTACCCGCACCACGGTGCGGCACTGATCGAGGAAATCAACACCCGCACGATCAAGGGAGAGGACAGGGTCTATCTCAAGCTACGCGTAGCGCAGGGAGACCTCACCATCCACGTGCCCGCCGACAGCTGTGAGGACATCGGGGTGCGCGACGTCGTGGGCCAGGAGGGACTCGACCGGGTCTTCCAGGTGCTGCGCGCCGCCTACACCGAGGAGCCGACCAACTGGTCGCGCCGCTACAAGGCCAACCTCGAGAAGCTCGCCTCCGGCGACGTCATCAAGGTCGCCGAGGTGGTCCGCGACCTGTGGCGCCGCGACAAGGACCGCGGCCTGTCCGCCGGCGAGAAGCGCATGCTCGCCAAGGCCCGCCAGATCCTCGTCTCCGAGCTCGCACTCGCCGAGAAGACCAACGAGGAGAAGGCCGAGTCGATCCTCGACGAGGTCCTCGCGTCCTGACCGGACGTCTTGGCGATGTCGCCCAGCGCCCGGCAGGGCCGTCGTGATCCGTTCGGGGTCGTCGTCGTCGCGGCTGGCTCCGGTCGTCGGCTCGGTGCCGAGGTGCCCAAGGCCTTCGTCACCCTTGCCGGTGGTCCGCTGCTCGAGTATGCCGTCCGCTCCGCTCTCGCGGCCGGGCCGGTCGCGGTCGTGGTCGCCGCCCCGCCGTCCCATGTGGACGAGGCCATCGAGGTAGTCGAGCCGCTGAGCCGGGAGCACGGCATACCCGTGCAGGTCGTTCCCGGGGGTGTCGAGCGGGGCGACAGCGTCCTGGCCGGAATGCGCTGGCTGCCGGCCGAGTGCGAGGTGGTCCTCGTCCACGACGCAGCGCGGGCCCTCGCGCCGCCCGTGCTCTTCCGGATGGTCGCGGCAGCCGTGGCACTGGACCGGCCGGCCGTCGTGCCGAGCCTGCCGGTCGTCGACACGATCAAACGGGTCGACGGCAACCTCGTCGTCGCGACCCTCGACCGCGAGTCGCTGCGGATCGTGCAGACCCCCCAGGGCTTCCGCCGCGACGTCTTGCTCGCCGCCCACGCCACGCACGGCAGCCTCGCCACCGACGACGCCGGCCTGGTCGAGCGGCTCGGCGTGCCCGTGCGGGTCGTCGACGGGCATCCCGCGGCCTTCAAGATCACCACCCCCGAGGACCTGCTGCGGGCCGAGCGACTCGTCGCCGACGCGGCCCGGGACTGAGAGGATCGGTCCCATGAGTCCCGTCGCCGTCGTCACCGGCGGCGGCACCGGCATCGGTGCCGCCACCGCCCACCGCCTCGCCGCCGACGGTTTCGACGTCGTCCTCGCCGGGCGGCGCGCCGAGCCTCTGGAATCGACCGCGACGGCGATCGTCGCGGCATACCCGCAGGTGAGCGCACGTGCGGTCGTCATGGACGTCACCGACGCCGACAGTGTGGCCTCGGCGGCTCGGGCCGTCGGCGCCTGCGACGTGCTGGTCAACAACGCCGGCGGGGCGATCGGCTCGGAGCCGGTCGAGGCCGGCAGGCCCGAGGAATGGCGGGCGATGTACGAGTCCAATGTCATCGGGGTCCTGCACGTCACCCAAGCCCTGCTGCCGGCACTGCGCCGCTCGCCGACCGGCGGCACCGTCGTCGTCGTCTCCTCGGTCGCGGGGATCGGGGTCTACGAGGGGGGAGCGGGCTACACCGCCGCCAAGCACGGGGCCACCGCGGTCACCGAGACCCTGCGCCTCGAGCTGGCCGGCGAGCCGATCCGGGTGGTCGAGATCGACCCCGGGATGGTGTGGACCGAGGGCTTCTCGCTCACCAGATTCCACGGCGACCGGGCCAAGGCCGACGCGGTGTATGCCGGTGTCGACCGGCCGCTCGTCGCCGCCGATGTCGCCGAGTGCATCGCCTTCTGCGTCCGGCTGCCCCAGCACGTCAACGTCGACCGGCTCGTCGTGAAGCCGGTCGCCCAGGCGGCATTGCACAAGGTGATCCGCCGGCCGATCGACTGGGACCACTCCGCAGCGAGGTGAGCGAGGCCGGCCGCCGGCGAGGAGGTCGAGGACCTGGCCGGTGGCACGACCTGGTGGTGACTCACGATCACCATCACGCTCACGTGGCGCTACTGCCCGAACAGCGGCTGCACCGAGGCGATCAGGACTACCGCAGCGGTGCCGGTGGTCGCCGACTGAACGATCGCGACCAGGAGCATCCGGCCGCCGACGTCCTCGTGGTGCAGCCGGCCTGAGCCTGCACCACTGGGCCGGCGGTGCGCGGTGTGCTGTGCCAGGGCGGCAGGCGCATGGCAGAGTCACCCCATGACCAGCGCAGCCCTGCCTCGGGTGGGCGTCGGTGTCGACGTCCACCCCTTCGCCCCGCCGGGCTCGGGCCGCGAGCTGTGGGTCGCGGGGCTGCACTGGCCGGACGAGACCGGACTCATGGGTCACAGCGACGCCGATGTCGCCTGTCACGCGGCTTGCGATGCGCTCTTCTCTGCGGCCGGCCTCGGCGACCTCGGGGCCCACTTCGGGGTGTCCGAGCCCGAATACGCGGGAGCCGCCGGACGGGTCCTGCTCGCCAAGGCCGCGCGCCTCGTGCGCGCGGCCGGCTTCGAGCTCGGCAACATCGCAGTCCAGATCATCGGCAACCGCCCGCGGATCGGCACCCGGCGCGAACTCGCCCAGAAGGTGATGTCGGCCGCCTGCGGCGCTCCCGTCTCGGTCTCCGGCACGACGACCGACGGGCTCGGGCTCACCGGTCGTGGTGAGGGCTGCGCGGCCATCGCGACCGCCCTCGTGTATGCCGTGTCCGCCGCCGAACGCTGAGGGAGCCGGGCCCCGCGCGGCCAGCACGTCAACCGCGGCGCGAAGCCCAACGCGGCGACAGACGGAATGCCATTGCTCTGCGAGATGCCACCCTCGCGTGCGTGACGGGGTCGATCGGCCGGGAGCAACGGCATACCGTGTGCTCGGTGACCGGGGATCTGCTCCGCTACTCCTGGAAGCAGTCCGCCGGCATGAGCGCCGGACCGCCGGGCGGGAGGACCGGCGCGAAGCCCATCCGATCGAGCACCTGGGTCTGCACGTCGATCCCGGGGGCGACCTCGTCCAGCACGATGCCCTCGGCGGTGAGCCGGAAGACGGCGCGCTCGGTGACGAACAGGACCCGCTGGCCACGGGCCACCGCCTGCGGCCCGGAGAAGGTCACCTGGTCGACCTGCGCGACGACCTTGGGCACCGCGCCGGGTCGGTCGACCACCAGCCGTCCCTCGCCTGCCCGAACCCGTAGGCCCTTGGCCTCGAAGGTGCCGCAGAAGACGACAGTGCCGGCGTTGGCGGCGATGTCCATGAAGCCACCCGGCCCGACGGTCACCCCGCCGAGCATCGACACGTTGACGTTGCCCTGGGCGTCGAATTCCCCGAAGCCGAGGAAGGCGAGATCCAGCCCGCCGCCGGCGTAGAAGTCGAACTGCGAAGGCCCGTTGATGTATGCCGTGGCGTTGCGTCCGAAGCCGAACAGCGCCCCGGTGAGCAGATCACCGCCGTATACGCCATGCTCGATGGTCTGGTAGTAGCGGTCCGCGTCGCCGCGGTCCGCGACGATCCGGGCGACCAGGTCCGGCATACCGAAGCCGTAGTTGACGACCGCGTCCTCGCGCAGCTCGAGCGAGGCACGGCGGGCCACCGCGACCCGCTCGGTGAACGGCTCGGGCGGTCGAGGAGGCACCGGCCCGCGCAACTCGCCGGAGAGCGTGGGGTCGTAACCGATCTCATAGGTCATCGACTGCTCGGGGTCGACGACGACCGCGTCCACCCAGGCGCCGGGGATGTGCACATCGCGGGCCGGGATGGTCCCCCGGTCGACGGCGGTGCGCACCTGGACGATGACCTTCCCGGCGCTGTTGTGAGCGGCCAGGGCCAGGTCGAAGGCGTCGACGTTGGCGCACTCCTGGCGTAGCGAGATGTTGCCGTCGGCATCGGCATACGAGCCGCGCAGCAGCGCAACGTCGACGGGGAAGGGGCGGTAGCGCAGCACCTCGCGCCCGTCGATCTCCATGACGTCGGCGAGGGTCTCGCCGGCGCGGGCGTTCATCCGCCCGCCGCCGAACCGGGGATCGACGAAGGTGCCGAGGCCCACGTGGGTGAACAGGCCCGGCCGGCCGGCCCCGATCTCGCGGTATAGCTGGCCGATCACCCCGCCGGGCAGCACATAGGCCTCGATCTTTTCCTCGGCGGCCAGCTGCTGCATCCGCGGGGACCACACCCAGTGCCCGCCGATGACCGCGCGCACCATGCCCTCGTGGGCGAACCGGTTGAGCCCCCGCTCGGCCTTGTCGCCGATCCCCAGCGCGTGCACGAGCCGCAGCTCGCGCGGGTGCGCCGTGTCGAGGAAGCGCCGTTCGATGGCGGCGAACAGGCAGGAGGCCTCCATCAGCCCGCTGCCCCCGCCGATGAGGCCGACGGTGGCGCCGTCGCCGACCATCGCGGCGGCGGCCTCGGCGGTGACGAACTTGTCGCGCGGCATAGTCGCTCTCCTTCGGCTCGGTCCGGCGCGCGGAGTCAGGCGCCGATGTCCCAGGTCTTGGCGCCGCCCTTGAGCACACCGGCGGCCACGACCGTGCGGTGGATCTCGGAGGTGCCGTCGAAGATCCGGTAGATCCGGGCGTCGCGATACATCCGCTCGACCGGGAAGCCGTGCGTGTAGCCGGTGCCGCCGAAGACCTGCACGGCCCGGTCGGCCACTCGCCCAAGGGTTTCCGCGGCGTCGACCTTGACCATGGAGATCCACGTGCGATAGTCCTCGCCCGCATCGAGCGCGTATGCCGCGCGGTGCAACAGCAGCCGCGACCGGTTGATCTCGATGGCACTGTCGGCGAGCATCTGCTGGATCATCTGGAACTGGCCGATGTTCTTGCCGAACTGCACGCGCTGGTTGGCGTAGTCGGCCATGTAGCCCAGCAGTCGCGACGCCTTGCCGATTGCGCGGGCGCCGACCTGGGCCAGGCGCACCCGGCCGAGGGCGGTGAGAGCGAGGCGCAGCCCGTTGCCCTCGCCGCCGATGAGGGTGCCGGGCTCGAGGTGCACGTCGTCGAAGAAGAGCTCGACGTGCGAGGAACCGGCCAGGCCCATCATCTTCTGGTCCTGGCCGAGTCGCACACCCGGCAGCGACTTGTCGACGAGGAAGAGCGAGATGTGCCGGGGGCGGGCGTCCGGGTCGGTGACGGCTGACACGACGAAGAAGTCGGAGTAGATGCCGTCGCTCACGAAGTACTTGCCGCCGTTGAGGGTCCAGCCCTCGTCGGTGCGGACAGCGCGGGTCGAGATGCCGGCCGCGTCCGAGCCCGCCTCCGGCTCGGTGATGGCGATCGAGCAGGTCCGCTCCCCGCGCACCGTCGGCAGCAGCCAGCGCTCCTTCTGCGCGGAGTCCCCTTCGAGGAGCACCTCGTAGACGTTGCCGAAGGCTCGCCGGATGAGGATGTCCTTGCAGTGGCCGAACTGCTCCTCGACGAGCATGGTCTCGACCGCCGACAGCCCGCCGCCGCCGAACTCCTCGGGGATGTTCATCGCGTAGAAGCCCAGGTCGCGGGACTTCTCGAAGATCGCCCGGGCGCGGTCCGGGGCCAACTCCCCGGTCGCCTCGATGTCGTCCTCGAGGGGGATGAGCTCGTCATAGACGAACTGTCGGATCGTGTGGACGAGCATCCGCTGCTCGTCGGTGAGGGCGAAGTCCATGGGTGGCTCCCGGATCGATACTGAACTAACCGGTTCGTTCATTAGTGTGGCACGCCGCGCCCGCCATGACCAGACCCCTGGCCGAGCGGCTTCCCAGGGCGCGGGGATGGGCCGCTCGAACCCGGATCCGGCGGCCCATTTCCGACAGTGAGGGGACTTCGGTCTTCCCACGCCCTCAGCCGGCTGGCCAGGGGGCGCTCAGGCAGCGCGGCAGAGCTGGGCGAAGCGGGCGACGACCCCCGACCAGGTATGCCGCAGGGTCGCCTCGCGTGCCCGGATCTCGGCCAGCGCGGCGTCGACGTCGATGCCCTGGGCCGCAGCGCAGGCCCGGTCCTTGTCGGCCCAGGCCGAGACGATCCCCGCGTGGGCCTCCGGATGCACCTGGACGCCCCACACGGTCGGTGCGAACCGGGCCGCGAGCAGCTCGCCCCGCTCGTTCGTGGCCAGCGGGATCGACCCGGGCGGCGCATGCGTGACGATGTCGTTGTTCCACTGGATGGCCACGCTCGTGGGCTCGGTGCCGGCAAGCCCCCCGACGAGGGCGTCGCCGGGGGCCGTCGAGGGGTCCCAGGCGACCTCGCGCAGGCCGGTCGTCTTGCCGTGTGGGTTGGACTCGACCACACCACCGAGTGCGACGGCGGCAAGTTGATGGCCCAGGCAGATACCGAGGGTCGGCACACCGGTCGCGGCCGCCACCCGCAGCAGCGCCTTGGTGGGCTCGAGCCACGGCACGGTCTGGTCGTCGCCGGAGGACATCGTCCCGCCGAGCACGACGAGGCCGTCGTATCCCCTGAGGTCGCGCGGCAGCAGCTCCGGCGACCCAGCCGGCGACCCGGCGGGCGGCCCAGTCGGCGACCCGGCCGGCGACCCGGCCGGCGACTGCGAGGGCCCAGCCGCGGACACGGCATACGGCCGAGCGACCCGCAGGCGCGCGCCGGCGTCGGTGAGCCACTCGCCGACCCAGCCGGGAGGGCAGGTCGCCTGGTGTTCGACGACGAGGATCGTGGGGACCGGCACGTCAGCCCGCCGGGCGACGGGTCATCGTGAGGTACTTGCGCGGCACCCGGGCGGCACCGGCGGCTCCCTTGCCCCGCATCGAGGCCACTCCTGCGAGGCGCTGGATCTCGGCCACATGGCCGCAGAAGGCATGCCGGCCGTCGTCGGTCATCGCGACGAGGGTGAAGATCCGGGAGCCCTCCCGTTGCCGTCGGGTGGTCACGTAGCTGGCCCCCTCGAGCGCCTTCACGTGCTTGGACAGGGCCGAGGCGCTCGTGCCGAGGCTGCGTTGCAGGGTCGCGAACTCGGCCTCGACGACCGCGGCGAGCAGACCGGCCAGCTGCAGGCGCGTGCGCTCGTGCAGCA
>JAKPEG010000080.1 GCA_029552065.1 Actinomycetes bacterium
GACCATCGAGTATGCCGATGACTACGACCCGCCGGCCGCGGCGCTTGAGGGGCTCGACGCGCGCAAGGTGTCGCTCGATCAGCTCTTCGAGACGGCCGACGTCGTGTCGTTGCACTGCCCCTACGGGCCGTCGACCCATCACCTCGTGGACGCCGAGCGGCTGCGCTCAATGAAGCACACGGCATACCTCGTCAACTCGGCCCGCGGACCGATCGTCGACGAGGACGCGCTGGTGGCGGCGTTGCGCGCGGGCGAGATTGCGGGCGCCGGGCTGGACGTGTTCGAGAACGAACCGGCCGTGCATCCGGGGCTGCTCGACCTCGAGAACGTCGTCCTGCTGCCGCACCTCGGGTCGGCGACCACCGAGACCCGCGCCGCGATGGCCGAGCTCGCTGCCGACAACGCGCTCGCCGTCTTGCGCGGCGACCCCCCGATCACCCCGGTGACCAAGATCTGACCAGCGCCACCGGCCGCCGGGCACGGCCCCAGCACCGAAAGGTCGACGATCTTCTGCACGCTCGACGATATGTCGTTGAGCCGCCGAAAGATCGTCGACCTTTTGGCTGTCGCGGCACGGCATACCTCGGGCGCCGGCTGGATAACCACGTGCGGCGGGTCGAGCCGCCTCCCTAACCTGGACCGATGCACGCATTCCCGACCACGCTGCCCGGCACCCAGGCCGAGGTGAAGATGTGGGCCCACGAGCACGAGATCGACTCGGCCGCCCTCCAGCAGCTGCGCAACATCGCGTCGCTGCCGTGGGTCGTCGGCGTGCGCGTCATGCCCGACGTCCACCTCGGCAAGGGTGCGACGGTCGGCTCGGTCATCGCGATGAGCCAGGCGGTCGCGCCGGCTGCGGTCGGCGTCGACATCGGCTGCGGCATGGCGGCGGTCCGCACGTCGCTGCGCCTCGAAGACCTCCCCGACGACCTGCACCCGTTGCGACTCGAGATCGAAGCGGCGGTCCCCGTCGGCTTCGCAGGTCACCAGCACCCGGTCGACCCCACGTCACTTGGTATGCCGCGCAACGAGTTTCGCGCGGAGGGCTGGGGCCGGTTCTGGGACGCCTTCGACGACCTGGACCCGCGGATCCAGGACCAGGCCAAGAAGGCGCGCCAGCAGATGGGGTCGCTCGGCGGCGGAAATCACTTCATCGAGGTGTGCTCCGACGACGACGGCGCGGTCTGGGTCATGCTCCACTCTGGCTCGCGAGGCATCGGCAACCTGCTCGCGCAAGCACACATGACGACGGCTCGGACCTTGCCGCACAACGACGGCATCCCCGACCGCGACCTCGCGGTGTTCCTTGCGGGCACGCCGGAGATGGCGGCATACCGGCGCGATCTGGAGTGGGCTCAGGACTACGCGCTGCGCAACCGGGCCGTGATGATGGCGCTCGTGCAGCGGGTCGTCGCCGGGCACTTCGCCGCGCGCGGGCTGCCCGTCGACTGGGGTCAGACAATCCAGTGCCACCACAACTACGTGGCGCAGGAGACCTACGACGGCATCGACGTGCTCGTCACCCGCAAGGGAGCGATCCGCGCCGGCGCCGGTGACCTCGGGCTTATCCCTGGCTCGATGGGCACGGGGTCGTTCGTCGTG
>JAKPEG010000095.1 GCA_029552065.1 Actinomycetes bacterium
CGAGCTCGCGGCATACGACGGGTTCACCCCGACCCAACGCCGACGGGTCACCGCGGCTCTCGGCGACCGCATCGTCGTCGCGGCCCGGGAGCACCGCTCGCAGCACCGCAACCGCGTCGCCGCCCGCGAGCGGATGGCCGAGGCGGTCCGCGCCGCCCTCGCGCCCCCGCCACCGGCGCGCCGGGCGACCAAGCCGACGCGCGGCTCCCAGGAACGGCGCCTGAGCGCAAAGCGTCAGCGCGCTGAGACCAAGGCTTCCCGCTCACGCCCCGCCCCCGACGCCTGACGGGGCTCGGCGCCGCGCACCGGGCGCCGAGGCGTCGACCGACCGAGACCGAGAAGGAGCAGGACGCCCCACATGGCGAAGAGCGGGTCCCAGAGCAGCGCGTGACCGGTCAGCGAGGCCGGGTCGCTGGGGTCACCCAGCACGCCGGTGAGCGCCACGAGGCCGACGGCCGTGAGGACGACCCCGTAGATCGCGAGGACCAGGCCGGCAAAGATCGACAGCCGGCGGGCGATGCCTCCGGCGAACCCGATCCACCGGCGCGAGAGCACCGGTCCCCAGGCGACGGCGCCCTTGACCGCCGCGACCGCGAGCAGGCCGAGCGCCACGCCCCACCCGCCGCCGTCGAGACGGTCCCCGGTCTGGCCGAGCGTGTCGACGAGCCAGGTCCCCCGAGCGCCCAGTGGAGACTCAACCCACCGGTGATGGACAGGACCTACGGTGGGTCGGTGTCCACGCGCGACGCCCATCCCGTCACGGGTGAGCTGTTCGACTCCCCCGTGCTCCCGGGCACGGGGTGGCCGGGCGACCCGGCATCGCCGGACACCCCGGTCGCGCGAACCTCGGGGCAGGTGCGCCGCCTCGCCGCTTCGGCCGTCGACCTGGCCGAGCTCCAGGCCCGAATCTCGGTGTGCCGAGCCTGTCCCCGCCTGGTGGCCTGGCGTGAGAGCGTCGCTCGCGAGGGCCGGCGTGCGTCCTTCGCCGACCAGCCCTACTGGGGTCGCCCCGGTCCCTCCTTCGGTGACCCGATGGCCGAGATCCTCATCGTCGGGCTGGCTCCCGCAGCCAATGGCACCAATCGCACGGGGCGTGTGTTCACCGGCGACTCCTCGGGTGATTTCCTGTATGCCGCACTGCACCGCACCGGTTTCGCCAACCAGCCGACCTCGATCGGCGCGGGAGATGGCCTGCGCCTCAACGGGATCCGCATCGTCGCGACCGTGCGATGCGCCCCGCCCGCCAACGCGCCGACCGCCCAGGAGAAGGCGAGCTGCTTGCCCTGGCTCCGTCGCGACCTCGAGCTGTCACCCCAGGTCCACACGATCATGACGCTCGGCGGCATCGGCTGGGACGGCGTCCTCGGGGCCGCCAGGGCGCTCGACTGGGCTGTGCCGCAACCGAAGCCGAAGTTTGCGCACGCGCAGGAGGTCGAGCTCGTCCGTCCCGACGGGGTGGCCGTGCGCCTCGTCGGCTGCTACCACGTGAGCCCCCACAACACCTTCACCAAGCGACTGACCCCCGAGATGCTCGACGAGGTCCTGCAGTCGCTACGGTCTCGTCCATGATCACCCTCGTCGAGCCCCACCCCCGCTTCCAGCGGTCCTACCTGTCCGCGCTCGAGGAGTTCGCCGGTGAGCACCGCGACGGCGACGGCGAGCTCGTCCTCCCTGCCGATGACGGCTTCGGCGGGGTCTCCTTCACCCGGGACTCCCTCGAGGACCCGGCCGAGTTCGCGGCGCTCTGCGCCTTTCGCATCGGCGATGCCCGACCGTCCAGCCCACGGCCTGCGGGGTGGGTGCCGTGCACCTTCTTGTGGATCGCCGACGCGGCTGCGCCCGACACCTTTCTCGGGTCGATCTCGCTGCGGCACGAGCTCAACGACTTCCTGCGTGAGGTGGGCCGGCACATCGGCTACTCGGTGCGGCCCAGCGCCCGCCGGCGTGGCATCGCGAGAGAGGCCCTGCGCCTCATGCTCCCGGTGGCCCGAGACCTCGGGCTCCCCGAGGTCCTCGTCACCTGTGACGACACCAATGTCGGGTCCGCCGCCGTCATCGAGGCCAACGGCGGGGTGCTCGAGGACACCCGACTCGGACCAGGTGGCGTCCTCAAGCGGCGCTACTGGGTGCCGACCTCGCCGGCCTTCGACTGAGGAGCGAGGACGCCCTCGGGGTCGGGGCGCAGTCCCTCGTCCTCCCCCCACAGCTCGGCTGTCTGCACGGCCCAGAAGACCGCGAACGCCGCGATGACGACCACCTCGAGCCAGAACGTCCCGTGCCGCCAGTGCCCGAGCCAGGTCACGAGACCGAGGGTGACGACGAGCGCCACGGTGAGGGCGGCGATCGCGAGGTAGCGGTTGGCCAGCTCGGCGCGGCCCATCTCACGGCCCTTCTGGGCGGCCTCGGTGCGGGCATAGGACACCGCGTTGACGACCATGACGGCGACGAGCACGAGGAAGAGCGGGATGGCCGCGAGATAGTGCGCCCACCGGTCGAAGAACTCCCGCGCCCACAGGAACAACGCAATCCCCGCCAGCACCAGGGCGATGGTCACCAGCAGACCGATGAGGTCGGCGCGCGAGAGCCGGCCGCGCCCCTCGCGACGCGCCACCCACCAGGCGACCGCGACGGCGACCAGCCCGGCGAGCAGGAACGCCCCGACATTGTTGAAGATGTTCGCCCGACCGTCGGCGGAGGCCGCCCACGGGGTCGACTGGCACTCCTTGGGATCGAGGATCGGCACGAAGGCGACGATCGGCGCGAGGGCCCCCGCGACGTTGAGCAGCACGTCCTCGACCGGCGTGTTGCCCTTGAGGACGATGAGGCAGGTGCCGATGGCGACGAGCGCACCGACGAAGACACCGCGCACCGGCGTCCAGTAGTAGGAGCTGATCGACGTCCGCCAGCACCCGAACCCCGTCTGCTGCAGCTCGATGAGCACCGAGGCAGCGAGGAGCACGACGAGCCCGACCATGACCAGGCGCAGGTAGCGATAGCTCTTCAGGACGTACGGGTTGTCCGGACTCATCGCTCTCTCACCTCTCACTCTTGGGGAGTATGCCGCGCCGGCCCGCCTCCCGCGTGGGACACGTGCCCGGCGGCCGGACGCGGTGCCTAGGCTGAGGAGGTGGCCCAACCCCGCCCTGATACCGAGATCGAACGCATCCTCGTCGTCGCGGCCCACCCTGATGACGCCGACTTCGGCCTCGCCGGGACGATGGCGCGATGGGTCGACGCGGGCATCGAGGTCACCCTGCTCTGCGTCACGCACGGCGAGCAGGGTGCCCGGCCGGATGCCGACATCACGACGATCCCGGCCCTGCGGGAGGCCGAGCAAGAGGCGGCGTGCGCGGCATACGGCGTGATCGATGTGCGTTGGCTGGCGGGTTTCCGCGACGGCTGGGTGGAGCCGACCTTCGAGCTGCAGCGCGAGATCGTGCGGGTGATTCGCGCCGTGCGGCCGCAGCGGGTGGTCTGCCAGAGCCCGGAGCGCAACTACGACCGCCTCCAGGCGAGCCATCCCGACCACCTGGCGGCCGGTGAGGCGACGGTGCGCGCCTGCTACCCCGCGGCCGAGAACCCCTTCGCCTGGCCCGAGCTGCACTCCGAGGAGGGGCTGCCCTTCTGG
>JAKPEG010000120.1 GCA_029552065.1 Actinomycetes bacterium
GCCGGCCAGCCCAGCACCGCCGCCCAGAAGGGACGCACGGCAGCGACGTCGAGCGCGTCGACGGCCACCTCGACCACAGTGAGCGCGTGGTGGTCGGGCTCGAGGCCCCGTTCCTGCACGAGTAGGGAGATCCGGCCGGCAAGCTCGACGTCGCGGTCGGTGACCCCGCCGGCGTCGTGGCTCGACAGGGCGATCTCCACGAGGCCGTAACGGAGGTCGACGTCCGGGTGGTGGTCGGCCTCCTCGGCGATCGCCCCCACGGCGTCGACCAGGGCGAGACCGGTCGCGAAGTCGCCGGTCGGCACCCGCAGCCGCAGCCGCCCGAGCACGAACCGCCATCCAGGTGCGGCCGCGGAGGCCGCCACGCGGGTGAGTTTCGCCATCGTCCCATCATCGCGCACCGGCCGACCGATCAGTCCTCCAGCGCCTTGAAGATCGCGATGTGCAGCGACACGCCCGCGCCGTCGTCGTCGGCCGCCGCCCAGCCGATCTGGATGCCGGTGTGCACGAGCGACCACAGCCGTGCCGCCTCCGGGTCGATCTGCGCGGCCTCGGCGACGATCTCGAGGCGCCGCCGGATCCCCCACCGAAACGCCGACCCGGTGCCGAGTTCCTCGATCCGGTTGCGCAGCACGGGCTGCACCTCGAAGCCGGGATGTCCGGCCCTCGGTTTCGGGTCGATGGCCCGCCATTCGTCCGGTCGGTCGGGGAAGCCGAGGATGTTGTCGAAGTGCAGGTCCGTGTGTAGCAGGAGCGACACGTCGGGGTCGGTCAGCAGCTCACCGGCCAGCCCTTGGGTCCGCGTGACGATCCGCCGCGGTATGCCGTGCTGTCCCCCCAGGCGCGCGACCTGCGGTCCCAGCCACGCGGCGAGCGGGGCGACGGTCGGCGGAGCGGGCACGTGGAGCAGCCGCAACGTCGAGCCGACCACCGCGCAGGCCTCGTCGATCTGGATCGGTGAGAGGGATCGGCTCGAGTCCAGTCGTTCGAGCAGGAGCGCCCCACGACCGGGGTCGGCGGCGACGAGCCGGACCGCACCCCGCCCGCCCCAGTGCCGCAGCGCGAGATGCTCGCCGGCCGACTCTTCGTGCGGCCACCCGACCTTGAGCACCAGCGCTCGACCGGCCTGCTCCACTGGGAGGACCACCGCCGTCTGTCCCGTCATCGCGCTCCCGGTGACGACGAGGTCCCACTGCGCGAGGACTTCGTCGACGAGCCGGGCCGCCCGACGCGCCCAGACCTCACCGGAGGGCCCGCCCTCGGCCGGCAGCCCAGCGATCCGTTCCAGCCAGTCCCGGGGAACGAGCCCCCCGGTGTCGTCACCCCCGCGGGGACGACCTTGGGACCTCACCGGCGCTCGTCGTCGTGAGGGTCGCGAACCTCGACTCCGAGGGCAGCGGCGAGGACCAGCGCCTGGTCGGGGGTGACGATCGCTCCCCGCAGGCTCGCCTCGCGCGCGTCGAGCGCCCACAGGGCACTCCCCCGCAGGTCGGCACCGTCGAGTCGGATGCCGGCCAGGCTCGCGCCGGTGAGGTCGAGGTCATGCAGCACGGCGTCGACCGCCTGCACCCTGTCGAGCTCGGCCTCCTGCAGCCGCGTCCCGCGCCACCGGGTCCCCGAGAGGACCGCCCCGCGCAGCGACACGAAGCTCCAGTTGCCGCCGTCGACCTGGACGAGGTCGAAGGTGCAGCCGACGAACCGCGAGCCGAGCAGCTTGCACCGCACGAACCGCGCGTCGAAGAAGGTGCACCCGTGGAACTCGCAGCCGGTGAAGGCCGCGTCGGTGAACACGCTCGCGTTGAACCGGCACCGCCGGAAGACACACCCGGTGAAGGTCACGCCTGCGACCTCGATCTCGCCAAGATCGACCTCGGTGAGATCGAGGTCGGCGAGGTGCTGCCCGGCGAGTTCGCGCTGGCCCCAGTCCTCCCCGACGACCTGGCGACGCGGCTCGCTCGCGGTCATCCGGTATGCCGTCCCGCGGCAGCCTTCTTCGCCGCCGTGGTCCTCGCGGCTGTGGTCTTCCCCGCAGTGGTCTTCGCCGTGGTCTTCGCCGTGGTCGTCTTCGCGGCTAGTGCCTTCGAAGCGGGCAGCTTCTTCGCCTCGGCGGCCGCGACCGCGCGGGTGACGCTGGGCCGCGCGACGGGGGCGGGCGGCATGGCGCCGGTGGCCTTCGCGAGCACGGGTGCGAGGAAGCGGCCGGTGTGCGAATGCGTGGCGGCCGCGATCTGCTCGGGGCTGCCCTCGGCGATCACCCGGCCACCGCGCGAGCCGCCCTCGGGACCGAGGTCGACCACCCAGTCGGCCGACTTCACGACGTCGAGGTTGTGCTCGATGACGATGACCGTGTTGCCCTTGTCGACCAGGCCCTGGAGCACGCCGAGCAGCTTGGCGATGTCCTCGAAGTGCAGACCCGTGGTCGGCTCGTCGAGCACGTAGATCGTGCGGCCGGACGAACGTCGCTGGAGCTCGGAGGCCAACTTGACCCGCTGGGCTTCGCCACCGGAGAGGGTCGGCGCGGGCTGCCCGAGCCGGACGTAGCCGAGGCCCACCGCGACGAGGGTCTGCAGGTGCCGGGCGATCGCGGGCACCGCCGCGAAGAACTCGGCCGCCTCCTCGATCGGCATGTCGAGGACGTCGGCGATGGTCTTGCCCTTGAAGTGGACGTCGAGGGTCTCCCGGTTGTAGCGCGCGCCGTGGCAGACCTCGCACGGGACGTAGACGTCGGGGAGGAAGTTCATCTCGATCTTGATCGTGCCGTCGCCCGAGCAGTTGTCGCAGCGACCGCCCTTGACGTTGAACGAGAACCGCCCGGGCTGGTAGCCGCGGATCTTGGCCTCGGTCGTCTCGGCGAAAAGCCTGCGCATGTGGTCGAAGACCCCGGTGTAGGTGGCCGGGTTGGACCGCGGGGTGCGTCCGATCGGCGATTGGTCGACGTGGACGACCTTGTCGAGGTGCTCGAGCCCGGCGACCGACTTGTGCCGGCCGGGCACCTGGCGGGCCCCGTTGAGCCGGTTGGCCAGGACCGTGTAGAGGATGTCGTTCACGAGGGTCGACTTGCCCGAGCCGGAGACCCCGGTGACGGCGACGAGATTGCCGAGCGGGAAGGACACCGTGACGTCCTGGAGGTTGTTCTCCCGGGCCCCCACGACGGTCACCTGCTTGCCGGGCAGCTGCGGGCGCCGGACCGTCGGCAGCGGGATCTCCTTGCGTCCGGACAGATAGTGCCCGGTGATCGAGTCGGGATGGGCGAGCAGACCCGCGACGGAGCCGGAATGGACGACGTGGCCGCCGTGCTCACCGGCCCCCGGACCGATGTCGACCACCCAGTCGGCCGTCGCGATGGTGTCTTCGTCGTGCTCGACGACGATGAGGGTGTTGCCCAGGTCGCGCAGCCGGGTGAGCGTCTCGATGAGCCGGTGGTTGTCGCGCTGGTGCAGCCCGATCGAGGGCTCGTCCAGGACGTAGAGCACCCCGACGAGGCCCGAACCGATCTGGGTGGCCAACCGGATCCGCTGGGCCTCGCCGCCGGAGAGGGTGGCCGCCGGCCGGTCGAGCGACAGGTAGTCCAGGCCCACGTCGAGCAGGAAGCCCAGCCGTGCGGCGATCTCCTTGACCACCCGCTCGGCGATCTGCCGCTCACGCTCGGTGAAGTCCACTGCGCGCAGGAAGTCGGCGCACTCGCTGATGGCGAGCGCACAGACCTGGGAGATGTTGCGCCCCCCGACGAGGACGGCGAGGATCTCGGGCTTGAGCCGGGCCCCGCGGCAGGCCGGACAGGGCACCTCGCGCATGTAGCCCTCGTAGCGTTCGCGGCTCCAGTCGGAGTCGGTCTCGCTGTGCCGCCGCTTGACGAACGGCACCACCCCCTCGAAGCCGGTCGTGTAGGACCGGTCGCGGCCATAGCGGTTGCGGTAGCGGACGTGGACCTTGTAGTTCTGCCCGTGCAGCAGCGCTTCCTTGGCCCGCTCGGGCAGTGCCCGCCACGGGGTGTCGAGGCTGAACTTGAGGTCGTCGCCGAGGGCCTGGACGACCCGCATGAAGTAGTCGGCCGAGCCGGACGTCGACCCCCAGGGGACGATCGCGCCTTGGGCGATCGAGAGGTCCTCGTCGGGCACGCAGAGCTCGGGATCGACCTCGAGCTCGGTGCCGAGTCCGGAGCAGGTGGGACAGGCGCCGAACGGCGAGTTGAACGAGAACGACCGCGGCTCGATCTCGTCGATGGCCAGCGGGTGGTCGTTGGGGCAGGCCATCCGCTCGCTGAACCGCCGGGTGCGCTCGGGGTCCTCCTCCTCGCGGTCGACGAAGTCGACGAGGAGTATGCCGCCCGCGAGCGCGAGTGCCGTCTCGACCGAGTCGGTGAGCCGCCGGGTGGCGGCCGGATCGTCGCCCTTGGCGACGAGCCGGTCGACGACCACCTCGATCGTGTGCTTCACCTGCTTCTCGAGGGTGGGCGGCTCGCTGAGGGAGACGACCTGACCGTCGACCCGGGCCCGCGCATAGCCCTTGGTCTGCAGCTCGGCGAAGAGGTCGACGTATTCCCCCTTGCGGCCCTGGACGACCGGGGCGAGCAGCTGGAAGCGGGTGCGCTCGGGCAGCTCGAGCAGCCGGTCGACGATCTGTTGGGGGCTCTGCCGGGTGATCGGCTCGCCGCAGATCGGGCAGTGCGGGCGGCCGACCCGGGCGAAGAGCAACCGGAGGTAGTCGTAGACCTCGGTGATCGTGCCGACCGTCGAGCGGGGGTTGCGATTGGTCGACTTCTGGTCGATCGAGACGGCCGGGGACAGGCCCTCGATGAAGTCGACGTCGGGCTTGTCCATCTGCCCGAGGAACTGGCGGGCATAGGCGGACAGCGACTCGACGTAGCGTCGCTGGCCCTCGGCGAAGATCGTGTCGAAGGCGAGGCTCGACTTGCCCGACCCGGACAGGCCGGTGAAGACGATGAGGCTGTCACGGGGCAGCTCGACCGAGATGTCCTTGAGGTTGTGCTCACGCGCGCCGTGGACGACGAGGGTGTCATGGCCCGACCTCGACGCGGACGCCGGAGGGGGGCTCGTGGGGGGACGGGTGGACGCACGTGGCACGCAGGACAGCCTAGGTGGCCCCACCGACAGGGCAGAACCGATCGTGCCCCGGGTAGCCTTCGGAGCATGACCGCCGAGCCGCATCGCGTCGCCCAGGCGACCGACCTCCTCCTGCGCACGGCATACACGCTCGCCGAGGGCGACCAGCGCGAGCCGTCGCTGTGCCCCGGCTGGACGCGCGGGCACGTGCTCACCCACCTCGCCCGCAACGCCGACGGCCTCGCCCGGCTGGCCCGGGCGGCCGTCGACGGGACCGGGGAGACGATGTACCCCAGCTCCCAGGCGCGCGAGGACGACATCGCCGCCGGCGCCGACCGTCCGGTCGCCGAGCTGCTCGCCGACCTCGAGTCCGCGAGCGCGGACCTGGCCACCCAGCTCGTCCGGTTGCGCGCCGAACACGCCGACATCCGGGTCGAGCGGACCCCTGGCGGCCCGACCTTCCGGGCCGGCATGCTCGGCTTCCTGCGGCTGCGCGAAGTCGTCTACCACCACGTCGACCTCGACGCCGGCTTCGGCTTCGAGCGCCTCTCCCCCGACCTCACGGAGCTCTTCCTCGACCACGAGATCCGCCTGCTCCGGGCGACCGCCCTCGCCCCGGAGATCGAACTCGAGGCCGACGACGGCGGGTCATGGCCGCTGGCCGGCCACACGGCATACGTCTCGGGCTCGCGCGCCGCCCTGCTCGGTTGGCTCGCCCGCGGGCTCACCTCGGGGGTGCGCAGCGACGGTCCCCTCCCCACGCTCCCCGCAGGAGGCTGAGATGAGCCCGTATGCCGGTCACGTCACCTCCGGAGGCCCGTCGCAGGTGCGCGAGCTGCGTGACCTCGTCATCCGCAAGTGCAGCGTGGGCGAATACGACAACAACGCCTATCTGCTCACCTGCCGCGCGACCGGTGACCAGCTGCTCGTCGACGCGGCGGCCGACGCGGACCGATTGAGGGCCTTCGTCGCCGAGGGCACCGGCGGACTTACCGCGATCCTCACCACCCACCGGCATCCCGACCACGTCCGGGCGCTCGTCGAAGTCGCCGGCTGGGCCGGCGCGCCGACCCTCGCCGGGACGGAGGACGCCGAGGCGCTGCCGCTGGCCCCCGACCGCCGGCTCCTCCACGGCGACCGGGTCACGGTGGGAGCGGTCACCCTCGACGTCGTCCACCTGCGGGGGCACACCGAGGGCGGGGTCGCGTTGGCCTACGTCGACCCGGCAGGGGGCGCGCACCTGCTCACCGGCGACTCGCTCTTCCCCGGCGGCGTGGGCAACACGAAGATGCCCGGCCAGTCCTTCGAGCAGCTCTACGCCGACGTCACGGAGCGGATCTTCGGCGTCTACGGCGACGACGCGTGGGTCTATCCGGGCCACGGCGACGACACGACGCTCGGCCGCGAGCGCCCCCACCTGCCGGAGTGGCTCGCCCGCGGCTGGTAGCGCTCAGGCCCGACGGACCCTCGGTGCCGATGGACAGGGATCTTGGCCTGATCTTGGCCCGGATGCCGCACCCGGCCATCGCGCATATCCGACCGGAAACCCAATAACGGCGGCTGCGCAAAATCCTACGCAGGGCTAATCATCACCAATGTGGGCCTGATATTGGCTGGGCCACCGACCGGTGGGGCCGTGTGGGCAGCCGTCGGACTAGCCTGGGGTTGGGCGGTTCAGGACGTATATTTCAGCTGCGGTCGCAGGTATTGAATAGGGAGAGAATCTTTGACGAAACTACGCATTCTCGGATTCGCTCTGCTTCAAATCGCGATCATCTGGGGAGCGGCCGGAAGTTTGGCGGCGCCCAACACCGCAAACTGGCAAGTAGTTCTTCTGTGCCTGGCCGAGGCATTTGTCGTCGCGTGGTTCATCGACGAACGACGCCGGTTGGCTCGAAGAGCCGGTCGAGGGGCTGGCCCCCGATAGTAGATCGCGGCACCCAAGCTTCGAACGCGAGTCTGCCGCGGACTTGGGCGACTTGACCGCATGCCGCGGCGCGCCCACGCTTCCCGAGGCCCGCAAACGCCCTGACTCCCGCACGGGTCAGGGCGTTCGCGCCTGACGCGACCCAATTCACGCCGTACGGGCCAGGCCGGTGGCGGCACGTCGAGTCGGTGGCGATCGAGCCGTCCACGGGCCGGCTCGTGGGTCCCGCCCGCGGCGGTGGCGCTCGAGTCTCGACTAGCTCGCCGTGTCGAGGAGCGCGTCGATCGCGTCGGCGATCTGCCCGGCCGCCTCGTAGGTCGTCATGTGCCCGACCCCGGGCAGGACGGTGAGGTCGGCGTCGGGGATGTAGCGCAGGAGGGCCCGGGCGTTGGGCACCGGTATGAGCCGGTCCTCGTCCCCGGCGATGATGTGCGTGGGCACGTCGACGAAATGCGCGAGGGCCTCGGCCTCGTCGTGGCTGGTGAGCGCGTAGAAGAAGCGCCCGATCGTCGGCATCTTCGTCTGTTGGATCTGCTTCACCGCATGTTTGATGTCGTCGCGATTGGCCCGCGAACCGAAGACGAGCCGGCCCTGGACGAGCCGCGGCACGAGGATCCTCGGCGGGATGCCGGGTGCCCGTGAGGCGACCGCCATGAGCAGGCCTTCGAGCGGGATCGGGTCGCGCCCCTCGATCGACGAGGCGGTCGACGCGAGCACGACCCCACGCACGCGCTCCGCGAAGTGGTCGTGGTGAAGGCCGGCATAGGCCATGATCGACATGCCGCCCATCGAATGCCCCGCGAGCACGATCGGCCCCTGAGGGGCGGCCGCGTGGATGACCTCGAAGAGGTCGTCGCCGAGGATGCGCACGTTCGCCACCTCGATCTCGCCCATCGACGACTTCCCGTGCCCACGCTGGTCGTAGACGACGATCTTCACGTCACGGCGGTCGAGCAGCCCGGCGATCACCCGGACCCAGCTCGTGTGGTCGAGACACCATCCGTGGGCGAGGACGACGGTCGGCACCCCCGGCGGGACCGGGCGCGGCGGCACGATCTCCTCGGCGAGGAGACTGGCCCCGTAGGACACGGGGACACGGTGGGCGCGAAAGGTCACGTTCCCTCGTTCCGGTCAGGTCAGGCCTGCGCCTCGCTGCGGCCCTTGAAATCCTCCATCGTGTGGTAGACGCCGATGATGTTGTCGGAGATGAAGTCGCGCACCCCGATCGGCACGATCCCCTTGAGCACCTCGCTGAGCATCACGGTGCGTGGGAGGACGACGAACGAACTGCCCGAGCACATCGCGCGCCAGGCCTCGTCGACGACCTCGCCCGGGTCGAGGATCGGCAGCAGCGGCGCCGACTTGGCACCGTCGAACATGCCCGTGTTCACGTAGTAGGGGCACACCGTGGTCACCCGCACGTGGTCGACCCCGGCCTGCTTGAGTTCCAGGCGCACCGAGTCGGACCAGCCGATCACGGCCCACTTGGACCCCGCGTATGCCGCCATCCTCGGATTCGGGGTGAGGCCTGCCGCGGAGGCGAGATTGAGCAGGCGGCAATCGCCGCTCGCGGCCACCATGCCGGGGAGGAATTCGCGGGCGACGTACATAGGGGCCAGGGTGTTGACCTCGACCGTGAGCTTGGTGTCCTTGACCGAGTCGGACTCCCAGAAGAAGCGGTTGCCCCGGACCACGCCCGCGTTGTTCACGAGGACCTCGACGACACCGACATCTTCCTGGACGGCGGCCGCACTGGCCCGGATCGCTTCGAGGTCCGAGACGTCGACGACGTAGCCGGTCACGGCGGTCGCACCGCCGGAGAGAGCCTCGACGGTCCGCTCGAGCGCCTTCTCGTTGACGTCCCAGAGCACGACCGCGCGTGCGCCCTCCGCGATGGCCCGCTCGGCGAACAGCCGGCCCATGCCCATGGCCGCGCCCGTGACGAGGACCGTCTTTCCCTGGACAGACTTCACGGTGACTCCTCCGTTGGAACTCCCACCATCCTCACACCTCCGGCGAGCTCCGGGGGCGTGCCCGGGAGTGGTCTACGTCGCCTTCCGGGCCGACCTCCGTGCCGGGGCGGGCTTGCCGGCGGCCGCCGTGCGTCGGGTGGCGGTGCGTGGGGCCGAGGCACGCCGGGCGGTCGTGGGTGCCGGAGCCTGCTCGGCCGCCAGGGCGGCCCGCGCGGCGAGGGCCGCCTCCCGGACCCGGTCGAAGTCCTCGTCGGTGAAGACCCCCCGCACGCCGGAGATCGTGGCCAGTTTCATCCCGTGTTTGAGACCCAGCTGGTAGATCTCCCTCACCTTGGGCCACTCGATGTTGCGTCCCACGGTGAAGGTCTCGTAGCGGCCCTCGAGGGCCAGGACGACGGTCTCCGCGAGGCAGGCGTAGGCCACTCCCTTGGGCAGCCCGATGTTGCGCATGTGGACGTCTCCGGGGAGCTCGATCTCGCCGGACTCGATGACGAGCACGTCGGGACGCTTGGCGACGTCCTCCGCCGACATGTCCAGCGGCCGGGCGACGTCGGTGATGACGCATCCCGGCTTCACCTTCATGATGTCGAGCACCTTGTTGCCTGCGGCCGAGGTGGCCGTGACGATGAGGTCCATCTCCGGCAGGGCCGCGGTGGGACGCGTGGCGACGTGGACGTGGGCCCGCGGATGCTCGCGCAGGATGTCCTCCTTGAGCGCGAGAAGTTTCGCGGTCTCCGGCGAGACGAGCCACAACTCGTCGGTCACGAGCGCGAGCAACCGGGCACAGACCGAACCGATCGCGCCCGACGCCCCGACGACCATCGCCTTGCCGTGGATCATCCCGTGGTCGTCGACCTTGGCGATGCCGAGCTTGCGCACCGCCGCGTGGGCCGCCCACAGCGCACCGGAGGCGCTGTAGCTGTTTCCCGTCGTCACGGGGATCGAGGCCTTCTTGGCCACGGTGACCCCTGCGTCGCCCACGACCTTGGTAAAGGCCCCGAGGCCCATCACCTGGGCACCGAGCTTCTGGGCGAGATCGGCGGCGTCCAGGAGCCGGGAGTAGGTGAACTCGGGCGAGTGGGCGAGCATCTCCTTGGGCGTGCCGCCCACGGAGATGAGCCAGCCCTCCGCCTCGGCACCGGTCGGCGAGGTGATGCCCGTGACGTGGCTGTAGACGAACGGCGGGATGTAGGCCATCGCCTTCTCGACGACCTCTCCCATCCCGGGCAGGCTCGCCACCTTGCCCAGGGCCTCGACGTTCTTGAAGTACTGCGTGGACAGCGGGTGGATGACGAAGGCGAACCGACTCTTGCGACCGTCTCCGTTGGGCCGCAGTAGCCGGGGCGTCATCCCCGTCGACTCGATCATCGCGATGAGGTCGTCGGTCGCGAGCTCCTCGTCACCCTCGGCCATCGCCGCGGCCATCGCCTCGAACATCGCGGTGACGGCGACGAAGGGGAAGGGCCGAGGGGTTCCGTCGATGACGAGGCTCACGCCACGGCTGGCGAGTTCGGCCAGCCGGCCGTCGGACACGGCGTTGGTGATGACGGTCTTGCCGGCGAGGTCCTCCAGCCCGAAGTGCATGAGCTCGGCGAAGGACCCCACCATGATGTCGGCGTCCTTGGCCGCGCGGTGGGCCAGCTTGTCGCTCACCCAGCCGGCCGGCAGGTGCGCGGCCTCCTTGAGCAGGTCGGGCGTCTTGCGCCAGGAGAACATGCCGACCTGGGCGGCCGCCGAGGTCACCGGGTTGACATTGAGCGAGGTGGGCACGTCCACCCGCTGCATAGGGTCCTCGAAGTCGATGTTGGCGGTGAACTCGCGCAGCACGGCGATCGTCCGCTGCTGGATCGTCCCGCCGACGACGACCACCCGGGCATTGTTGAAGTAGCCGGGCATCTCCGCCTGCACGTGCCGGATCGCCCATTCCTGCAGGACGTCGGCGAGCATGGAGCCGTCGCGGACCGGGACCCGGGAGGTCGTGCCCCGCACCTTGTGGATGTCGGCGACGTCGCCGAAGTAGAGCCCGGAGGCCTGCGCCTCGCGGGCGCCGCTCACGGCGATCGCGTCGGCCTTGAGCGACCACTGCCAGACGAGGTCCTCGGCGGCCTTGATATCCCCGGCGGTGCCGACCCGGATGAGCCGGAAGTCGCGCCCGGCAAAGCTCACCTTCTTGTCGTAGTCCCACTCCTTGCCCTGGAGTGTGACGTTGACGACGACGAGTCTCTTGTTGCGCGGCATACCCACCACCTGTGGACGATTCAGCGGACGTCGGCGCGCGCGGACTGCACGAGCCCTTCGATGTGACCTCGGACGAGCTCGGCGATCCGCATCGGGTCGGGGATCATTCGCACGTCGGTCGCGACGCCCACGTTGACCGTGCCGGCGTAGCTGATGAGGCAGATCCCCAACGGCTGGTCACCCGACGTGGGCACCCAGCCGAGCATGGAACGGATCGGCTTGCCGACCATCTTCAGGGTCACCTGCGGCCCGGGCACGTTGCTCAGTTGACCGATGGTCTTGTTCGAGAAGAAGTCGGTGACCCGACGCGCCACGGCGGAGGGGGCCTCGGCGATCACCCGCTGCATGCCGAAGGCGATGGCCGGCTCGGCGCTGTTCTTCAGCCGGGTCGTGCGGTGGTGCATCTCCTCGATGAGCGCGGCGGGATCGTCGATCCCCAGCGGCATCGACAACAGGACGACGACGAAGTGGTTGCCGAGGGTCGCCGGCAGGCTGTCGTCGACCGGTTGGAGCGACACGGGCATCATCCACGAGAGGTCGTGGATCTCGGCCACCCCGCGCTCCCTGAGGTAGTCGGTGAGGGCGAGCGAGACCGTTGCCATCAGCACGTCGTTGAGCGTGCCGCCATAGTGCTTCGCGGCCTTGCGCAGACCGTCGAGGGGGATCCCCTCGATCCACGCCACGCCCTTCTCCCCTCCCGGATGTCCGGCCCACGCGCCCGAATCGGCCTTCTCGGACAGCAGCAGTCGGCCGATCTCACGCCAGGAGTTCGAGGTCTCGTTGTCCTCCGACGCCACCGAGGTGAGCGCGTCGATGAGCTTCACCGGGTGCCGGGCGTAGTCGACGGCGGCCTCCACCTGATGGCCGAGGTTGAACGGATTCGTCGTCGCCACGAGCAGCCGGCCCGCCTTGGCGACGGCCTCGCTCGCATGCAAGACGTAGTCGAGGGTGTCGGTCACCGAATGTTCGGCGAAGTGCAGGACCCGCTCGAGCGGGTGGTGGTGGTCGCCGTCGGCGTTGCGACCGACCTTCGGCGGGGTGGTCCCGACCGCCGAGTCGCACGAACCGATGATCATCTGGACGAGCCGGATCCCGTCGGCCATGCCGTGGTGGAACCGGTTGAGGATCACCCCTCCCGGCGCCTCGTCCGGCGGCCCGGAGATCATCTGGAACTCCCACAGCGGATGGGTGCGGTCGAAGGGCTCGGCGAAGAGCGCGGACACGTGCGCCCGGAGGGTGGCCTCCTCGTGGTCGGGCAGGATGACCCGCCGCACGTGCCGGGAGATGTCGAAGTCCTTGTCGTCCTCCCAGTACCAGTGCCCGTCGTGCTGGACCGGCACCTGGCTGAGCAGGCGGTACTTGCTCACCATCCGGTCCATGAGGGCGGCCCGGAACTCCTCGAAGTCCGGCAGCTCGTCGAAGCCGAGCAACCCGTTGACGTTCATGAGGTTGTTGGGGCGGTCCATGAGCAGCCAGGTGAGGTCGGATGCTGCGATCTGGTCACCCATGGGCGTGACGGCCTTCCTCCATGCACGGGTCCGCGCGCGGCATACGAGAGGTATGCCGTGCGCGCAGGCTTACGGTGACCGAGTCTGACCGGTCACCCGGGTCGCCCGCTATGGCCACAGGTCCCGGAAATCGGGTAGGTGACCGTCGTCACGCCTGGGCTCCGCCATTGTCGGGATCCATACCCTTGTGCTATGACTGCGCGCCAGGCGAAGAACCCCAAGGCTCCGCGACCCGTCGGGCCGCTCGACCCCGAGCACGACGTGAGCGCGACCTATGCGCTCGACCAGACCTTCGTCCGTCGCCTCACCTCGCGGCTCGTCGCGACCTCCGGGCGCTCGAGCATGGTGAGCGCCCCGGCCACCGGTCAGCCGCTGGGACAGGTGCCGATGTCGACCCCGACCGACGTCGCCGCGGCCTTCCTCGGTGCCCGCGAGGTCGCCCGCAGCTGGGCCAAGACGAGCTACGCCGAGCGATCCGCCGTGCTCCTGCGGCTGCACGACCTCATCCTCGACCGGCGCGAGGAGATCATGGATCTCATCTGCTGGGAGTCGGGTAAGGCGCGGATCCACGCCTTCGACGAGCCGCTGCACGTCGCGCTCACCGCCCGCTACTATGCGCGCACCCTCAAGCGCCACCTCGAACCCAAGCGCCGCGACGGGGTCGTGCCCTTCCTCACCCAGATCGAGGAGCACCGGCTGCCCAAGGGCGTCGTCGCGATCATCTCGCCGTGGAACTATCCGTTCACCATGGCGCTCGCCGACGGTATCGCCGCGATCGCCGCAGGCAACGGCGTCGTCTCCAAGCCCGACCACCACACCCCGCTGAGCGCGCTGCTCGGGCTCGAGCTGCTCGAGGCGGCCGGGCTGCCCGTCGGGCTGTGGCAGATGGTCGCCGGTCAGGGCCGAGTGCTCGGCGGGCCGATGATCGAGCAGGCCGACTACGTCTGCTTCACCGGCTCCACGGCGACCGGCAAGGTCATCGCCAGGCAGTGCGCCGAACGGCTCATCGGCTGCTCGCTCGAGCTGGGCGGCAAGAACCCCATCCTCGTCCTGCGCGACGCCGACCTCGACCGGGCGGCCGAGGGTGCCGTTCGGGCGGCGTTCTCCAACGGCGGGCAGCTCTGCGTGTCGACCGAGCGGCTCTATGTCGCCTCCGAGGTACACGACGAATTCGTCGAGAAGTTCGTCGCCCGCACCAAGGCGATGCGCCTGGGCGCGGGCCACGAATGGGGCATCGACATGGGTTCGCTCATCTCCGCCGAGCAGCTGCAGACGGTCGACGAGCACGTCCGCGACGCGGTCCACCACGGGGCCCGGGTGCTCGCCGGCGGACGTGCCCG
>JAKPEG010000131.1 GCA_029552065.1 Actinomycetes bacterium
TCAGGCTGCCACCAGACCGTGCGGCCGTTCTCGGACATCTCCCAGACGCGGTGTTGCCCACGGCGGACAACGGCGCGGCCGTTGTAGACCATCGCCAGCATCCCGGCGCGCGCGGCGTCGTCTTCGAGCAGCTCGACCAGGGCTTCGGAAATGGTCATGCCGCCAGCCCCTCGCGCTGCGTCGCCGTGGCGCCCATACGCCGGGCCTGGATCGCGAGCGTCGCGTCCGAGGCCTGCCGCATCTGCCGGCGATGGCGCTCCACCTCGCCGACGTCGCTTGAGCGGAACGCTGCGGCCAGGCGCCGCCCGATCTCGACGCGGGCCGCGTGCAGGATCTCAAGGGCGTCCATCTCGTCGGGGTCGAAGATGTCTCGCTCCGGGGTCATGGGTATTGCCTCGCCGTGAGGTTGGCCCACCGATTCTCGGCGGGCTCGTAGAGCACCTTCGCCTCGCCGGGGGTGCCACCCCGGTTCTTGGCGACGATGATGTGGGCGACGTTGGCCGGGGCCGAGTCGTCGAACTTGCAGGGCCGGAACAGCAGGAGCCCGACGTCGGCGTTGTGCTCCCACTGCGCCGACTCGCGGAGGTCCGAGATCGCCGGGCGGCCCCCGGGCCGCTTCTGGTTCTCGCGGTTGAACTGGAGCGGCACGACGCCGCAAACCTGCTCGTCGATGAACATCTCGGTGGCGGCGTCGGCGACCTCGGCGACCGCCTGCTCTCGGTTCGCGTGGCGCTGCGTCGACTTGAGCTTTTGCCCGTAGTCGATGATCACGACGCCGTAGGGCCTGCCCGCCCGCCTGGCAGCCCGGACGCGCCGGGCGATCTGGGCCACGGTGGCGCTCGAGGCACGCCAGATGTCGAGGTTCTCGACCCACTCGAAAGCGCGGCACGCGCCGAACACGAACGTCGACTGCTCGTCGAGCGTGAGGTGCCCCCGTTCGATCTTGCCGTAGGGCAGCCGCGACTCGGCCGCGACCATGCGGGCCATGATCTGCTCCGCGTCGACGTCGGCCAGGGAGACGATCAGGGTGCGCGTCTTCTGCCGGCACGCGGCCTGGGCCAGATGGCAGGTGAATGCGGTTTTCCCGTGGCCCGAGTTTCCGCCGAGGATCCAGGTCTTCCCGGGCTGCATCTCGGCGACGATGTTGTCGAGGTCGGCGAGCCCCGTGGTCGGGCCGCGCAGCTCACCCTCACCTTGGCAGAGGGTCCTCACGCGGTCGCTGAGGGCCTTGAGCACCGACTTGCCACTGATGTCGACCTGCTGGCGCGCCGCCTCGAACGGGGCGGACATGCGGTCGAGCGAGGACTCGATGAAGCGCATCGCCTCGGCCGGGTCCGCGCCTGCGGATGCCGCCGCGACCTTGGTCGCCTCCGTCTGAAATCGCCTCAGCTTGGCCGCGCCGGCCACGATGGCCGCGTGCCACTCGCTGCCGACCGCCGTGAGCACGTTGTCCCCGGCGGCGATCACGAATTCGAGCACCTCCTGGTCGCTCTCCAGCAGCCCCCGCCGCAGGGCCCCGCTGCGGCGCGACATGATGTGCGACGCGACGGTGACCGCGCTGATCCCGTTGCGACCGTCGGCGAGCTCGACGATGGACGCCCAGACCTCGGCGCGCTGCGGGTCCTCGAAGTCGCCCGGGGTCACGATCTCGGCAAGCTTGTCGACCACGCTCGGGTCGATGAACGGCGCGCCGATGACCGCGAACTCGGCGTTGACGGCAGACGACACGGATCACCGGCCCCGGGCCGATGCGGTCTTGGCCGCCGGATCGGGCTCGCTCAGCCGCATGGTGAGCTCGTCGAACTGGCGCATGATCTCGGCCTGTTCCTCCGGGGTGCGCACGCGCTCCGGGGCTGCCGGCGGGGGCGGCACGATGGCGAGCGGCGCGCGTGCCTGGGGGTACTCATCCGGCCTGGCCCGCTGCATCCATCGGCTCGCGGTGTTGATCACGACCCCCTCGGGCACGCACTGGCCGACGTACTTCTGCACCGCGAAGGCGCAGCCGGCCCTGACCCGCTCGACGGTGTAGTTGCCGCTCAGCCATTGGGCCAGCGTGTGGATCCCGACGTCGTAGCCGGTGACCTCGATGGCGACCTCAGCGAGCGGTCTCAGTCGATCTGCGGCCGGGCTTCCCCGGACGAGCTCGTCGGCGCGATCCCGGATGGTCGTGTCTCCGGGC
>JAKPEG010000140.1 GCA_029552065.1 Actinomycetes bacterium
GAGGGGAGTACTTCCCAGTCGGGTCCGGTCAACCCGAGCGTCCCACGACGCTCCCGGTCCCCGGTCGCGCCGGTCGCGACGAAGGAGACCTCAGGAGTCATCCTGAGGAGATCCATGCCCTTGCAGGCACCCGAGACGGTCGGCACCCCCGGCCTCTGGCTCGGCACCATCGCCGTAATCCTCGGCCTCGTCCTCGTCGACTTCCTGCTCACCCGCCGACCGCACGAGGTGTCGATGCGCGAGGCGCTGGGCTGGTCGGCCTTCTACGTCGCGCTTCCGGTGGCCTTCGGCGTCTGGCTGTGGCAGACCCGCGGTGGCCAGATCGGGCTCGAGTTCTTCACCGGCTATCTCGTGGAGAAGTCGCTGTCGGTCGACAACCTCTTCGTCTTCCTCCTCCTGCTCACCGCCTTCGCCGTGCCGCGCGAGCTGCAGCAACGAGTCCTGCTCATCGGCGTGGTCGGGGCGCTCGTCCTGCGCGGTGTCTTCATCGCCGTCGGCGCGGCGCTCATCGCGAGCTTCTCCTGGGCCTTCCTCCTCTTCGGCGTCGTCCTGCTGCTCACCGCGGTGAAGGTCTGGCGCGACGCCCGCTCGCCAGGCGACCACGCCGTCGACATCGGCTCGCTCGCCTCGGTCCGGTTGCTGCGCCGCCTCGCGCCAGTCTCCGAGCGGTATGCCGGCACCCGGTTCACCGTGCGCGAGGCCGGCCGGCGGGCGCTCACCCCGCTCGCCCTCGTCGTCGTGGCCATCCTCGCCACCGACGTCGTCTTCGCCGTCGACTCGGTGCCCGCCGTCTACGGGATCACCGGCGACCCCTATCTCGTCTTCGCGACGAACGCCTTCGCCCTGCTCGGGCTTCGTGCGCTCTACTTCGTCGTCGCCGGGGCGCTCTCGGCCCTGCGCCACCTCGGTTACGGGCTCGCGGCAATCCTCGTGGTCATCGGGGTGAAACTCGTCCTGCACTGGGCCCACGGCGTGTGGCCCTGGGTGCCGCAGATCCCCACTCTCGCCTCGCTCGGGGTGATCGTCGGCATCCTCGCCCTCGTCACGACGACGAGCCTGGTGGCTCGTCACGCGGATGCCTAGTCACCCGACCACCCCGACGGACCATGGGCGACCGGCGAGTAGCAACGCACCCTGGACAGATGGCCACTCAACGAACCGCGAACGTATACATCACCAACGAAACCGACGGAACGGCACAGATCACCCTGCTCCACCAGAACGACACCAACGGCACCCAGTCGGGCACCTGGACCGCCCAGCCGGGACAGACGGTCGGCCCACTCCTTGTCCACTTCGAGACCGGCATCGGCAGTTGGGGGGTGCTCGACTGGTGGTCGGTGGCGCTCACCGTGCAGAACGGGTCCACTCCGGGCATCTACCAGAACACCGGCACCTCGGCCTTCCCGCACTGGAAGGAATGTCAGCTGCAGACCAAGGACGTCGGCCAGAACATCACCTTCACGGTGAGCACGAGCAAGTTCGAGACCAACCTCCCCTCCGGCGGATGCACCGACGGGGTGACCCGGCTGTCCAACTACTCCCCCATCCGGAACGTCTTCGTGCTCATGCTCGAGAATCGCTCCTTCGACCACATCCTCGGCCAGTCCGGCCTGCCCGGCATCGACGTCCCCCCGCCCGGCACCTCCAACAGCTACAACGGCGTCACGTATGCCGTGGGCTCACCTGCGCCGACGACGATGACGGCCGACCCGGGGCACGAATTCGGCGACGTGGTCGAGCAACTGGCCGGTGCTGGCGCGGCATACCCGTCGGGTGGGCCGTATCCGCCGTTGACGATGGACGGCTTCGTCACCAACTACGCCACGGCGACCGACGAGGGGACCCCTCCCCCCACCGCAAACCACTACGGCGACATCATGCTCGGCTTCGCCACCCCGACGCAGCTGCCGACGACCTATGCCCTCGCGCAGGCCTTCGCCGTGTGCGACCACTGGTTCTGCTCGATGCCCGGACCCACCTGGCCCAACCGGATGTTCGTCCACGCGGCCTCTTCCGCCGGGCTCGACCACAGTCCGACGACTGCGCAGATCATCGAGTGGGAGAGCGTGCACGGATTTTCGTTCCCGCACGGGAGCATCTATGACGCCCTCACGGCCGCGAAGCTGCGGTGGCGGATCTACAACGACAACACCGACGCCTACAGCGACGACCCGAAGAAGGGCTCGGCGTTCGGCGCGGTCCCCCAGGTGAGCGCGCTCAAGGGGGTCACGGTGCTCGACATCAACTCGCTCACCCACTTCGCCAGCGACCTGCAGGGCCCCTACCCCTACCAGTACACCTTCATCGAACCCAACTACGGCGACATCACCGGCAACACCTACGCCGGCGGCTCGTCGCAGCACCCGATGGACGACGTATTCGGCGGGGAGGGGCTGATCAAGGCGGTCTACGAGGCGATCCGCAACTCGCCACTCTGGGACACGAGCCTGCTCATCGTCACCTACGACGAGCACGGCGGCTTCTTCGACCACGTCCCACCCGTCGCGGCACCCCCGCCCGGCGACGGCAGCGGCTCGACCTACAACGAGTCGGGTTTCACCTTCGACCTGCTCGGGGTCCGCGTGCCGACGATCGTCGTGTCCCCGCTCATCGCGGCCGGGACCGTCGACACCTCGGTCTACGACCACTCGTCGGTCCCGGCGACCCTCGAGCGGCTCTTCGGTTTCCCGTCGCTCACCAACCGTGACCAGGCGGCGGGCGACGTACGCGGCCTGCTCACGCTCACGACGGCCCGCACCGACTGCCCGACGACGCTGCCCGGACCGGTACCCACGGTGAGCCGCACCGTCGACCTCGACGCGCAACTCGCCGACGACGCCGCTCCGGTCTCCGACAGCGGCAACCTGCCGGGCTTCCTCGCGGCGACCCGCAAGGCGGCGTACGAGAGCTATGCGCAGACGCCCGAGGAGCGGGCCGTCGTCGACGCGCAGTATGCCGCGATCCGCACCCGGGGCGACGCCCGCGCCTTCGTCGCGTCGGTGATGGCCCGGGTCGAGCGGATGAAGGCCGCTCGCACCGCCACGGCGGCCGGCTGAAGGGGGAGCGGCATGGCACGCGCATACACCGGCGTCTTCCTTCCCGGAAACGACGGCCATGCCCTGTGGGCTGCCGAATGGCCGAGCTTCGAGGCCAAGTGGAAGGAGCTCTCGGCCAACGGCCTACGGCTGCACAGCATCTCGGTGTCCGTCGTGGGCGGCCGGGCCCAGTTCGTCGGCACCTACCGCGCGGGGTCCGGCGGGCACGCACTCTGGGTGTCGCCGTGGGCCAGCTTCGAGGCCAAGTGGAAGGAGTTGTCCGCGCAAGGCCTGCGGCTGGTGAGCATCGCCGTCTACGTCGTCGACGGCACGGCCATGTATGCCGGTGCCTTCCTCGCCGGCGGCGGCGGGCATGCGCTGTGGGTCTCGTCGTGGGCGAGCTTCGAGGCCAAGTGGAAGGAGTTGTCCGCCCAGGGCCTACGGCTCGTGAGCGTCGCGGCGGCGGTCGTGGGCGGTCGCCCGCAGTATGCCGGTGTCTTCCGCAGCGGCAGCGGCGGGCACGCCCTGTGGGCCGCTCCGTGGGCCAGCTTCGAGGCCAAGTGGCAGGAGCTGTCCGGCCAGGGCTTGCGCCTGGTGAGCGTCGACACCTTCAAAGAAGGCGGCCGCCGGATGTGGGTCGGTGCCTACCTGCCGGGCAGCGGTGGCCACGGGCTCTGGGCCGGGGTCGACTGGGAGAGCTTCACCGCGCGCTGGCAGGAGTATGCCGCCGCCGGCCTGCGCCTGGTCGACACGGCCGGGGCCGAGCACGCGTGCCAGGGCGCCTGCCTCAACCAGGTGGTCATGCCCAAGGACACCTACAACTACCAGGTGACCGGGCACGCGGACATCTACCACTGGCCGGTGCAGGACACGTCCGGCGCGAGCCGCTTCGCGCGGCTGAGCGTGCTCACCGGCGTGCAGGCCTTCCTCACCCTCCCCTTCAGCGACACCGCGGTGAAACGCCGTGGCATCTGGCGCTACGGCAACGGGGGTTGGCATCACGCCGGTGACTACTCCCGCGACGACTCGGGGACCTTCCAGGTGCGGGCCAGCGCAGCGGGCCGGGTGCTCCACGTGGGCTGGGACCAGTGGTCGGGCAACACGGTCATCCTCAGCCACGACGTCGGTGGGGTCGCCGATGCCTATCGGACGATCTACATGCACCTGCGCGACGGAGCGGACCATGACGCCGACGCCGCGTGGACCCAGACGATGACGGCGAGCTGGATCGGCGACGAGGCCCTCGCGGCATACCGCACGCATCTCGAGGAGACGGGCTGCACGCAGGATCCGGCGACCCGCGACCTCGATGCCGACCAGTGGGGCACGAACGCGCAGACCATCCCGGTCGCCGTGGGCGACCAGGTCTCCCGTGGTCAGGTCATCGCCTGGGCCGGCAACACCGGCCCGGGCGGCATGAAGGGCAGCGGTGGCCCCAACACTCATCTGCACATCTTCTGGACCCGCCGGGACAGCGACGGGCAGTTCTACTTCGTCGACCCCTACGGCATATACGCGATGCCGGAGTGCTATGCCGCCGGTGTCACGGATGCGACGACGGGACCGTGCGTGCGCTACCCCGTCGGTTGGCAGGGCGGGCGACCGCAGTATCCGTGAGCGCTCCGTAAGCTCTGCATGAGCGAGTGCTCGCCGAGCCTCAGGACTTGGGCTCACGGTCGTACTCGCGCAGGGCTTGCTCCCCGAGCAGCGCGACGAACGCTCCGAGGATGCCCATGCCGGAGATAAGGAAGACCATGGTGAAGATCTTCGACGCGTCGGTCGTCGGGGTGAGATCGCCGTAGCCCACGGTGGTGAGGGTGCACACCGCGAAGTAGAGGCAGTCGAGCCAGCTCCAATGCTCGACGAACCGATAGAAGAGCACGCCGCCGAAGAGCTGAAGCGCCAACACCCAAGTGACGGCTCGTCCTTGAGAGTCCCCCAGGGTGGAGCGCAGGGCGCGCAGGAATAACGGGACGGGACGCCTGGCCATGTCGCCGATGGTAGAGGTGGCGGTGACCCACCGGCAGGCCACCTCGCCCAGCTGGCCCTCGACTGCATCGGCTCGGGGAGCGCGGCATACTCTCCACCTGACGCACGATCCGCACCGACGGTGCGTATGCCGCGCCCCGGGTGCGCCGAGCGCCGTGAGGCTAGGCGCGCAGCAAGGTCAGGCGCGCAGCGCCGTCGCGAGCTCGCGGAAGTCGGCGACGAGCGCCGCCATGTCCTCGTCGGTGTGCGCGAGCGACACCAGCCACTGCTCGTCGAGCCCGGGCGGGGTGAGGATCTGCCGGTTGACTCCCCACAGCCACGACAGCTCGGCGAGCCGGAAGTCGGTCGCCTTGTAGTCGCGGTAGTTGCGCACCGGGGTCGGCGACCACGTGATACACCCCTTGATGCCCATCCCGACGGTGTGCGCCGGCAACTCGAACTCGGTGATGACCTCGTCGATCCGATCGAGGGTGCCGACGTTGATCCCCTCGGCGCGCTCGAGTGCCTCGTGGGTGCAGACCTCGTGGACCGCACCGGCCGCCGCCATGACCAGCGGGTTGCCGTTGTAGGTGCCGAAGTGGTGCATCCGGCCGTCGACGACGACCTCCATCACCTCGGCCCGCCCACCGAACGCGGCGAGTGGCAGCCCGCCGCCGATGCTCTTCGCGAGGGTGACGAGGTCGGGGCGCACGCCGAGGCGTTGGGAGGCACCGGCATACCCCGCGGTGAGCCCGGTCTTCACCTCGTCGAAGACGAGGACGACCCCGTGCGCGTCGCACAGCGCACGCACGCCGGCGAGGTAGCCCTCGTCGGGGACGACGATGGCGAGGTTCTCGACGACCGGCTCCATGACGAGGGCCGCGATCTCGCGGCCGTGCTCGCCGAGCACTCGCTCGAGCTGGCCGAGGTCGTTGAAGGGCACGACGTAGACCGTGCCCGGCTCGGCGTCGTGCGGCACGTGCGGGATCGGGTTGTCGGCCGGCCCGATCTCGGCCAGCGGCGGCTTCACCGACACCTGCAGGGCGTCGTAGCCGCCGTGGTAGCCACCCTCGATCTTCACGATCGCCTTGCGTCCGGTGTAGGCGCGGGCGACCCGCACGGCATACATGAGCGATTCGGTGCCCGACCGGGTGAACCGCAACAGGTCGAGGTGGAAGCGCTCCTGGAAGCGCTCGGCGACCTCGGTGGCCGTCGGTGACGGGGTGACGAAGAGGGTGCCCACCTCGTCGAGGGCATGCCGGACCCGGTCGACGACGACCGGGTTGAGGTGCCCGACCATCATCGCCCCGAAGCCCATCGACAGGTCGAGCAGGCGCCGTCCGTCGACGTCGGTCACGTGCGCCCCGCGGGCCGAGACGACCGAGATCGGGTAGGGGTCCCAGTGCTGGAAGGACGAGGTCACCCCGAGCGGCAGCGTTTTGCTCGCGCGCGCGTTGTGCTCGGCCGACTCCGGGGTATGCCGCGTGAACCGTTCCCATTCGGCCGCGAGCAGGGTCTCGACCCGCGTCGGGTCGACCGCGGTCGAGCGGGCCGGCAACCAGCGCCGGGTCGCGGGGTCGTGGGAGGGCCAAGACGAGGTGGTCTCGCTCATCGCGGCATCATCTCGTATCCGTGGGCGATTGCCCAACATTCTGCCGGAAATCGCCGATCTGACCTCATCTCACGACGGATTCCCTCGTCATCACGAGGAGGACAGCCATCGGTTCACTCGCGGAGGAAGCGCAGGTAGAAGGCTCCGAAGACCAAGACGATGCCGACGTTGAGCAGCAACCGGGCCCAGCCATGATCGCGGAAGAAGGCGATGTCGAGCCCGACGATGAGCGCGACCATGACGAGCACGAGCAGAACGGCAGGGAGCGGACGTGAACCCATCATTGGAGGCTACGCCGCCGCTCGGGAGCGGTCCGCTCAGCGACGCGAGAGCGCCTCGACGGCGAGGATCGTCGGCAGGTGACGGGCGACCTCGTCCCACGTCCGTCCCTCGTCGCGGCTCGCGAACACCGACCCGCTGTTGGTCCCGAAGTAGACGCCCGCCGGCTCGAGACGGTCGCCGCACATCCCCTGCCGCAGGACCGTGAAGTAGCACGACTGCTGCGGCAGGCCGGCGCGCTGCGCCTCCCAGGTGGTGCCGCCGTCGCTTGACCGCCACACGGCGGCGGCGGCGTCCGGCGGGAAGCGACCGGCCATGTCGCCGTTGAGCGGCAGGGTCCAGATCGTCTGCGGGTCGCGCGGGTGGACGAGCAGCGGGAAGCCGAAGGTCGACGGCAGGCCCGCGGTGATCTCGCTCCACGTCCGCCCGCCGTCTGCCGATCGCCAGGTGCCCCAGTGGTTCTGCTGGTAGAGCACGCCCGTGGCGCCTGGTGCGAGTTCGAGGTGGTGGACGCAGTGCCCGGTCTGCCCGTCCCGCGGCCCGGCCGGGTGCTGGCTCCCCAGCGCGTATGCCGCGGGGTCGGCGAGGTCGTTGCGGCGCTCCCAGGTCACCCCACCGTCGGTCGAGGCGAAGACACCGGCCGAGGAGATGCCGATCCACAGCGCGTCGGGGTCGGCGGGGTCGGCGACGATCGTGTGCAGGACGAGGCCGGCCGCGCCCGGGTTCCACTCGGCGGCCGAGGGGTGGTCGCTCAGCCCCTTGACCTCCGACCAGGTCCGCCCGTCGTCGTCGCTCACCAGCAGCAGGGCGGGCTTCGTGCCGGCATACAGCTTGTCGGCGATCCGGCCGAGCGACCAGACCTGACCGAAGCGCTTCTCGAAGGGCGCCGGCTCGCCGGTCCAACCGATCTGCGCGGCGAAACCCGGGTCGGCGGCGGCCCATTCGTCGGCCTGTCCCGTGGTGAGCTTGGCGAGCGTCCACGTGTGGCCGCCGTCCTCGGAGCGCCAGACGCCCGCGCCCGACCACTCGCCGCCCCCGCCGGCCCAGATGGTTCCGGTGGCCGGGTCGCCGATCATGTGGTTGATCGGAGATCCGTCGCAATAGGGGCCGCGCACCGACCAGGCCCGTCGGTCGGGGGCGCCGTCGATGATGAAGGCACCCTTGGTCGTGCCGACGAGCAGCTGCAGCGTGGGGTCGGGCATGGTCCGCTCCTGTCGACGAGCCGATCGCACGACGATGCCACCGCCGTGGGCCGACGGCAATCCCCGCGACCCAGTCAGGCGTGGCGCAGGCTCAGCCGGCTCCGCGGCACACCCGGTCCTGGGCTGGGCGGGTATCCCTCTTGGTCCGTGACGCTGCCCGGGAGTGTTTCGAGCCTCGGACGGATGAGGACGCATTACTTCCGGATTACCTCCTAGGGTGGCCGCATGACGAACACGAACAACATCCGACGCGGCCTGCTCGTGGTCGACGTCCAGAACGACGTGATGGGCGAGTCGATCAAGCGCGACGAGGTGGTCGGCAACATCGTCCGGTTGGTCGAGGCGGCCCGGACCGCCGGCGTGCCGGTCGTCTGGGTGCGGCACTCCGACGAGGGTCTGGCCCTCGGGTCCCCCGGGTGGGAGATCGTCCCCGAGTTGGTGCCGGCCGAGGGCGAACAGATCGTCGAGAAGACCTTCAGCGACTCGTTCGCGGGGACCGACCTCGCCCAACGGCTCTCCGACCTGGGGATCGGCGAGCTCGTCCTGTGCGGTGCGCAGAGCGACGCCTGCATCCGTAACACCTTCTATGGGGCCCTCTACCACGGCTATCCGGTGACTCTCGTGGGCGACGCCCACACGACCGGGGATCTGCGTCCGTGGGGCGCCGAGTTCAGCCCCGAGCAGTCGATCGCCGTGCTCAACATGCAGGCCTCGTTCACCCGGCTGCCCGACGTGAGCGGCGCGGTGACGACGACGGCGGAGGCCTTCGCCGAGGTGACCCAGCGCTGACGCTTGGGGGCGGCACGAGGGCACCTGCCAGCTGGAAACGCCATGGGGGCAGGGCAGATGCGGGGCACCGACTGAGCCGGCGCCGACTGCTCGCCGGTGGCGGCGGCATACTCGCCCTCGCCTCGGGGTGCACCGCCGACTTCGCGGTCTCCACGGGCATGAGCCGCACGGCCGCCATCGTCGCGCCCGGCCAGCCGAGCGCGGGGTCGAGCCACACCGAGGCGGGCAGCTCGGCCGGCGCCGGTCCGGCGACGCCGTCGAAGAACCCGACGAGGTTTGGCGAGGACTGCGTCACCGGGACATTCACCGGCTGCCGGGGGCGGCGCTCGGGCCGGCCTCGGGAGTGGCCGCCGCGGCATACCTCGTGAGCTCGCTCGCCCCGGTGAACTCCACGGTGCACGCGATCTGTTGGCTCTCCCCGTCCTATTGGCGGTCGGCAACGGCCAGCTCACGACTGGGGTCTCGGCGACGGAGTCCGCCGCCTTGGTCGGGCTCGCGGTGGCGCTGCACCCCTCCTTGGAGTAAGCGCTTGAGTGGTCAGTAATCCCGCAACTCAAGGTCCAAGTCACGCGAAAAGTGCACAGTCAAGCGGTTACTCCACGGGGGGGGTCGGCCGGCAGGGGCTCCTCGAACCAGGTGAGTCCCACCTGCTCGTATGCCGCCGCGCGCCGGATCACCTCGTCGACCCGGAAGGCCTGGTTGGCGTCGACCATGAGGTGCCAGGCCGGCCCGACCGCCTCACGGACGGCCGCGAGCCGGTCGACATCGGCACGAATCGACGGCTTGCCGAGCTTGACCTTCGCCCCCTGGAATCCGGCCGCCTTCGAGGCGAGGGCGTCGTCGACGAGTGCCTGCGGCTCGAGGTGCAGCCAGCCACCCTCGGTCGTGTAGACGGGCACGGCGTTGCGCGCACCGCCCACGGCCTTGTGCAACGGCATACCCGTTCGTCGGCAACGCAGGTCCCACAGGGCAGTGTCGATCGCGGCCATGGCCAGCGCGACGACGGGACCCACGGTGAGGGCATTGACCGCCCGGGTGAGGTGGTGCCCGATCGCCTCGATGTCCTCGAGGTCGCGTCCCTGCAGCCGCGGCAGCAAGTGGTCGTTGAGCAGTGCGACGATCGAGGACCCGCCGGCACCGATGGTGTAGGTGTTGCCCGTCCCGGTCGCTCCGTCGGCGTCGGTGAGCCGGAGGATCGGCGTCTCCTGGCTGACGAAGGACTGGATCGCGTCGGTGCGGACGACCGGCGGGGTGAGATCGACGAAGTAGAGCTCCGCATGGGCGAAGGCGCTCACCCGTCACCCTTTCCGGTCGCGCTCATAGGTCTGATCCTATATCCTGTATGAAACATGCCCTGCGGTCTAGGCCAGAAGCGGTCCAGGCTTCCACGCAGGCAACTACTCGAGGGGACGCATGAGCCCGATGGACCGCGTGCAGAGTCGTCCGCTCTCCCGACAGACCCTCGTGGAGGGTGCCTACGACATCCTCAAGGCGCGCCTCATGGACAACGAGCTCCCCGCGGGGGTCAAGCTCAACATGGAGGCATTGGGGCGCGAACTGGGCGTCTCCCCCACCCCCATCCGCGAGGCCATGGCAGCGCTCGAGCGCGAGGGCCTGGTCACCAAGACGCCGCTCGTCGGGTATGCCGTGGCCGACCGGCTCGACCACGAGGGCTTCGAACGGCTCTGGGAGGCGCGGATCATCCTCGAGCCGGCCGTGGCGCGGCTGGCAGCCGACCGACACACCGCGCAGGAACTCGCCGCGATCCAGTCCTGCGTCGAGCCGATCTCGGCCGCTGGCGGCCCCGGCTACGCCGACTACAAGCGCATCGCTCAGCTCGACGAGCAGTTCCACTCGGCAATCGCCCGCGCCTCCCACAATCCGACCCTCACCGACTGGTTCGACCGCACGCACTTCCACGTGCACCTCTATCGCTTGCACCCGCCCCACGGCGACGAGTTGGACGTGTGGACCGAGCACCAACGCATCGCGACTGCCCTGCAGGAGGGGGACGCCGAGGCTGCCGCTGCGACGATGACCGACCACCTGGTCCGCGCACGTGAGCGCATCCGCCCGGTCTTCGCCGGCTGACAGGTTCCCTGTGAGGTCGCGAGTTGATCCTCCCCGGATCGATATGCGACTCTTCGCATGTGCGCATGACCGTGAATGGGCGCCCCGTCTACGAGGCCAAGGCCGAGCTCTTCCGCTCGCTCGGCCACCCCGTGCGGATCCGGGTGCTCGAGCTGCTCGTCGAGCGCGACCATGCCGTGCACGAGTTGCTCGAGCAAATCGAGGTCGAACAGAGCGGGCTGTCCCGACACCTGGCCGTGCTCCGTCGCACCGGCCTCGTACGACAGCAGCGGACCGGAGGTCAGGTCTGCTACTCGCTCGTGGGCACCCAGACCGCGCAGATGCTCGCCGCCGCGCGCGGTCTGCTCCGCGAGATCGTCGCCGAGGGACGCGCCCTCGAGGACTCACTCGACGCCGACGTGCCGGGGGCCACGTGAACCCGACGCATCTGGTTCGCCGGATTCGGACACTGGGACGGATCGCCGAGCCCCCGCCCTCACGCGTGCCGCAGGTCGCCTCGGGCGACGGGACGCTTGCCCCGTCGGAGGCAGTGCGGTCCGACCGCGTGACCGCAGCAGCGCACGCCTTCGGCGGCAGCGTCCAGATCCGCCACGTCGACGCCGGCTCGTGCAACGGCTGCGAGATCGAGGTCGGTGCCGCCTTCGGGCCCGTCTACGACGCCGAGCGCTACGGCGCCCGACTCGTGGCCTCACCCCGGCACGCCGACGTCGTCCTGGTCACCGGCGTGGTCACGCACAACATGGCCGAGCCGCTGCGCCGCACCGTCGAGGCGACACCCGAGCCGCGGCTCGTGCTGGCCGTCGGCGACTGCGCCCGCGACTGCGGGGTCTTCCGCGCCGGCTTCGGCGTCCGCGGCTCGGTGGGCGACGTCGTCGAGGTCGACCTGCAGGTGCCCGGCTGCCCGCCCGAACCCGGCGCGATCGTCGCCGCCCTGCGTGAGGTGACCGGCCGGTGAGTCTGTTCGTCACCGGTCTGCTCGGCCAATTCCTCTGTGCTGCAGCCACGATCCTCGCATGCCTCGCCATACCGTCCGCGCGCAGCCGAGCGCGCAACGTCGTGGCCGGGATGTTCACGATGCTGCTCGCCACCGCGGGATGCCTCACCGGCATCGCCGGCCTCACCGGTTCCGACAAGAGCGTCACGCTCGCGACGCCGATCGACGGGCTGACCGCCGGGTGGACGGCATACCCGCTGGGCGGTGCGTTCACCCTGCTCGCCGGTGCGGTCACACTCGTCGCCGCGCTCTACGGCATCGGCTACGCCCACGGCGCCGCCGCCTCGCGCACGGCGTGGGCGGCGCTGGCCGTCTTCGTCCTAGGCCTGCAGCTCGTCCCGGCGTCCGCCGACGTCGTATCCCTGCTCGTCGCCTGGGAACTCATGGCGATCGGGTCCACGGTCCTCGTGCTGACCGGCCACGCCGAGCGTCCCAGCGTGCGCCCCGCAGGCCTCTGGTATGCCGTGATGACCCACCTGAGCTTCCTGCTCGTCGCGGCCGGGCTGTCGGTCCTCGCGGCAGGCGCCGGGTCGACATCCTTCGTTGCGATCGCGCACGCTTCGCTGCCGGACTCGACCGCCTCGCTGGGCTTCGTCCTCGCGGTGCTCGGCTTCGCGACCAAGGCCGGCGCGGTCCCGCTCCACGTGTGGCTCCCCCGGGCCCATCCGGAGGCTCCCTCGCACGTCTCGGCACTCATGAGCGCGGCGATGGTGAAGATGGGGATCTTCGGGGTCCTCCTGCTCACCACCTGGCTGTTGACCGCCGGTCCGGCGTGGTGGGCGCTCGTCGTGCTCGCGCTGGGCGTGCCGAGCGCGATCTACGGCATCCTGCAGGCCTCCGTGGCCAGCGACCTCAAGCGCCTGCTCGCCTATTCGACAAGTGAGAACGTCGGGCTCATCCTCATCGCGGTCGCCGTCGCCATGCTCACCGCCGACAGCCGCCCCGGGGTCTCCGCCACCGCGCTCGCCGCCGCACTGTTGCTCACCGTGAGCCACGCCGCCTTCAAGACCACGCTCTTCCTCGGCGCCGGGTCGATCCTGCACGCCACCGGCGAGCGCGACCTGGACCGGATGGGCGGCCTCGCCGTGCGTATGCCGCTGACGACCGCCGCGCTCGGTGTCGGCTGCCTCGCGGCTGCGGCACTGCCGGTCACGTCCGGCTTCGTCGCCGAATGGGCCTTGCTGCAGACCCTCATCCACGCCGACGCCGGCACCGATCGGCTCACGACAGCGCTGCTCCCGCTGCTCATGGGCGTGGTCGCCCTCACGGCCGGGCTGGCACTGCTCACCTTCACCAAGGCCTTCGGGATCGCCACGCTCGCCCGCCCTCGAACCCGGGCAGTCGAGGCCGCCACCGAGGTCTCGCCGACGATGCGGCTGGCGATGCTCGTCGCCGCCGTCGCCGTCCTTGCGGTCGGCCTGCTCCCGGGGCCGGTCCTGCGGCTGTTCGCCCGGGTGCTGCCCGCGGGTGTGGCGGGGGCCGGGGCCGGCAGTGCCACCGCCGAGACGACGACCGGGCTCACCCTCCCGGGTGTCGCGGCGTTGCTCGACCCGGGCTCGCTCACCCTGCTCTCCCTCGTCCTCACCGCGCCGATCGTCCTCGTCACCCTGGCGCTGGCCCGGCGCGCACCGAGGCAGCACGTGGAGCTCGGCTGGGGTTGCGGCGGCGTGCGTACGAGCCCCCGGATGCAGTACACCGCGACCTCCTATGCCGAGCCGCTCGTGCGCGTCTTCGACGACGCCCTCTCCCCCTCCCGGGACGTCACCGTGAGCCACGCCGAGGAATCCCGCTACACCGTGCGCGCCATGGCCTACAGCCAGCAGCTCGTCGACATCGTCGAGGTCCGGGTCTACGCACCCGTCGTGCGCGCCCTCAGCCGGCTGGGCGATGCCGCACGAGCGGTGCAGAACGGCAGCATCCACCGCTACCTGGGCTTCTCCTTCATTGCGTTGCTCCTCGTGCTCGTCGGGGTGCTCCGGTGAACGCCGCCCTCCTGGCCGGCATCGGCGTGCTCGTGCAGGTCATCGCCGTGACCGCGTTGGCCCCTCTCGTCGTCGGCGTCACCCGCCAGGTGCGGGCCCGGCTCGAGGGGCGGGTCGGTTCCGGCATCGGTCAACCCTGGCGCGACCTGCGCAAGCTCGCCCGCAAGGCCCCCCTCACCGCCGACGGGATCGTCCTGGGCAGCCTG
>JAKPEG010000145.1 GCA_029552065.1 Actinomycetes bacterium
AGCCACTACGTGCTCCAGTTCCAGAGCCTCGCAGCGGACAATGCCTCCAAGCTCATCGGCATCGTCCTGGGGACGATCCTGCGCTTCTGGGCCTATCGCACCTTCGTCTTCGCCGGCGAGCCCCGCGACCGCAGCGACAGCTGACGCGCCGCCGTCACTGCCCTCCGCCGGAGAGGAAGAGCGCGAACCGGGCTCCCGCCGTGGACACCAGCTCGAGGCGCCCACCGTGCGAGGCAGCCAGGTCCCGGGCGACGGCCAGGCCGAGCCCGCTGCCGGAGGAGGAGACGGAGCGCTCGAAGACGTGGGGTGCGAGTGCGGGCGAGATGCCTTCCCCCTCGTCGAAGACCTCGATGACGACCGACGGGCCCGACCGTCGGGCCGCGACCGTCGTGGTGCCCGCGCCGTGGGCGAGTGAGTTCTCGAAGAGGGTGGAGAAGATCTGGGCGAGCGTGCCCGGCTCCGAGTGCACCCGCAGGCCGCGGTCGCCACTGACCCTGATCGTCCTCCGGGCCGCCGCGAAGGCCGGCTGCCACTCGCGCTGCAACGAGGCCAGGACCGAGTCCAGCGAGATGCTCGAGGCCCCCTCGCTGCCGCTGCGGCTGCGCGCGAGGAGGTCGTCGACGACGCCACTGAGCCGCTCCACCTGCGCGATGGCGATGTGGCACTCCTCCTCCACGACGGCCAGGTCGCGGGTCGAGGCGATCTCCTCCAGGCGCATGAGGAGCGCCGTGAGGGGGGTGCGGAGCTGGTGCGAGGCGTCCGCCGCGAAGTCGCGCTCGGCCGCGAGCCGCTTGGCGGCGACCCGTGTCCCCCGCGTCATGGCCGCCGACAGGGCGTCGATCTCGGCGACTCCCGTCGTGGCGATCGGGCGGGCCTTGACGCCCTCCTCGACCCGCTCGGTCTGCGCGACGATGCCGGCGAGGGCGGGGAGCACCAGGTCGGTGACTCGATGGACGTGGACGAAGCCCGCGACGACGGCCACCGAGGAGGTCACGAGGGCCAGGGACAGGAGCAGGCCG
>JAKPEG010000146.1 GCA_029552065.1 Actinomycetes bacterium
ACCGGCAGCAGCGCCGCGAGGTAGCGGCGCGGTCGGCGGTAGATCCGCGCGCGCAGCACGAACTCCAGCGGCAGCGTGATGAGCACGCACGCGGCCATGAGGACGAGGTATTGATAGCGGTCAGCCACGACGATCCTTGCCGGAGCCGAGCTCGCCGCGGCGCACGGCATACCGGCGTTCGGCGTAGTCCTGGTCGTCGCGCCACAGACCCGCCGCGGTGCGCACGACGAGCGGGCGCACCAGCCGCGCGGCCGGCCGCAGCAGCCGGAACCCGAGCCGCTCGGACGTGGCGATGGTCGCCTCGGTGAGCACGGTGATCGCGGCGCCGTCGCGGTCGGTGCCCAGCGGCGTCGCGTGAGTCTCGACGACGGAGCCGGTGCCTTCGCCGTCGAGGATGGTCATGACGATCGTGCGGCTGTCAGGAGTCTCGAAGGACGCGCGGACCGGCACGCCGAAGGTCCGCCCCAGCCGGAAGGTGACGTCGAGCACCAATCGGTCTGCGTCAGAGGCAGATTCGTCGACGGTGAGGTGCGAGAAGGCATAGGGGTGGAACCACGCGCCGTGCCACGGGTCGAGGCGGTTGGCGATGACATCGGCGGGTTCGCAGCGCATCCGCCCGACGTAGACCGCGGCGATCGCGGTCTCGGGGTCGGGCCGCTGCGGCAGGCGCGGGCCGGACGCGGGCGTCTCACCGTCGGTGGGTAGCTGCACCCAGGCGAGCACCCCGTCGTCGTATGCCGGGTGCTCGCGATAGCCGTGTCGGCCCTCCCCCAGCGCCATTCCGTGCCACCGGCACAGCACCGTGTCGCCGGCGACCGGGCAACGCTCCAGCAGGGCGCCCATGTGCGGACACGCCCCCGGCCCGGCATGCAGCCGGCCGTCAGCGGCGCGCCAGAGCGCGACCTCGCGCCCGGCGATGAGGCGGGTGATCGACTCGCCGCTCGGCACATCGCCGCTGCGCCCCACGACGTACCAGCCGCCGGCGTCGCGCTGCTGGGCCCGATCGAGGGCGGCCGAGATCCGGCGCACCGAGGCATCGGCCCAGGTCGGGGTCAGCGCGGGCAGCGGCGGCTCGGGCATGACCCGCAGCGGCGAGCGCGCCCGCACCTGGGCCAACACCGTCTCCTTGAGGCTCATCGCTGTGCCGTCCCTGCTCCCGTCACGAAAATCGTTGCTGCCGTGGCCGCTTTGCGCCAGGTCGGCACCCGGGCGCGCGCCGAGAAGACGTCGTAGTTGGCGGCCTCGATGCGGTCCAGGATCCCCGAATACAGCCGCCGCGCGGTGGCGACGCACCTGGCCGATCGCGGCGGCAGATGGGGTATGCCGGTGTCGGCCACGGCATACAGCTCCCGGTTGCGGGCGATCTGGAAGGCGAGGAACTCGCGCCACGGCTGGTCGGCGACCCGGCGGGCGGGGTCGGCGCCGAACCGGGCGAGGTCGTCCTGCGGGAGGTAGACCCGGCCTCGGTCGAGGTCTTCACCGACGTCGCGCAGAAAGTTGGTCAGTTGGAAGGCCAGGCCGAGGGCTCGGGCTGGCTCGAAGGCCGCGGCTGAGCGGGGCTTGAGCACCGGGAGCATGAGCTCGCCGATGACGGCGGCCGAGCCCTCCATGTAGCCGCACAGGTCGTCCCACGTTGCGTAGTGCGTCGTGTCGAGGTCCATCGCCATCGCCCCGAAGAAGCGGTCGAAGGGCTCGGTTGTGAGGCCCAACTCGACCGTGGTGGCGGCTGCGGCAGCGAGCACGGCTGCCTCCCGGTCGTCGGTGGCGGACACCTCGGTTGCGGGCCGGCTGGGCTCACTCGGATGACCGGCGCGGGCTCGCTCGACGGCTCGATCGAACCTGTCTCGGAAAGCCGACAACTCGTCGCGGGTCTGTTCGACGCGGGCGGTCGTGGCGCCCGCGGCGTCGACGATGTCGTCGGCGACCCGACACAGGGCATAGATCGCGTGCACGTGCCGACGACTCTCCCGAGGCAACAGCTGCACGCCCCAGAAGTAGGTCGTGCCGTGTTCCCGGGTGATCTGGGCGCACACGGCATACGGGTGCTGCAAGGCGAGTGCGCTGGGGGTGGCCGTCACGGGGCATACTCCCGCACCCGGGTGGCGGCGAGCTTGCCGCTGATGAGCACCATCGGTACCCCGACGCCGGGAGTCGTGCCCGATCCGGCGAAAAACAGCCCAGGGAGTCG
>JAKPEG010000148.1 GCA_029552065.1 Actinomycetes bacterium
GATCGCGCGACGGCATACCTCGGTGAGCGCCTCGGCCCGGCGGCGCGCCGCCGACCGCAGGTCACGTCGGCCCGGCTTGTCGGTTGCCGGCGCCGACAGGGTCGAGATCGACGCCTCGAGCACGGCCCGCGACTCGGTGTCCAACGTCAATCGGTAGTTCCACAACGCGCCGTCACGGACTCCGCGGGACAGGGACACGAAGGAGGCGGCCTCATCGCACTCTCGTTGGAACTCGTCCGGCAAGCCGTGGCGGGCCACGAGTCGCTCGCGCAACTCCCGCACCGCGGCGGAGCCATGAGTGGCCCCGACCGCGACCAGCGCATCCAGCACGGTCGACCGGGCCTCGTCGGTGACCCGCCGTCGCACTCGGTCGAACTCCCCCGCCACCGTCACCGCGACGGCCGGGGCGAGCGTGCCGGCGAAGACCGCGTCGGCCACCGGGCCCAGATCCCGGTCGCGGCAGACGGTCACGGCCTTGGCCACCTCCCCGGCGCCACCGGCCGCGAGAGTGCGAGCGTGGTCGCGCAGCCAGGCGACAGTGGTCCCGGAACGGGACGCCTCGATCACCCCCCGCGCCTGCGCCTCGACGGCCACGACGACACGGGCGGCGGCTGCGCGCGCGGCCAACTCGTCGAGCTCCGACAACCACGACCCCAGCTCGTCGGAGGGCATCTGCCACATCACCCGGCACAGCCCGTCGAGGGCCGCTCCAGCAGCGGCGCACACCGAGCGGCGCTCCTGCGCCGTCGGCCCCGGTGGGGCCGAATCGGACCGGTTATCGATCATGTGTTCGAGTCTATGTCGGACCGCCGACAAGGGTCACCGACCACCCGCACCACCAACGGCACCGACGGACGGCATCGACACCCGTCGTCGTCCCGAGGCCCGCTCCTAGAGCACGTCGCCCAGGGTCACGCCGCCGTCGACCACGAGCGTCTGCCCGGTGATCCACCCGGAGTCACGCGAGAGCAGGAAGCTCACCGCCCCCGCGACGTCCTCGGGGACGCCGAGCCGCTTCATCGGGTATGCCGCCGACACGGCCTCCTCGCGCCCGGTGTAGAGCGCCTGCGCGAAGGCCGTCTTCACCACTCCTGGCGCGACCGCGTTGCAGCGCACCGTCGGAGCCAGCTGCACCCCGAGCTCGGTCGTGAGGTGGATGAGGGCCGCCTTGGACACCCCGTACCACGCGAGCATGCCCGAGGCACCGAGCCCGGCGATCGAGGCGACGTTGACGACCGCTCCAGGGTGTTCGGCGGAGCCCAGCCCCGACCGGACCGTCTTTTGGACCCACGAGAACGCGGTGACGACGTTGGTGTCGAGGATCTTGCGGGCGGTGTCGGCCTCGACATCGAGCATCGGCCCGTAGACCGGGTTGATCCCCGTGTTGTTGACGAGATAGTCCAGCCCACCGAACCGACTGCGCGCCAACGCGATCGCCTCGTCCTGGTGCGCCGGGTCGGCCGCATTGCCGGCCAGGCCCGCGGCATACTCCGCCCCGCCGAGCGCCGCGACCGCCTCGTCGAGCGGGCCCTGCTTGCGCGCCGTGACGACGACGCGCGCCCCCTCGGCGACCAACCGCTGGGCGATGCCCAGCCCGATCCCCCTGCTCGCTCCGGTGACGATCGCCACCGCTCCCTCGTGACATCCCATGAGGGGAGCGTATGCCGTGCGGCCGCGGTTCCCGCGCACGGGGACCGCGGCCGCGTGGCCGAGGGCCGCAGGGATGCTCCGGCGGGAGGCTCAGAAGCCCAGGTCGCGCCCGATGAGTTCCTTCATGATCTCGTTGGAGCCGGCCCAGATCTTCGTCACGCGGGCATCCCGCCACGCGCGGGCGACCCGGTATTCGTTCATGAAGCCATAGCCGCCGTGCAGCTGGACGCAGTCGTCGAGCACCTCGCTCTGCACCTGCGAGCTCCACCACTTGGCCTTGGCGGCGTCGATCGGGGACAGCTTCTTCTCGGCGTGGGCGGCGATGCAGTCGTCGATGTAGGCCTGGCAGACCTCGAGCTTGGTCTGCATCTCGGCGAGCTTGAACTTGTTGTACTGGAACTGGCCGATCGACTGGCCGAAGGCCTTGCGGTCCTTGGCGTATTGCACCGTCTCCCGGAAGATCTGGAAGGCGTGGGAGGTGTTGGAGATGCCGGCGCCGATGCGCTCCTGGGGCAGCCGCTGCATCATCGCGATGAATCCCATGCCCTCGGGGCCGAGCCGGTTGGTGTCGGGGACGCGGACGTTCTCGAAGAACAGCTCGGCGGTATCGGACTCGTCCTGCCCGACCTTGTCGAGCTTGCGGCCGTTGACGAAGCCCTCCATGCCCCGCTCGACGACGAAGAGAGTGATGCCCTTGGGGCCCTTGGTCGGGTCGGTCCGCGCGGCCACGATGCACAGGTCGCACTGGTAGCCGTTGGTGATGAAGGTCTTGGACCCGTTGATGATCCAGTCGCCCGAGCCGTCGTCGGCGAGCACCGCGGTCGTCTTGAGCGCGGCCAGGTCCGAACCACCGGAGGGCTCGGTCATCCCGATCGCGATGATCTTCTCGCCGCTGGCGATGGCCGGCAGCCAACGCTGCTTCTGCTCCTGCGTGCCGAGGTCGACGATGTAGGGCGGGCAGACGTCGGCGTGGATGCCGAAGCACGCCGCGGTGGCGGCGTTGAAATGTCCCCACTCCTCGGCGAGGATTGCGTTGAATCGGTAGTCGTCGGACCCGGCGCCCCCGAACTCCTCCGGGATGTCCATCCCGAGGAAGCCCTGCTTGCCTGCCTCGAGCCAGATGTCACGCGGGATGGACTTGATCGAGATCATCTCCTCGACCCGCGGTTTGAGCGTCCGGTCGACGAACTCCCGCACGCTGGCGCGGAAGTCCTCGTGCTCCTGGGAATAGACGTTGCGCGGCATTGCGACCTCCCGTGCGGGCAGCGCTGCGAGAGCGCTGGGTGAGATAAGTAAGCGCTTGCTTAGCATGTCATAGGTGCGGCATGCTGTCCACTGTGGCGACCCCTCGAGCGGCCGTGACGACCGACACCTCAGCGCGGCTCCCCGAGCCCGCGCCGAGCCTTCCCCCCGCCCCCCAGGAGTCGACTCCCGGGTCCGGCTCGCAGGCCCCCCCAGAGGCCCCTCCAGAGGCCCCCCCGGAGGCACCGACACAAGGCAGCGACACCGTCCGGCGGCTGCTCACGGCGGCCGCGGAGGCCTTCGCGGACAACGGCTTCCACGCGACGACGACCCGCGACATCGCTGCCCGGGCCGGCCTGTCCGCCGCCGGTGTCTATGTCCACTTCGCCAGCAAGGAGGACCTGCTCTACCAGCTCAGCCGCGACGGCCACGCCGAGGCCCTCGCTCTCGTCTCCGACGCCGCCTCCAGCGCCGACACCCCGCCCGCGGCCCTCGCCGCGGTGATGGCACGCTTCAGCGCCTGGCACGCCGAGCACTACGCCATGGCCCGCGTCGTCCAGCACGAGTTCCCCCATCTGTCCGAGGACCACCGGGCGGAGGTTCTGGCCTGGCGCAAGCGGATCGACGCGACCCTCCGGGAGGTTCTCGAGGCCGGACGGGCCAGCGGCGACTTCGTCCTCGACGACCTCGCGCACACCACGCTCGCCCTGCTGTCCATCGTCGTCGACGTCGCGCGCTGGTATACCCCCCAGCTGCAGCGGACCCCTGAGCAGATCGGCGCGACGAACGCCGTCCTCGCCCTGCGCCTCGTGGGCGCGCCCCCACCCGCCGCTATGCCGTCCGGCACCGCGACCGGCGGACGGCTCAGAGCTCGAGCGCCGCGAGCAGCACGCTGAGAGTGAGGAACGAGGTCGCCGTCGTCACGAGCATGACGGCGGCCATCGGTTCGGCCTCGCCATAGGGGTGGGCCAGCACGGGCAGGATCGAGAAGACCGGCAGCGCCGCAGTGAGGAGCAACCCCGTCCGCAGCTGCGGGTCCAGGCTCGGCAGACCGAGCGCGACAAGCGCGAGCATCACGGCGAAGACGAAGGCAGGATGCAGCAGCAGCTTGCCCGCCGAGACGGTGAGCACGCGCACGAGGATGCGACCACGCGGCATACCGCCGAGCAGTCCCCCGACCGCGAACAGGGCGACCGCCGCTCCGGCCCGGCCGAACAGGTCGGCGGTCCGCACGACGATGTCGGGCAGGACGATCCCGCTCACGCTCACGATCAGGCCGGCGACCAGCCCGACGAGCAGCGGGTTGCGGGTGAGGCGCACGCCGTAGTCACGCAGGCGCTGCGCCCGGGAGAGCTGTGCATCGGCGCGCCCCTCGGCGAGCAGGAACATGAGCGGGAGAAGGATGAGGTTCTCGACGAGCATGTTGAGCCCGAGCACGAGGCCGGCGACCGAGGGCAGGGTGAGGAGCATAAGCGGGTAGCCGACGAAGCCGCTGTTGCAGCCCGACATCCCCAGCCCGTCGAAGGCCCGCCCCGCGGTGGAATGCCCAGCGCGCCGCCCCCACGTCCACCCGATCGCGAAGGTGAGCAACGAGCCGATCGCGTATGCCGCGAGGTAGGTGGGGTTGACGATGTCCGACAGGTGGCGCGTCCCGATCGCGAGGAAGAGCATGCACGGGAGGGACAGGTTGAACACGAAGGTGGTGAGCACCCGCATGTCACCCTTGGAGAACATCCCCCGGCGCACGGCGATCTGGCCGACCGCGACGCACGCGTAGATCGGGACGGTGATGGCGAGGACCGAGAGCATGCCTCGGCCAGGTTAGTGATTCAGCGGCCGACGGCTCGGACCGGAGCCACCTGGCGGACGGGCAGAAGCGTTGGGCGGGTCGACGGGCACGCCCCTGCCGGGCGTGGGATCATCGGCCACGTGACGAGTTCAGATCAGCCCGACACCCATCCCGCGAGCGCGGGTGAGCCCCGCGTCGTGGTCAAGGATTCCAGCCTGCGCGCCAAGATCATCTTGGTGCTGGTGACGGCCGCGTTGCTCGCGCTCGCCGGGCTGTTGGCCGTCGTCTGGCTGCCGCGCTGGTGGGCGCAGCGGGTGGGCGACGTGGTCGACGGGCGGATGAGCACGGGCATCGTCGCCGGGATCCTCTGCGGCCTGGTGTTCACGCTGATCCCGTTGCTGCTGCTGCGCCGGGTGTTCACCCGGCGCGGAAGCCTCGGCTCGAGGGTCGCGTGGTTGGTGTCGGCAACGGTGCTGGCCGCACCCAACCTCACCACCCTGGGCATCGTCCTCGGCGACGGCGACGCGGCGCACGCCGGCCAGCGGATCCTGGATGTGGAGGCGCCGGCGTTCCGCACCGCCAGCGCGATCGGCGCGGTGGTGGCCGCCGTCCTGGCGGTGATGTGGTGGGCCTTGATGGCCAGCCGACGGCGGCACAAGCGGCAGATCGCCCAGCTGCAGGCCGGCACCCATGATCGCGACGACAAGCCGAGTTAGCACGAGGTCGGCCCCGGCAGCCGGCTCATCCATGATTGGGTGGGGTCGTGCAACCACGACGGGTCGAGGTCTACGGACCGGGGACGGATGAGAGCTACGACGTGTTCGAACCGGCCGGTCCGCCGGCCGGGGTGACGGTCGCGCTCGTCCACGGCGGCATGTGGTCGGCCCAGTACGACCGCCACCACCTCGAGCCGCTCGCCGCCGCCCTCACCCGCGAGGGCTGGCACGTCGCCAACGTCGAGTACACCCGGCTCGGTCACCCCGGCGGCGGCTGGCCGGGCACGGGCGACTCGCTCCTGCGCGGGCTGCAGGCCGTGTGCGCCGACCCCGACCTGCCGCACCCGGTCGTGTGCCTCGCGCATTCGGCCGGCGGACACCTGGCCGTGTGGGCGGCGAGCGAGGGGCGTTGCGACGGTCTTGCCGGGATCATCGCCCTCTCCGCCGTCCTCGATCTGCGCAGCGCCTCCCAGGGGATGCTCGGCTACGCGGTCGGGGCCTTCCTCGGCGGCACGCCCGCCGAGGTGCCCGACGCCTGGGCCCACGCCGATCCGACGACAGCGCGACTCACCGTGCCGGCCGTGGTCCTCCACGGACTCGTCGACGAGCTCGTGCCGGACTCCCAGGCCAGCGGCTACGTCGCGTCCCGCACGCCCGCGGACGCACCGAGTCGGCTCGGGCTCATCGAGGGTGCCGGCCACTTCGAGGTGATCGACCCGGGCCACGCGGCATACGCGACGGTGCGCGCCGCAGTGGCCGAGCTCGCGGGCGCCAACGGCGGGTGAGCGCGGGCGCGGTCGCGCGAGGGCACAGCGTCCTCGTGGTTCCCGTCACGCCGCTCGAGGACTGGGTGCGGGCGCGACACGCGCACTACGACCGCGCCTACGTGTCGGCCGACCCGACCTTCGCCCACGCGCACGTCACGCTGCTCGCTCCGTTCGTCGCGCCCGAGGAGATCGCGGCTGTGCGCCCGCGGATCGCGAAGATCGTCGCCGCGACCCCGACCTTCGAGTTCGCCCTCGAGCAGGTCGACACCTTCCCCAACGGCATCGTCCACCTCGTCCCCGAGCCAGAGGAGATCTTCCGCGAGCTCACCGCTGCGCTGTGGCGAGCCTTCCCGGCATACCCGCCGTATGCCGGTCGGTTCCCCGACGTACGGCCGCACGTCACCCTCGACGCCCTCGGTCCGGGCGTGACGACGGCGGCCGTCGCCGCCTGGGTGGCTCCCCTCCTGCCGGCCCGCGGCTATGCCGATCGCGTGCACCTGTCCTGGTACGAGCCGTGGGGATGCCGGACCTTGGAGACCTGGCGGCTGGGCGAGGCGGAACGAGGGTCGGCCGGCCCCAGGGGCATGGGCGACCCGCCGATCCGGCTCAGTCCCGGGTGAGCTTGCGGTAGGTAACCCGGTGCGGGCGGGTGGCCTCCTCGCCGAGGCGCTCGACCTTGTTCTTCTCGTAGGCCTCGAAGTTGCCCTCGAACCAGTACCACTTCGCGGGGTCCTCGTCGTCACCCTCGTAGGCGAGGATGTGCGTGGCCACCCGGTCGAGGAACCACCGGTCGTGGCTGATGACGACTGCGCATCCCGGGAACTCGAGCAGGGCGTTCTCCAGCGAGGCGAGAGTCTCGACGTCGAGGTCGTTGGACGGTTCGTCGAGCAGGAGCAAGTTCCCGCCCTGGGTGAGGGTGAGCGCGAGGTTGAGTCGGTTGCGCTCGCCGCCGGAGAGGATGCCGGCGAGCTTCTGCTGGTCGGGCCCCTTGAAACCGAACTGCGAGACGTAGGCCCGGCTGGGGATCTCGACCTGCCCCACCTTGATGTAGTCCAGGCCGTCGGAGACGACCTCCCACAGGGTCTTCTGCGGGTCGAGCCCGGCCCGGCTCTGGTCGACGTAGGAGATCTTCACCGTCTCCCCGACCCGCACCTCGCCCGAGTCCGGTTGTTCGAGCCCGACGATCGTCTTGAAGAGGGTCGTCTTCCCCACGCCGTTGGGACCGATGACACCGACGATCCCGTTGCGCGGCAACGTGAACGACAGTCCGTCGATGAGGACCCGGTCGCCGAAGCCCTTGCGCAGGTTGCGCACCTCGATGACCTGCGAACCCAGCCGCGGACCCGGCGGGATCTGGATCTCCTCGAAGTCGAGCTTGCGCGTGCGCTCCGCCTCGGCGGCCATCTCCTCGTAGCGGGCGAGCCGCGCCTTGCTCTTGGCCTGGCGACCCTTGGCGTTGGAGCGCACCCACTCCAGCTCCTCCTTGAGGCGCTTGGCGAGCTTGGCGTCCTTCTTGCCCTGGATCTGCAGCCGCTCGGCCTTCTTCTCCAGGTAGGTCGTGTAGTTGCCCTCGTAGGGATAGAGCCGGCCGCGGTCCACCTCGGCGATCCACTGGGCGACGTTGTCGAGGAAGTAGCGGTCGTGGGTGACCGCGAGCACAGCCCCGGGGTATTGGGCCAGATGCTGCTCCAGCCATTGCACCGACTCGGCGTCGAGGTGGTTGGTCGGCTCGTCGAGCAGGAGCAGGTCGGGCTTCTGCAGGAGCAGTTTGCACAGGGCGACCCGCCGGCGCTCGCCGCCGGAGAGCACGCGCACGTCGGCGTCTCCGGGCGGGCAGCGCAGGGCGTCCATCGCCTGCTCGAGCTGGCTGTCGAGGTCCCAGGCGTTGGCGTGGTCGATGTCGTCCTGCAGCGCCGACATCTCCTCGCCGAGTTTCTCGTAGTCGGCGTCCGGCTCGGCCATCTCCAGCGCGATCTGGTTGAAGCGGTCGAGTTTCGCCTTGATCTCGCCGGCACCCTCCTGGACGTTGCCCAACACGGTTTTTGACTCGTTGAGCGGCGGCTCCTGCAGGAGGATGCCGACGGAGTAGCCCGGCGACAGCCGTGCCTCGCCGTTGGAGGGTTGGTCGAGCCCGGCCATGATCTTGAGGATCGTCGATTTCCCGGCGCCGTTGGGGCCGACGACACCGATCTTGGCGGTCGGGTAGAACGCCATCGTCACGTCGTCGAGGATGAGCTTGTCGCCCACCGCCTTGCGCGCCTTGGTCATGGTGTAGATGAACTCGGCCATGACCGGCAAGGCTATCCGTCGCCTGCCGACGGCTCCCAATCGCCGCCCGGGCGAGGGCCCTCAGCCGGCCCTCGCCACCACGTAGGGATCGGTCCGGGGGTCGCCCAGGCCGACGATCTGCTCGACCGTCTGTGCAGCCGACCCCTCGAGCTCGGGCCGCTCGTCGACCAGGTCGCCCTCGAGATCCTCGTCGCACGGGACCTCGAAATCCCCCGGCGCTCCGGCGTCCGGCCGACCCCCTGCGTCGGCCGAGACACCGTCGGGCCGCTCGAGCTGCGCGAGCGACTCCTGGATCTGCGAGTCCGCGAGCCGGTCGCGGGAGTCGAACTGCACCCGGGCGGGGTGCTTCGTGAAGGCGGCCTGACCCCACGAGAGGTCATGCCCGACGTGGTAGGCGTCGATCTCCACGCTGCTGGCCGTGCGTCCCTCGGGCGTGGTCCACGAGTTGATCCGCAACCGCCCGTAGACCAGGACCGGCTGACCCTTGGTGCAGCTGGCGACGACGTTGGCCGCGAGGGCGTTGAAGGCCGCCACGGAGACGAAGTTGGTGCCGCCGTCGACGAAACCGCCGGAGCGCCCGTCCCATCGTCGCGGTGTCGAGGCCACCCGGAAGGTCGCGAACGGACGTCCGTCCTTGGTGTGCCGCAGGATCGGGTCGGCGGTGAGGTTGCCGACGATCGTGACATAGGACTCGTACATGTGCGTGCCTCTCCCCTGCATCGGGTATGCCGTCCGGTCGCCTCCACGCGCCGGCATCGCCAGCGTGCCCGCGGCGGCGAGCACACGGCATACGGGGGGAGGGCGCTGTGGATCGTGGGGCGACCGGGGCGGGGCCTGTGGACGGAGGAGGAGCAGGAGGAGCAGGAGGAGCCGGCGCCCCGAGGCCTCAGGAGCGCCGCGCCTGGTCGAGCAACTCCCGGGTTCGCCGGTGCCGACCGAGCACCTGCGCGACGGGGGTGAGCACGCGGACGCGGGCCACCTCGGCGATGGCCAGCCGGATCCGCTTGCGCACGGAGGCGACCCGGCGCCGGGCACCGATCCGGGCGAAGAGCCGGGACACCCCGGCGACGAGGAGTCCGACGACCAGCCCCCCGACGAACAGGAGGAACGGCCACGGCAATTGCCCGATCGCGGGGGTCGGGAGCGGCGGCAGTTGCAACCACCCGACGACTCCGAGCGCACCCAGCCACAGGGCTCCCGCGATCGCGGTGAGGCCGAAGACCCACTGGAGCACGCCCATGACATTCCACCACCTTGGGCTGCGCCCGCGCAGGGGCAGATGGAGCACGGCCTGGTCGAGGGCATCGGCCAGGCCCGGGTCGTCGGGGTCAGCGGCGTCGGCCACCGCATGAGCCCACCGAGCCGGCAGCCCGCGGGCCGCGTCGTCGGTGACGGCTCGCAGCGCGAGCGCGACCGCGGCGCGGGCCGTCGGGGACGGCGGCGGAATGGAGGAGCGACCGACGACCGCCCGAACGTCGCTCTCCCCCACGCCCTTCATCGGCACGACCGCCTTGTCCAGCCGCAGCCGGGCCAACGGATCCGCGCGGAACCGGGGGACCCAGCGAGTGAACAGCCAGCCACCGACCTGCGCGGATTGTCGACGATAGTCCTCGCCGACGGCGTCCAGGACGACGGGCACTCCGGCCGACCGGGAGAGGGCCTCGACGAGACGCCCGTCGGCCTCGCCCTCGACCGAACCCTCCGTGTCGGCGACGCCCGCGCGCAGCCGGGTCGCGACCGAGACGACGTCGGCGGACAGCCGGTGCCGCGCGGCGTTGGCTCCGGCGACCGCGTTGGCCATCCGTTGGGTGAGTTCGGGGACGCCCTCGCCGGTGGTGGCCGAGGTGAGGTAGACCTGGGCGCCGGTGAGGCCGTCGCGCACGAGCAGTTGGCGCAGGTCCTCGCGGCAGGCGGCCATCGCCTCCGGCGGGAGCCGGTCGGACTGGTTGAGCACGACGAGGGTGACCGCGTCGTGGGTGGCGAGGGCGGCGACGTAGTCGTCGTGCAGCAGGGCGTCGGCGTACTTCTGCGGGTCGGTGACCCAGACGAAGACGTCGACGAGCTCGAGCACCCGCCGCGCCTCCTCTCGGTGCGCGTCGACCCGCGAGTCGAAGTCGGGCAGGTCGAGCAGCACGAGCCCGTCGAGCCGGCCGAGGACGGGAGTGTCGGCGCCGTCGGTCGCCTCGACCTGGTGGCGGGCCGCGACCCCGAGCCAGTCGAGCAGCGGGCCGGCGGGTTCCTCGCCCCACACGGCCGCCGACGCGGCCGCCGTGGTCGGTCGGCGGGCACCGATCTTGGCGACCGGAGCCCCGACGATCGCGTTGAAGAGGGAGGACTTCCCGCTCCCCGTGGCGCCGGCGAGCGCGACGACGGTGTGCCCCCCGGCGAGCGAGGTGCGCTCCCGGATCTTGTCGGCGAGGTTGACCGCATGGTCGACCTGCCCCGGGTCGAGTTCGCGGCCTCCGGTCTGGAGCGCTTCGCGCAACGCGGCCGCCTGATCGGCGAGTTCCTCGCCCGTGACGAGGCTGGCGAGAGCCCCGCCCATCCGCAGGGGGCTCATCGGGCGGCCTTGAGGGCGAGGGTGGCGGCCGACAGGCGACGTGCCTGGTCGCGGGGGACCTCGACGCCGGCCACGGCATCCTGGAACCGGGCCGACTCGGCCGAGTAAAGGTCGTGCACCCGGTCATGAAGCGCAGCACGTGCCTTCGCGGCGAGCGAGCGCACCGCCTGGTCACCGAAGATCGCCTCGAGCAACTTCTGGCCGAGCACCGCGGTGCCACCGGCGATGCCCACCTCGGCCCCGGTGAGCCCGGCCGTGTGGGCGAAGGTCACGAGCATGAGCACGACCCCGACGCTGTTCACCCCGTATGCCGCGACCTTGGCCGTCGTGCGTCGGTCCTTGCCCTCGTTGCGGACCAGGTCGAGCACGTCGCCCTGCCAGTCGCGCACGAGCCGCTCGACCTGGGGGGCGAGCTCGGGCGAGACGCTCGCGAGGCCCGGGGTGGCGTCGAGCAGGAGCTGACCACCCGGCATACCGCGCCAGGTGCGCGCGATCTGGGCGGTGGCCGCCTGGGCCTCGGCGGTGACAAGGGCGGCCACGCCGGTCTGCAGCGCCTCGCCGAGGTCCTGCCCGGGCGGGGGTTGGCCCTTGACCGCGGCGGCGAACCGGTCGCGCAGCCGCGAGACAGTCGACTCGACCTGCTTGAAGAACTCCCCCGTTCCCACGAACTCCTGCCACCGCGAGAGGACCTCGCCGCGCAGGAGAGTTCCGTCGAGCATCCCTCGCTCGACGCCTTCGCTCGCCCCGACGAACGCACTGTCGGCCACGCGGGTGAGGGCGCTCGTGGCCGCCTGTTGCTCGGCCGTCGCCTCGGTGAGCACGCCGACGCGCGCGTCGACCGAGTCGAGCGCGCCGCTGAGGGTATGCCGCACGACGATCGCCCGTGCCCGGGCGTCACGGGCGAGGGCCGAGAGCCAGGTGGCGAGGCGGGCGACCTCGTCGGGGCGCAACAGTCCGTCGGGGCCGAGCGGGACCTCGTGGACCACGAAGATCGGGGCGAGCGAGAGACCCTGCTCCTTGAGCATCGCGGCGAGGTGGTCGCGGATCTCCTCGGCAGCCTCGGGCGGCACCCGGTCGAGCACGACGGCGACCGAGGTGCCCCGGTCGGCCGCCTGACGCAGCAGTCCCCAGGGGACGGCGTCGGCATAGCGCGCGGCCGTGGTGACGAACAGCCAGAGGTCGGCCGCGGAGAGCAGTTGCGCGGCGAGGTCGCGGTTGGCGGTGACGACCGAGTCGATGTCGGGCGCGTCGAGCAGAGCGAGTCCGGGGGCGATCGCCTCGCTCTCGACGAGGCGCACCGCGCTGGTGTCCTCGACCGCCCCCGATCCGGTGATCCGGGCCAGCGAGGGCAGGATCCGGTCGCCGACGAACCAGTGCCCGTCGCCGGGATGGTGGACGAGGACGGGGGATCGGGTGGTCGGCCGCAAGACGCCCGGTTTGGTCACCGTCGCCCCCACGAGGGAGTTGACGAGGGTGGACTTACCGGCGCCGGTGGATCCGCCGACGACGGCGAGCAGCGGTGCGTCGATGGCTCGCAGCCGCGGGATGACGTAGTCGTCGAGCTGGTGGAGCAATTGATGACGAGCCGCCTCCGCCGCGGGCGCATCGGGCAGGGCGAGGGGCAGCCGCGAGGCCGCGAGTTGCTCACGCAACGCCTCCACGGCGCCAAGGAGCGCAGTGGACTCCCCTGCCGAGGCGCTCGACGCGGTCACACCGGCATCCTTCCAAGTCCCCGGGTGGTGCTCAACCCGGCCCGCCGTAAGGGCGGGCCCTATCTCGGTGTACCGGGCCGACCTTGCTCCGTGCCCCCGGAGTGACTCGAACACTCAACCTGCGGATTAGAAGGCCGCTGCACTATCCGTTGTGCTACGGGGGCTCGTCACGGCTGGGCCGTCCGCCCACGCCGGCCCGGACAGTGTATGCCGCCGCCAGGCCCGCGCCCGACGTGGTCCGGTCAGAGCGCACCGGTTCCGACGAAAGCCGCCCGATGGGTCGTGAGGGACTGGAGGAGTTCACGTTCGCGGTCCCCGGCCTCGGCCTCGGCGGAGCGGTTGACGATCCGCGCGCGCAACAGGGCCAGGTCGGCCGCCGTGTCCTGCAGCGCCTGCATCGAGCTGGCTGCGGCCTTCCCCCCGTTGGCGGCTGCCCAGGAGCGCGCCTGACGGCGGGCGGGCAGCGAGGCGAGCATCGCGACCTCGGGATGGGTGAGCCAACCGGCGTCGGCGTATTGGCTGAGATAGAGCCGGATGAGCCGCGACTCCCGTCGGCGCAGGAGGACCACGAGCACGAGGAAGCCGAGGAAGACCGGCACCTGGAAGAGCAGGTAGACCTTCACGTAGGCACCCATCACCGCGCTGAGGTTCCAGATCGCGTGCAGGAGGATCGCGACGGCATACCCGAGGACCGCGAAGGCGAACCGAGCCGCGCTGGTGCGGGCGACCGACGCCGCCAATCCCAAGCCGATCCCGGTGCACGCGGTGAACAACGGGTGGGCGAACGGCCCCACGAGACAGCGCAGAATGAAGACCCCGGTGAGCCCCTGCAGGCCGTTCTCGTCGAAGGCGCGACCGAGGTAGACGATGTTCTCACTGAAGGCGAAGCCGGCTCCCACCATCCCGGCGTAGACGATGCCGTCGACCACCCCGTCGAATTCGCGACGGCGCAGGAGCAGCACGAGCAGGATCGCGAGCCCCTTGAGCCCCTCCTCCACCGGCGGAGCGCTCAGCACCGCACTCATCGCCTCGGCGTCACGCGCGCCGGCGAGGACGAAGAGCCGGTGGATCCCCGTGTTGAAGACGAGCGCGCCCACGGGAGCGCAGACCGCACCCCAGAGGAAGGTGGCGACGAGCAACCGGGTCGGTTCGGCCTCGAAGCGGTCGAGCCAGAGGAAGACGGGCACGACGACGAACATCGGGATGGCGGCGAAGACCGCCGCGAGCGCTGCTGCACGCAACCCGACGTCGACCCCGAGGAAGAGTGCGAGCAGGGCGAGGCACAGGAGGAAGACGGTGAGGAGGGCGCCGTAGCCGAGGACCCGGCGCAGCGCGGGGCGCGGAGTGGGGTTGGACGGGGCCGGCCAGCCCTGCAAGGGTGCGCCCGTCGACATGCCGCCAGCCTAGCCGGGCACCCGCGCGCGACCGGTCCCATGCCTCACGGTCGTGCGGGGCAGGGCAATAGGCTGACCCGGTGACCGCGACCGATCCCCCCGCGCCCCGACCGACCGAGCGTGCGCTGGCGGACCGCATCGTGTGGATCGACTGCGAGATGACCGGCCTGTCGCTGCAGGCCGACGCCCTCGTCGAAGTGGCGGCCCTCGTCACCGACTACGAACTCACCGTCCTCGGCGAGGGGGTCGACGTCATCATCCGGCCCCCCGCCGAGGCGTTGGCCCAGATGGACCCCTACGTCCGCGACATGCACACCCACTCCGGGCTGCTGGCCGCCCTCGACGACGGGGTGGCCCTCGAGGAGGCGCAGGAGCGGGTCCTCGACTATGTGCGTGCGTGGGTGCCCGAGGCCGGCAGGGCACCGCTCGCGGGCAACTCGGTCGCCACGGACCGCGGCTTCCTCGCCCGGGACATGCCGGCGCTCGAGTCCTTCCTCCACTACCGGATCATCGACGTCTCCTCGATCAAGGAGCTGTCCCGCCGCTGGTATCCCCGGGCCTACTTCGCCGCCCCGCTCAAGGCTGGCGGGCATCGAGCCCTCGCCGACATCCGTGAGTCGATCGCCGAGCTGCGCTACTACCGCGAGGCCGTCTTCGTGCCACAGCCCGGACCGGACACCGCGACGGCGAAGGCCATCGCCGGCAGACACGTCATCGACCACGGCGCCGACCCGGTAACATAGGCAGCCGTGCGCGGCGGGAGCCGCGCCCTGGTGGGTGTAGCTCAGCTGGCAGAGCACCGGGTTGTGGTCCCGGGTGTCGAGGGTTCGAGCCCCTTCACTCACCCCAGAGTCGCCTCGGGCGAAGGGATGGACCATGCGGGTGCCGTCGGGGGCCTCGACCGGTCTGGGCCTGCTGGCGCGCCTGTTCGTCGCGGCCGGGTTCGCGCTCGCCGGACTCCTTCCCGGCGCACCGCACGCCCTGGCGGCAGCCGCGGCCGACACCCTCCCACGACCCGGCGGGTATGCCGCGTTCGCACCTCCCGTGCACTCGTCGGTTCGCTCGGTGCGGCCGGCGGATGGAGCGGTGCTCGACAGTGGCCCGTCGGAGCTCGTCCTCACCTTCGACGAGAACATCAACCCCACCTTCGTCCAGGTCTCCCTCACCCGGGGCGAGATCGTGGTGCCCCTCTCCGCCCCGAGCGTGAAGGGCCCGGTCGTGCGCGTGACGCTGGGCCCGCCCGGCGCAGGTGACTACCGGATCGCCTTCCGGGTGGTGAGCGCAGACGGGCACCCGGTGTCCGGTGAATCGCACTTCCGGGTGACCGGATCGGCCGCCCCGACCAGCGCGACCAGCACGACCACCACCGATCCAGCGGCCACCTCGACCTCGTCGACGAGCAACTCGACCGGCGGTTCCGCGTCGAGCACCCGCCCACCACTCACAGCCACGCCCTCGGCCACTCCCGTCTCCCCCGGCTCCTCCCCCGACGCCGCCCCCTCGGCGACCCCGTGGCTGGTCGGCGGCGGCATACTCCTGCTCGGGGCCGTCGGCGCGGGCGTCGCGGCCGCGCGCCGCCGCTGACGACAGCAGCCAACAGCCTGCCGCACAGCCGGATTGGCGCGGCGGCCCGACGATTTCCGCCCGGCATCGGCGAGCGTGTAACATTGCCCCTCGGCCGGCGCCGCTAGCTCAATGGCAGAGCAAGTGACTCTTAATCACTGGGTTCGGGGTTCGAATCCCTGGCGGCGCACCAGACGCAGGGAGCCCGGGCGACCGGGCTCCTCGTGCGTTTCCCCCTCGATCACACGAGGCCGAGCACCCCTTGGGCCACGAGGTAGAGCCCCGTGAGGAAGACGAGGGCAACCCCGAGCAGCCGGCCGTGGCTGCCGACGAACCCGGCGAACCGCTGCAGCCAGGCCAGTCCGTGTTGGGGTGACAGGCTTGCGACGACGAGCGGGAGCCACGCCGGCAGGGCGCCGAAGGCGAGGATGACGAGGACGGCGAGCGCGTCGAGGCCGGAGCCGGCCGAGCTGCTGATGACGTCCTCGGACGCGGCGACGACGAGGGCGAGGGTGGTGAAGTCGACGACCATCGTCACGACGCCGAGGAGGAAGGCCCCGCCGAGGCCCTCGACGTGCCTCGGCGCCGGTGCCGTCCGTGTGCGGTGCGCGTCGGTCCCCTTGGCGGCCCGTCGACGCTCGCGCAGCTGCAGCACGACGGCGAGCAGGACGAGGAGCACACCGAGTGCGAGGTCGGTGCCGGAGCCGAGCTTGGGCTCAGTCGGCAGGTGGAACGAGCCGCCGAAGGCGAAGACGAGGGCGATCGCCGCCGCGAGGATCGCGAGCACCCCTGCGGTGTAGGCGACCGCGCTGCGCCGACCGCCGCGGCCACCGAGCAAGAGGGATTGTGTGGTGATGAGGGTCGGGCTCACCGCGGAGGCGAGGCACAGGGGCAGGATGGTGCCGAGCAGTCCGAGCAGCGAGCTACCACCGTTCACGGCGACGGCGATCTCCGGCCTCACAGATAGAGCCCCGTCTGGCCGTCGTCGACCCGCGTGGCGGCCACCGCGTGCAGATCCTTCTCCGCCGGCAGGATGTCAGGCCTTGCTCTGCAACTCGACCTCGTGCAGGTCCTCGAGATCGAAGAGCACCCGGTCGCCGACCTCCACCTGGCGAGCGTTGTTGCCGGTGGCAACAACGGTCGCCCAGGCCAACCGCTTCCCCACGGACGCGGTGGCGGGGATGAGAATGCCGCCGCCCGAGGTGCGCCGCCGTCGGCGGACGAGGCCCAGGCCGATCGCGAGGATGGCGACGACCGCGAGAACGGCGGCGATCCGCTCGGTGCGCAGCTCGCCATGCTCGTCGTGGGTGGCGGCGGCGAACCTCGCCTTCGCGTGCTCGATCTCCCGGCGGAGGATCTCCTTGGGCTGGGCGCGGAAGGCCAGCTCGTCGAGGGTGCCGGCCAGCCGCACGCGAGCGGCCTCGATGTCGGCCTGGATCTGCTCGACCGATGGGGTGCTCATCGGGTCTCCTTCCGTCCGGCCCAGCCTAGCGGGCGAGTCAGATCCCAGTCAGATCCCAGTCAGATCCCTAGGTCGCGCCGTAGCGCCGCCACGTGGCCGGTGGCCTTGACGTTGTAGCGCGCGTCGGCGATGGTCCCGTCCTCGGCCACGACGAAGGTCGACCGGATGACCCCGACGACGGTCTTGCCATAGAGCTTCTTCTCGCCGAAGGCTCCGTATGCCGTGAGCGTCGCCTTGTCGGGGTCGGACAGCAGGGTGATCGTCAATCCCTCCTTCGCGCGGAACTTCGCGAGCTTCGCGGGTGCGTCCGGGGAGATGCCGAGCACGGCATAGCCCTTGGCCTGCAGGGCGTCGAGGGAATCGGTGAAGTCGCACGCCTGGGTCGTGCAGCCGGGGGTGAGCGCGGCCGGGTAGAAGTAGACGATGACCTTGCGGCCGGCGAAGTCGGCCAGCGACACCTGCTCACCGGTGTCGGAGGTGAGGGTGAAGGCGGGCGCGGGGTCACCGGGCTGCAGTCGGGTCGTCATGGCCCGAGACTAGACGACCGGCGCCGGTGCACGACCGTCGGCGACGGTCGGCCAGAGTCTGCCAGGGTGCGCACGGCGGGAGTCGAACCCGCACGCCCGAAGGCACCAGATCCTAAGTCTGACGCGTCTGCCAGTTTCGCCACGCGCGCGCGGCGACCACTCTAACCGGCTGTCCGCCCACGACCCCGGCGCGGCCGAACGGGAGGGCCACGACCGCGCCGGGAGTCCGTTGCCTCAGTGCGTGGCCTTCCACGTGTCGACGGCCGCACCGACGGTGCTGAAGGTCGCGCCGTGGTCCTTGGCCCGACGGATGATCCGCTCGAGGATGCGCAGCCGAGCGGCCCGGCCGATCGACTGCGGGTGGAAGGTCTGGGTGAAGACCCCGTCCGGTTCGACTTCGACCATGAAGTCCAGATCCGACAACCACCGTTGAGCCAGGCCTTCGACATCCGTCGAGGCGGGAATGAAGACCTGCGGCGTGAGGACCATCTCGGTGAACGGGAAGTCGTCGAGGGTCCAGGTCACCGGCGCCTCGACCAGGTCGACCTCAGGCCCGAACTCGACCGCACGGTCGGAGTGCACGACGTCGCCGGTCCGGCAGCGGTAGAACTGGAAGTCGTGGGCCATCATGCTCGAGTCGTAGCTGAAGCCGTACTCGGCGAGCAGTCGCGTCGAGTTCGGTGAGAGGTCGAAGGCCGGGGAGCGATATCCGGCCGGACGAACGCCCAGGACTCGGTCGAGGGCATCGAGCCCGCGCTCGAGAACATCCCGTTCGGCCTGCTCGGACAGCGAGGTGGGCCCCTCGTGCGCATAGCCGTGGTGACCGATCTCGTGCCCCGCGTCGCGGATGCGCTTGCAGATTTCGGGGTAGGTGTCGACGTCGAGGCCGGGGATGTACCAGGTGGCCTGGACACCCTCACGCTCGAGCAGGTCCAAGATCCGCGGAGTTGCGACGTTGGCGCCGTATTCACCTCGGGAGACGAACTGGGGCGTGCTCACCCCGAACGTCCCGATCCACACCGAGATGGCGTCGAAGTCGAAGGACAGACACACGGTTGGCATGAGGGTTTCCTTTCACGGTCACGGCGGGCGAGGGACACGACTAGGTCGGGGGGTCGGGAGGTCGCCGGCCTTGACCGGCCGGCGGGTGCCGGTCAGCCGGTGACGATGTGGGTCGGCCAGGCGGCATACCGGTCGGCCCGGCGCCGACGGTCCGCGAAGGTCGTCGCGGCACCGCCGGCGCGGTTGGCGCGCAGAGCTTCGAGGTCGACGGTCGCGATCGCGACCGAGTCGTCGTTCGTGCCGGCCTCGGCGAGCACCCCGTCGGCCGGCCAGGGCAGATCGCACGGCCCCAGGATCGAGCTGCGGGTCCAGGCACCCGGGAACGGGCCGCGGGCCGGACCGCCGACCCCGGCGTGGACGACGAAGACCTGGTTCTCGACCGCCCGCGCCTGCGCACAATGGCGGACCCGCCAGAAGCCGGCCTCGGTGAAGGTGAGCGACGGCGTGAGGATGAGCTCTGCGCCCTGCTCGGTCACCGAGGCGGAGCACTCCGGGATCTCCGCCTCGTAGCAGATGTTGATGCCGGCCCGGACGAAGGGCAGCTGCGCCACGCCCATCTCGTCACCCTCGGTGACACCCAGCGCGAACTCGGCCGGGAACAGGTGCGTCTTGCAGTGTTCCGTCACCAGGCCCTCGGGGCCGTGCAGTTGGGCGCGGTTGCGCAGCCCGTCGGGTCCTTCCCACAGATGCGACCCACCCAGGACGTGGATCCCGCGTTGTGCGGCCTGCGCGCGGAAGAGTTCGGCGACGTCGTCGGCCCAACGCGCGGTGCCCGCAAGCGTGGCCAGGCTCGCCTCGGACCACTCCGGCAGGGCCGTCATCAACTCCATGGAGAGCAATTCGGGCAGCACGACGAGGTCGACCGGACCGGCCGCGTCGAGCACTTCGATCACGTGGTCGGCGAAGTCACCGAAGTCGTGCACCTCGCGGAAGATGTAGTTGCAAGCGGCAATGGTGAACACGAGACGATGCTCGGACGCCCCCGGCGCGGGCACATCCGTCGATCGACGTATGCCCTCGACCCGGCCGCCCCCTACCATCGAGCATGGCCACACGGATCGGGCCCGACCCCGGTCCCGTCGTCGTCGACCGATGGTGGGTGGCGGCGGATGGGAGCGTGCCGCCGCCGACCGATCCGTTACGCGCCGCCCTGCACCCCTACGCCCGCGCCTCGGTCCACCTCGACCCGCCGGTCCCGGTGAGCTTCTCCTGGCGACCCTGCGGACACCGGGTCGATCTGCTGCCCACGACGAACGGCTGCGAGGTCCTGGTCACGGCGGCCGCACCCGCCCACGGCCTCACCGACCGCGAACTGGACGTGTGGGGATTGCTCGCCTTCGGGCTGAGCAATGCCGAGATCGGCCGGCGGCTGGCTGTGGCCAGCCGAACGGTGGGGACCCATGTGGAGCGCGTGTTGGCCAAGCTGCACGTCGGCACCCGGGCCGCCGCCGCCGCCCTCGCGGTGTCCGGTGCGGGTCAGGTACTGCCCGTCGTCGGCGGGTTGGACGGCCTGCCCGACGTTCCCGTCGTCCGCCTGGCCCGAGCTGTCCAGCAAGGCGCGTCTGCGCGGTCACGGCAGGCGCTCGCACCGACCCGGACGCCGCGCACGAGCAGGCATCCGTTGCTGGTCGGTGGCCTCTATCCACGCGGGGATCTCGTGCCGGCCGACGGGTCGATGATGCGCGCCGGAGCATCCTTGGCGGTCAACCAGGTCAATGCCGCGGGCGGTGTCCACGGGCGTCCGGTGCGACACCTCGCGGTGGAGGTCGACGTCAACGACGCGGAAGCGATCCGCTCGGGCCTGCGCACCCTGATCGACACGGGCGTGGACGCGGTCACCCTCGGCTACACCCTCCGGCGATCGAGGAACGACCTCGGCGCGCTCTTCGAGCAGGTCGCCGAAGCCGGCATACCGCTGCTGCATTCGCAGACTTCGGGTCTCGCCCCGGCGCTCGTGGCCGAGAACCGCCACCGCTTCCGGGGGATCTTCCAGGTGTGCGCCGCCGAGACCCGCTATGGCGTCGGTTTCGTCCGCACCCTCGAGGAACTCGCCGCAACCGGAGCCTGGCGACCTCGCTCACGTCGGATCGCGGTCGTGGACAGCCGGGACCCGGATCTGGCCGTGTGGAGCGAGGAGGCCCACCGCGCGGCCACGGACGCCGGCTGGCACGTGACGACACGCGCCGAGGTCGACCCTCTGAATCCGGCGTGGGACGCCGCCCTGAGCGCCCTACGAACCGGCGAGGATCCGGCCGCGATCCTGGTCGGCTGTTTCCTGCCCGGGGCACTTGCCGACTTCCTGCACCTGCATGCGGCCGAGCCGAGCCCGGCGCTGCTCTTCGCGACCTACGCACCCTCGGTGCCCGGTTTCCTCGACCGCGCCGGACCGGCAGCCGAAGGACTCCTGTGGTCGACCGTCATCGGCACCCGAGACGGCGACGTCTCGGCGAGGTTCGTCCAGGCCTTCCGGGTAGCCAGCGGTCACGGCCCCGGACGTTCCTCGGCGGGAACGCATTTCGACATGGTCCATCTGCTGGCCGAGGCCTGGGCTCGCGCCGAGAACCCGCTCGATCGGCCCTCCGTCCTGCGCAACATCGCACGCGCCACCCACCGTGGCGTCAACGGCCTCTACGCCTTCGATCCCGTGGACCTGTCGGTGCGGGCCTACCCCGACGACACCCTGGACCCGACCCTCGGCATGGCGCACCTCGTCTTCCGGGTCCGCGGCGGGCGCCACGAACTCATCTCTCCCCTCCCCTACGGTGCCCGACCGGTGGGTGTCGGACGCGCTCGGTGACCTGGGGCCGTCCCGGTCAGCCGACCGTCACGGTCACCGTGTGCAGGCCGGTCGCGCCGTCGGGGTCGGGTGGACGCACGTCCGCGGTCTGCCATTGCCCCTGCCCGTCCCGCGCCCGCACGGTGAGGGTGTGCGACCCGGCCGTGGCGTCCCACTCGTAGACCCACTGCCGCCAGGCGTCGACGGTCGGCTCGGCGGCCAGCCGCGCGTCGGCCCACGGCCCGTCGTCGACCCGGACCTGCACCGCCTGTATGCCGCGGTGCATCGCCCATGCGACCCCCGCCACCGCGACCCGGCCGGCCGTGACCCGGGCGCCCGAACGGGGCACGTCGATCCGCGCGGCCGTCTTCACCGGACCGAGAGCCGACCAGCCGCGCGGCGTCCAGTAGCCTATGTCGACGGCGAACCGGGTGACCTTGAGCTCGGTCACCCACTTGGTGGCCGAGACATAGCCGTAGAGCCCCGGCACGACAAGGCGCACGGGGAAGCCGTGCTCGCGCGGCAGCGGCTCGCCGTTCATCGCGACGGCGAGCAGCGCGTCGCGGCCGTCGGTGAGCGCGGGCAGGGGGGTGCCGGCCGTCCAACCGTCGGCACTGCGCGAGAGCACCATGTCGGCCCCGGCCCGCGGACCGGCCCGCGCGAGCAGCTCACGGACCGGCCAGCCGGTCCACAGGGCGTTGCCCACCAGGTCGCCGCCGACCTCGTTGGAGACGCAGCAGAGCGTGACATAGCGGTCGACCATCGGCTTGGTGAGCAGCTGCTCCCAGGTGAGCACGACCTCGCGCTCGACCTCGCCCCACACCCGCAGCGACCATCCGGCGCTCGCGAGCCGCGGCGGCACCAGCGCCGTGTCGATCCGGTAGAAGTCCCCGTTGGGCACCACCCACGGCGACGAGCCGGGTATCCCGGCCTGCGCCCCCTGCGGGCCGACCGGCGGCGGTGCCCCGGTGGGCAGCGCCGTCGCGGTGTCCTGTGTCGCGCCTCCGATCGCCCCCCCGCGCAGCCCGGTGACCAGACCGACCCCCGCCGCACCCGCGGCCACGACCAGGGCCTCGCGCCGGGTGGGTCCGCCGACCCGATCGGTGGCCGGTGTCCCCCGACGTAACACGACGACCGCGAGCCCGATCCCGGCGCAGGTGGGCAGCACGTCGGACAGGAGTGCGCCGGGGCGGGTGAGCACGGCAGCGGACGCGACCACCCCGAGGGCGAGCATCCCCACGGTGGCCGGCGTCGGCCGCCGACGAGCGAGGCCGCCGAGCAGTGCCAGAACGAGCGTGACGACGATGGCCACGACGCTCACGAGGACGGCCTTGTCGCCGGTGCCGAAGGTCGCCACGGCCCAGTCCTTGAGCGGCTTGGGCGAGAGGTCGACGACTGCGGCCCCGACGGACAGCAGCGGCGATCCACCGGTGGCGACCGCGCCGATCAGACCGAGCGCCGAGCCCAGCGCCGCCCCCGCCTCGGCTACGAACAGCCCCACGGCTCCCGCGACGAGGCCGTCGACGGCATAGGACACCGAGCCGACCGCCCACCCGCCGGGCCCGAAGGGTTCGCCGGCGGGCGTGTCGTCCGCGTCCCACGGGCGCGCAGCCGGCGCGCCGGAGTGCTCGCTCATGGCCCGAGCAACTCGCGCAAATCGCCGGCCAGGGCCCGGAAAGCCTTCCCGCGGTGGGAGATCGCGTTCTTCTCGGCCGGCGAGAGCTCGGCCGAGGTCCGGGTGTCGCCCTCGACCAGCAGGATCGGGTCGTAGCCGAAACCATTGTCTCCGCGCGGGCTGCGGGTGAGCGTCCCGCGGAAGTGTCCCTCGCGCACCCGTGCGGTCCCGTCGGGGAGCACGAGGGCCGCCGCGCAGACGAAGCCCGCGCCGCGGTGCTCGTCGCGCACATCGGCGAGTTGGGCGAGCAGCAGGTCGAGGTTGGCCCGATCCTTGGCCGTGCCGGTGAGGTCGGCCCGTCCGGACCACCGCGCCGAGAAGATGCCCGGGGAGCCGCCGAGGATGTCGACGGAGAGCCCGGAGTCGTCGGCGAGGGCAGGCAGGCCGGTCGCCGCCGCGACCGCTCGGGCCTTGAGCAGGGCATTGGCGGCGAAGCTGGCCCCGTCCTCGACGACGTCGGCGACCTCGGGGAAGACGTCCATCCCGACGAGTTCGAGCCGCACCTGCGCGAGCACGTCCGCGAGGATCTCGGCCAGCTCCACCACCTTGTGGGCGTTGCGGGTGGCCAGGACCAGCCGGCGGTCTGTCGAGGTCACGGCGTCCGGCCCGTCGTCAGGCACGCGCCCGCGGCTCGGTGCCCAGCGCGTCCTGCTGGAGCCCGGTGAGCCGAGCGCACCCGGTCGTGGCCAGGTCGAGCAACTGGTCGAGCAGCGCCCGGTCGAAGGGCTGCCCCTCGGCGGTGCCCTGCACCTCGACGAAGCGCCCGTCGCCGGTCATCACGACGTTCAGGTCGGTCTCG
>JAKPEG010000163.1 GCA_029552065.1 Actinomycetes bacterium
AAGGAATGGGGGGGTTGGAAGGAATGGGGGGGTTGGAAGGAATGGGGGGGTTGGAAGGAATGGAGGGGCTGGAGGACGGGCGCGTCCACGAGGCGATGTTCCGTCGCAGCTCGCCCCCGAAGCCCTGGGCCTGCTCCCCGAGCTCGCGCGGGCTCTTGCCCGAGGCGGCACCCGCGACGAGCCACCACGTGAGCAGCGCGAGCGGGATGCCGATCCAGACCCACCAGCGGTCGGAGAGCTCCCCGAGGATGAGCACCCCGATGACGACGAGCAGGACGATGCCGTCGCCGTCGTGCCGGCGCAGTGCCCCCTCGGCGAGGATGCGGCCCTGCGGGTCGGGCATGAGGGCCAGGGCCACGAGGTAGAGCAGCACCCCGAATCCCCCGACCGACAGCAGGACGAGGGCGCCGATCCGCACGAGGAGAGGCGAGACGCCGAGCCGTGCGGCGATGCCGCCGCACACCCCACCGAGCCACCTACCGTCGCGGACGCGCGTGTAGCCGGAGGAGCGCAACCGGTCGAACAGGCCGTCGGCCCCGCCGGGTCGGGGCGCCGCGGGGCCGGGCACGCCGGGGTCGGGTCCGCTCATGTCCTCCATCCTGGGCCCGGGATCCGGTCTCGGCCATGAGGGTGCTCCCTGAACCGACCCCGAACCTGCCCTGAGCGCCGGGTCCCGTGCGCCGATCATGCCGCAAGATGGTGTCCGTGAGCCTCTCGTCCCCCGCGTCGCCGCCCCCGGCGGGGCCGCCCGCGTCGCCCCCGGCGACCCGGCCGCCGCTGCGCCGGTCGACGCTCGACGCGATGGTGGGTGGCGTGTGTTCGGGCATCGCCGCCCATCTCGGGGTCCCCCCGCTCGTGGTCCGAGCGGCCGTCGTCCTGCTCACCCTCTTCGGCGGTGGGCTGGGGGCGATCCTCTACGTCGTCGTCTGGGCCGTGTTGCCGGCCGAACCGGTCGTCTCCGTCGCTCTGCAGGCTCCGCCGGAGCCCGGTCGCGAGCGCCGGCTCACCGTCCACCACTGGCTCGTCGTCACGGGGCTCGGCCTGTTCGTCGCGGGCATCTCGCTCGGCACCGAGGCGGGCTCCTGGCTCACCGACCCCCGGTATGCCGTCCCCGTCCTCGCGATCGCCGCGGGGGCCCTCGTCGCGTGGTACCAGCTCGACGCGCCGCCCGGCCGGCGCTCGGGCCGCCGGCGATCGGTGTGGCTCTCGGTCACCCAGGTGGTCGTCGGCGTCGTCCTGGCCGCCTTCGGCGTCGTCGTCCTGGTCACCCAGGGGCAGGGCCCCCGCGGGGTGTGGAACGGTGTCCTCGCCGCCCTCGCCGTGCTCGTGGGCGCCGGCGGCATCGCGGCCCCGTTCGCGGTCCGGATGTATCGCGGCTTCCAGCGCGAGCAGGCCGAGCGGGTGCGCGAGACCGCCCGCGCCGACATCGCCGCCCACCTGCACGACTCGGTCCTGCAGACCCTCGCCCTCATCCAGCGTCGTGCCGACGACCCGGTCACCGTCGCCCGACTCGCCCGTAAGCAGGAGCGCGAGCTGCGCGACTGGCTGTATGCCGGTCAGCCCCGGTCCGCCGACAGTCTCGCCACCGAGCTGAGCACCGTCGTCCACGAGGTCGAGGACGAGCACGGGGTGCCCGTGGAGATCGTCGTCACGGGCGACCGGCCGGTCGAGGCCACCGGTGCCGCACTCGTCCAGGCCACCCGCGAGGCCGTGCTCAACGCGGTCCGGCACGGCCGGCCGCCGGTCTCGGTCTACGTCGAGCTCGGCCGGGACGGCGACGAGGTCTTCGTCCGCGACCACGGCGCTGGCTTCGACCTCGGCGACCTCGCCGGCGTGGCGGAGGACCGGATGGGCGTGCGCGAGTCGATCCTCGGGCGCCTCCAGCGAGCGGGGGGAAGCGCCCGCATCCGTCGACTCGACGACGGCACCGAGGTCGCCCTGCGCCTGCCGCCGATCGAGACCGGCGCCCCCGAGCGGCCCGAGGGCGAGCCCCCGACCCAGGTGCCGGTTGGGGCGAACCCGACCACGCGGCATACCGATCCGGCGAAGGAGACCACTCCGTGAACCCCCCTGTGCGACTCGTCCTCGTCGACGACCACGCGATGTTCCGTTCCGGTGTCAGGGCCGAGCTCGCCCAGGTCCACCGCGTCGACGCGACGACCGTGGCACCTGACATCGTGGGCGAGGCGCCGGACGTCGACTCGGCCGTCGCGGTCATCCAGGAGACCCGGCCCGACGTCGTCCTGCTCGACGTCCACCTGCCCGGGGGGATGGGCAACGGCGGGGTAGACGTCCTGCACGGCTGCCGGGGCCTGGCGACCGAGTCGGGCGCGCCCGTGCGCTTCCTGGCCCTGTCGGTCTCCGACGCGGCCGAGGACGTCATCGCGGTGATCCGTGCGGGGGCGCGCGGCTATGTCACCAAGACGATCAGCGGCGCCGACCTGATGCGGGCGATCCGCCGGGTCGGCGACGGTGACGCCGTCTTCAGCCCGCGGCTTGCCGGCTTCGTCCTCGATGCCTTCGGCGCCGCGGCGGGGGAGATCGCCGAGGTCGACGAGGAGCTCGACCGGCTCTCCGCGCGCGAACGCGAGGTCATGCGGCTCATCGCGCGCGGCTACCAGTACAAGGAGGTGGCCAAGGAGTTGTTCATCTCCGTGAAGACCGTCGAGACCCATGTCTCCTCGGTCCTGCGCAAGCTGCAGCTGTCCTCCCGGCACGAACTCACCGCCTGGGCCGCCGGCCGCCGGATGATCTGAGCAGCGCCGCTCCGGGCCACTCGAGCCGCCCCAGCCCGGCCGCGCATGCGTCGGTCACCGAAGTGACCGACCCCACTCTTGCCGGCGATCAAACCGAACCGTACAGTTCGATCCATGGCGGGTGCGGCGGAGTCCGAGCGGGCGCGGGCCAAGCGCGACCAGATCACCCGGGCCGCCCGGGAGGTCTTCCTCGACCGCGGCTACGCCGCCACCTCGATGGATGCGGTGACGGCAGCGGCCGGGGTGAGCAAGCAGACCCTCTACAGCTACTTCCCCGGCAAGGCCGCGCTCTTCGCCCACGTCCTCGGCGGCGAACTCGGCGAACTGCGGGTCGCCGTCCCCCATCCGCCCGAGATCACCAGCCGAAGACAGCTCCGTTCGGTGTTCGTCGGGGTCGCGCTCGCCCTCACCCGGCGCTTCATGCAGGAGGACATGATCGCCCTCCTGCGCGTCGTGCTCGGTGACGCCTACCGCGTGCCCGAGGCGCGCGACATCCTCGTCGAGTCGATCCCCCGTCAGCTGTTCGCCCTCGTCGAGGGGATCCTCGACGCGGCGGCCGTCGGCGGGCTCGTGCGGCCCCCCGTCCCCGGGCTCACCGCCCGGATGTTCGTCGGCCCGGTCATCAGCTTCGTCATGCTCGACGGGCTGCTCACCGACGGCCCACCCCAGCTGCCCGACGAGGCGACCCTCGGCTTGGTCGTCGACGCCTTCCTCGCCGCCCTGCCGCCCGCCGACGGCTCCGGCGGCTCCGGGGGCTCCGGGGGTGCCGGATGACCCCGATGACGCGAGTATGCCGCCCGGCCCGTGCCCACCGGCTCGTCCGCCGTCCGGCCCCTCTCCTGCTCGCCGTCGTCCTCGCGGTGGCCGGCTCGGGCCTGGCCGCGTGCGGCCGGACCGCATCGGGCGTCGCGGCGGTCGGCACCGTGGTCGACTCGCTCACCGTCGTGACCGTCCCGGTGTTGGCGCTGCCGGTGGTCGATCTCGACGCCGGCTTCGCCCCGACCGCGGGCGCCCCGTCGGGCGCGGCTTCGACCGGCGTGACGTCGACCGGCGTGACGTCGACCGGGACGGTCGCCTCGGTCGGCTCGACCTCCGGCTCGATCACCGGGCTCGGCAGCTTCCTGCGGGTGGCCACCGTCGCGGTCCGCGAGGGCGTGCACGTGGCCGCCGGCGACCTGCTCGCGACCTTCGCGGACGGCATACCCGCCGCGCAGGTGCGCGTCGCCGAGGCGGCGGCGGCCACCGCGAATGCCCAGGCGCCGGTGCTGGGCGACCGGATCGCCGAGATCGACGACAAGCGCGCCAGCCTCGCCGGCACGCACGCGACGCTCAGCTCGGCGCTCAAGACCATTGCCTCGACCCGCTCGACGCTCACCGCGACCAGGAGCCAGCTCACCGCCAACCGCGCGACCGCGGCAGCCTCGCGCACCTCGCTCGTGGCGACCCGGGCCGACCTGCTCGCCACGCAGGCCCGGCTGCGGACCCTGCTCGCGACCCTGTCGACCGACCCCGCCGCCCCGCTACCGCCGGGGTCGCCGACCCGCGCCCAGGTCGAGGCCCAGTTGGCGGCCGTCACCGCCGGCCTGGCCCAGGCCGAGGCCGGCCTCGCGCGGCTGGACGCCGGGTTGAGCCAGCTGGACGCCGGCCTGGCCACGGTGGGCTCCGGTCTGGCCCAGCTGGCGACCAAGGAGACCCAGGTCCACGACGGCCTCGCGAAGGTCGCCGACGGGAGAGCCTCGCTCGCCGAGGCGCGCACCCGGCTCGTCGACCTCCAGGGCCTCGCCCGGATCTCCGCCGACACCGCGGGGGTCGCCGTGTCGCTCGCCCAGGAGCAACTGGCCCGCACCCAGGTGCGCGCCCCCGTCGCCGGGGTCGTCGTGGGCGCGGCCGCGGCCGGCGACCTGCTCGCCCCAGGTGCCGTGCTCGTCACTCTCCGCGCCGACGGGCCCGCCGTGGTCTCGGTCTGGCTCGCCCCGGACCAGGTCGCCCAGGTGTGCCTCGGCGACGCGGCCCGGATCCGCGGCGACTGGATGGCCGCCGACCTCACCGAACCGGCCACGCTCACCCGGATCGGCGAGCGCGCTGACTATCCACCGAGTTCGCAGGTGACCGACGAGGTCCACCTCACCCGCGCCCGGCCGGTCGAGTTCACGACCTCCGGGTCCGGCGCTGCCCTGCCCGCCGGGGTGCCGGTGACGATTCACGTCGCCGGATGTCATTCGCCGCCCGCCTGACCCGGCCGCCATACCCAGCTCCCTCCCGACCCCAGCCGACCCCACACCCCTGCGAGGTGGATCCCATGGCTCGAACCGCGCACCGACGCCCGCCCGTCCCGGTGCTCGTCCTCGTCCTCGCTCTGCTCGCCGGTGGTGGCTGGTGGTGGTGGCACTCCAGCCATCCCGCCGAAGCCGGCGCAGCCACGGCATACAGCGGTCAGGTGGAGGCCCGGCAATACCAGGTGGCCTCCGCGATCGCCGGTCGGGTCGCGAAGGTCGACGCCACCGAGGGCGCGGCGGTCACGGCGGGTCAGGCCCTCGTCACCCTCGACACGGCCGCGCTCGACCTGCAACTCAAGGCCGCCCAGCAGGGGGTACTGGCTGCCCAGGCCGCCGTCACCAATGCCAAGGACACCGGGACCAAGGCCGACGTCACCGCCGCCGAGGCCCGGGTCGAGCAAGCCAACGCGGCGGTCGGGCTCGCCCAGGTGCAGCTCGGCTACGCCGCCGTCACCGCCCCACGCGCCGGGCAGGTCGTCTCGGTCGCGACCAACGTCGGCCAGAACGCCGCCCCCGGACGCACCCTCGTGTCGATGGTCGACCCCGCGGACCTGTTCGTGCGGATCTTCGTGCCGGAGAACAAGATCGGCACCGTCGCCGTCGGCCAGGCGGTCACCGCCCGGACCGACGCGGGCGCGACCGTGGACGGCACGGTGAGCTTCGTCGCCGCCCAGGCCGAGTTCACCCCCAACACCGTCCAGACCGCCGAGCAACGCGCGAAGCTCGTCTACGAGGTCCGGGTCACCCTCACCCATCCGTCGGGCTCCTCGACCACCCTCACCTCCGGCATGCCGGTCGACGTCACCTTCCACTGACATGTCCAGCCCAGCCACGGCGCAGCCGGCGGTCCGCACGAGCGGACTCACCCGGCGCTTCGGCGCGGTGCTCGCCGTCGACGGGGTCGACCTCACGGTGGAGCGGGGGGCGGTCTTCGGCTTGCTCGGCCCCGACGGCGCGGGCAAGTCCACGCTCCTGCGGTTGCTCGCGACGGTCCTGCGACCGAGCGCCGGCGAGGCGCAGGTCTTCGGCCACTCCACCGAGCGCGAGGCGCAGGAGATCACCGGTCGGATCGGCTACATGTCGCAGCGCTTCGCGATGTACCCCGACCTCACGGTCGCCGAGAACCTCGACTTCTTCGCGACGGTGCGCGGGGTACCCAAGACGCAGCGGGCCACCCGCGCGACCGCGCTGCTCGAGGGAATGGGGTTGGGCGAGTTCCGGGGACGCCAGGCCCGGCATCTGTCCGGAGGGATGAAGCAGAAGCTCATGCTCGCGACCACCCTCATGCACGAGCCGGACCTCCTCCTGCTCGACGAGCCGACCACCGGCGTCGACCCCGTCTCGCGCCGCGAGTTCTGGCGGGTGCTCGCCGGGCTGCACCGGGCCGGCACGACCGTCCTGGTCGCCACGCCCTACATGGACGAGGCCGAACGGTGCACGTCGATCGCCTTCCTCGACGGGGGGCGGATCCGGCAGACCGGGACACCGGCCGAGGTCGCGGCTCTCGTCCCGGGCACCCTCGTCGAGGTCGTCTGTCCCGACCCGCGCGCCGCGGTCGCGGCGCTGGCCGACCTGCCCGAAGCGGGCAGCCCGCACGTGCTCGGCGACGTCGTGCGGGTGCTCTGGCGCGGCCCCGCGGCCGACGCCGAAGGGGCGCTCGCGGCCCACCTCGCCGCCGCCGGTATGCCGTCCGCCCAGGTCCGCGCCGCACGGGTGGACATGGAGACGGCCTTCGCGGTGCTCGCGGAGGCAGGCCGATGAGCCCGACCCTCACCCGGATCGGCGCCGTCGCGCGCAAGGAGTTCATCCACGTCCGGCGCGACCCGCGGCTGCTCGCCGTCGTCCTCGTCATGCCGATCATGCAACTGCTCCTGTTCGCCTACGCGATCAGCTTCGACGTCCGCAACCTGCCCACCCTCGTCGTCGACCTCGACCACACCCCGGACAGCACGGCATACGTGCGGGCCTACGAGGCGTCCGGGCTGTTCGAGGTGACCTCGCGCGCGGACAGCCTCGCGGCCGTCGACGGCGCCTTCGACCGGAACGAGGCACGGGTGGCGGTCGTCGTGCCCGCCGGTTTCGCCCGCTCCCTCGCCCGCGGCGAGGCGGCGGAGGTCGGCATCCTCCTCGACGGCAGCGAGCCCAACTCCGCCCGGATCGCGCAGACCTACGCGGCCGCCCTCAACCAGCTCGAGAGTCGACAGATCGCCGTGACCTGGGCCGCCACCCAGGGCATCGACCTCACCCAATCCGGTTCGGTGGAGCCGCGATTGCGCACGTGGTACAACCCCGAACGCGCGTCCTCGATCTTCCTCGTCCCTGGGCTCATGGTCGTCGTCATCATGATCGTCACCGCCCAGCAAACCGCGGTCACCCTCGTGCGCGAACGGGAGCAGGGAACCGCCGAGCAACTGCTCGTGAGCCCCCTGCGACGCGTGGAGCTCATGGTCGGCAAGCTCACGCCGTGGGTGCTCATGGCCTTCCTCGACCTCGTCGTCATCGCCGTCCTCGGCCTGTTCCTCTTCCACATCCCGCTGCGCGGCTCGGTGCTCGCCCTCGGCATCGGCGCGGCGCTGTTCGTCGCCTCCTGCCTGGGCATCGGGCTGATCGTCTCGGCCGTCGCCCCGAGCCTCGACACGGCCAACATGGCCGCCTTCCTCGTCGCCTTCCTGCCGGCCTTCCTGCTGTCCGGCTTCGCGTTCGCCCTCGACCAGGTGCCCACGGTCATCGAGTGGATCAGCCGAGTCTTCCCCGCGCGCTACATGGTGACGATCTCGCGCGGGGTCTTCCTCAAGGGCGCGGGCTTGGACCAGCTCTGGCCCGAGGTGGCCGCCCTCGCGGCATACGCGCTCGTCACCCTCGTCCTGGCCGCGCGGCTGAACGGGAGGCGGGCATGAACCTCCGCCACATCCGGCTGCTCGTCTGGAAGGAGTTCCTCCAGTTGCGGCGCGACCCGCTGCTGCTGCGTCTGCTCTTCCTCATGCCGATCGTCCAACTCGTCGGCTTCGGATATGTCGTCGCCGTCGACGTGCGCAACCTGCCGACCGCCGTCGTCGACCTCGACCGCACGGCCGTCTCCCGGCGGTTGGAGGCGACCTTCACCGCCTCGGGCTACTTCGCGGTCGTCGCACGACCCGACAACGAGGCGCAGCTGCAGCCGTTGCTCGACGCAGGCGGGGCGAAGATCGCCCTCGTCATCCCCGAGGGCACCCAGGACCGGCTCGACCGCGGCGAGGTCGCCCCCGTCGGGATCGTCGTCGACGGCTCCGACTCCCAGATCGCCAGCGTCGGCAGCGGCTATGCCGCCCAGGCGATCGCCCGGTTCAACGCCGACCGGATGCAGGCGCTCGCCGGAACCGTCTCGGCACCCACCGTCGACGCGCGCACCCGGGTGATGTTCAACCCCACCCTCGACCCGATCAACACGATGATCCCCGACCTGATCGCGACCATCCTCATGATCTCGCTCATGGCGATCATGTCCCAGGCGGTGGTCCGGGAGCGCGAATCCGGCACTCTCGAGCAGATGTTCGTCACCCCGATCCGTCCGGGGGAGTACCTCGTGGGCAAGGTGGCGCCCTACGCCCTGCTCGCCACCGCCCAGCTGAGCGTCGTCGCGGTCGTGGGGATGCTGTGGTTCAAGGTGCCCTTCAACGGGTCGCTATGGGTCGTCGTCGTCGGGCTCGGCCTGTTCATGCTCGTGTCGGTCGGGCTCGGGCTGCTCGTCTCGCTCGTCTCCCGCACCCGGCAACAGGCACAGCAGGCGCTCGTCTTCCTCATGATCCCGACGATGGTCCTGTCCGGCTTCATCTTCCCGATCGAATCGATGCCCGAGTGGATCCAACCCCTCACCTATGCCGTGCCCCTGCGCTACGCCCTCGTCGTCCTGCGCGGGGCGTTCGTCAAGGGCAGCGGATTCGAGCCGCTCGCCCCACAACTGTGGATCATGGCCGGCTTCGCGGTCGTGATCTTCGGGGCCGCGGTCGTGGCCACCCGACGCCGGATCACCGAGTGAGGTGGACACGATGACCGGACCGGACGGCATACCGCCCGACACCAGCGCCGCGATCTCGGTGCGCGGCCTCACGAAGTCCTTCGGGGACTTCGTCGCCGTCGACGGGATCGACCTCGACGTGCCGCGCGGCCAGGTCTTCGGCTTCCTCGGGCCCAACGGGTCGGGCAAGACGACGACCATCCGCATCCTCACCGGCACCTCGGCCCCCGGCAGCGGGCGGGCGCTCGTCCTGGGCGAGGACGTCGTCGCCCACCCCGAACGGGTCCGGCCGCGGATCGGCTACATGTCGCAGAAGTTCGCCCTCTTCGAGGACCTCACGGTGCAGGAGAACCTTCGCTTCTATGCGGGGGTCTACGACCTGGCGCCCGAGGTCTTCGCGGCGCGGCGTGACTACGTGCTGCGGATGGCCGATCTCGTCGGGCGCGAGGACGAGCTCACGCGCAACCTCTCCGTCGGCTGGCGGCAACGGCTGGCCCTCGGCGCCGCGACGATCCACGAGCCGGATCTGCTCTTCCTCGACGAACCGACCTCGGGCGTGGATCCCGTTGCGCGACGCCAGTTCTGGGATCTGCTCTACGAGCTCGCCGGTCGTGGGGTGACCCTGTTCGTCACGACGCACTACATGGAGGAGGCGAGTCACTGCCACCGGCTCGCGTTCATCTACCGGGGGCGGATCGTCGCCGAGGGCAACCCGCACGAGATCCGCGCGACGTTGGTCACCCAACGGGTCTACGACGTCACCGTTCGCGACGCGGACCTCGCGCTCGCCTGGCTGGAGACGGCCGAGGGGGTCGTCGAGTCCTACCTGTCGGGTGCCGCGCTCCACGCCGTCGTCGATCGCGCCGCCGACGCCGGTGCCGAGGCATTGCAGGCGCGGCTCGCCGCCGCGGGCTTCCCCGACGCCCAGGTCGAACCGGTCGAACCGACCATCGAGGACGTCTTCGTCAATCTCGTCTCCCGCGAACGCGACGCGGAGGCAGGCGGCCGCGGGGGTTGACCGGGCGCGGCCGGCTCCGGAAGCTCGCAGCTCGTCACTGCACCCGCGGTCGCTGCCGCGCGACCAGCCACGCGCCGACGAGCAGCACGAGCGCGGAGATCCCGAGCCCGGGGGCGTGACCGCCGGTGAGGTCGGCGAGCCAGCCGGCACCCCAGGGTCCCAGGACCTGGCCGAGGGCGAAGACCGTGGTGAGCAGGCCGAGCGCGGCAGTGGTGTCCTCCGGGTCGACCGCGTCGCGCCCAGCCGCGGTCACCGCACCGACCAAGGACAGGAAGCACAGCCCGAAGAGCGCGCCCGAGGCGAACAGGGCGGGTGCCCAGGCGGTGACGGCGGGTATGCCGGTCGCCACCGCGAGCAGGACGAACAGGACGGCCGCGGCCGAGCCGCCGCGGGCTTCCCGCAACAGCCGCGCCCACACGAGTCCGCTCACCGAACCGGCGAGCCCGAGGAGCACCCAGAACGCCGACACGGCCCCACCGCCGAAGCCCACCTGGCGCAGCAGGGCCACGACGAAGGTCATGTAACCGATGTACCCCGCCCCGAAGAGCAGGTAGCCGCTCGCGAGCCAGCCGAGCCCTCCCACCCAGACCCGGGTGCGTCCGGTGGTCGTCGGAGCTGCCGTGGGGGCGGCATACGCGGCGATCGTGGCGGCGGCCGTGCCGAGCGCGGCGAGGGCGGCGAGCGCCACCCATCCCCAGGGCCAGCCGGCGGCCCCGAAGCGGTCGAGGACCGCGGGCACGAGCAGCCCGGACGCGACGATGCCGACGCCGCCGCCGGCGAAGTAGGTGCCGATGAGCACGGCCGAGCGATGTGGGGTATGCCGCCGGCTGATCGTCGAGGTGATCGCCCCACCGAGGACGAAGGCCCCCGCGCCCGCGACGCCGAGCACGGCGCGGACGGCGAGTAGGACCTCGAGGGAGCGGCTGGTCGCCGTCAGCGCGAGAGCGAGGACGGTGAGGACGAGGGACCAGACGAAGGCGGCCCGTTGTCCGGCTCGCGCGGCCGCCCAGGCGGTCCCGAGCGCGCCCACCAGGTATCCCACGGCGTTGACCGTGTTCATCAGCCCGGCGCTCGTGAAACTCCACCCGAGGTCCTCGCGCATCGCCGGCAGCAGCAGGGCATAGGCGAAGCGCGAGCACCCGAGCGCCACGAGCGGAGAGGCGGACAGGCCGACGACGATCAACAGATCACGCCGCCAGGAGGTGGCCGCGGCGGCCGACCCGACGATGGCGTTCATGCCCGGTGGCGCGGCATGACGATGCCGCCGGCGATGTCGAGCAGCTCGCGGCGCGCGGCCAGCTGCAGCGCGGCCGTGAGCCGGGTCCGGGGAGCCTCGGTGAGCCGCGTGCCGTTGAACAGCCGCAGGGTCTGCCGGAGGAGCTCCTCCTCGGTGATGCCCATCGCCGAGCGCGCGAGTGCCGCATGGGCGTTGGCGATCTCCCGCAGCGCGATTGTCTCCAGCGGGCGCTCCCGGAGGGAGGCCTCCCAGGTGCGGAAGCCGGTCCACGTGAGGGGGTGCATTGCGTCCGGCCAGAGGAAACCCTCCTCGGGGTCGCGGCGCAGGTCGGGGGGCAGCACCGTGGTGAGCTCGGCGACCCGCCAGACCGGCGCTCGGGTGAGGCCGAAGCTGCGCGCGGTGAGCTCGACGACCCGGCTCTGGGCCACCGGTCCTTCCGCGGCGACGATCGCCCGGATCACCTCCTGCACCCGGCCGGCGGCGTCGGGGTCGCGAGTGAGGCGATCGAGCACCCGGGTCGTGCCGACGATCCGTGGGGTGAAGGGCCGATAGGTCAGGGCACCGGCCGGGCCTGGAGGGGTGGGGGTCGTCGGCGCTCGTGACGCCTGCCTGGGCTGCTCCGTCTCGACGAGATCCCGCGGCTCCTCGGCGAGGACGTCCCGGACCTCGGCCGGTGCCTCATCCTGTGGCTCGGTTGGCGGCGGGCCGTCCTCGGGTGTCTGCGACCCGGCATACCCCGTGACTCGCACCTGCTCGTTGCGACGCCGCGGCGCGATGCTCGCCACGGTGACCGCGCGGCGCACCTGCTCGACGACGGCGTCGGCGTCGGCCAGCCACGCGGGCAGCCAGATCCGCAGCACTCCCGGCCAGCCGAGCAGGTCGTGCAGGACCGTGGTCGGCAGAGCGTCGCGGTCGGTCGTCGTGCGCCGGGCGGCCCATTCGGGGGAGTCGAGCAGGACGGCCAGGCACAACGGGCGACCGCCGCCGAGACCGACGCCGAGGTCGACCTTGAAGTCGGACATACCCACGGCCGTGGCGACCTCGAGTCCGGCGCTGCGCAGTCGATCCGCGATCTGTTCGCGGTGACGGTCCACCCGGATCTCACGCACGCGCAGCGGGCCGTCCGCCTCGCGCGGCCGCGCCCCGGCGCCCGGCGGCGGCGTCGGCCCTGGACCGGGTGTGCTCGTCGAACCGTCGGAGCGCGGGCCGTCGTTGCGCGGACCGTACTTGGCCAGCTCGAGGTAGGCGCGCAGATGGTGGATCCCGACCGACGTGGTCGCCTCGACGCGCAGGTCCTCGGGCTCGAAGGAACAGAAGACCAGGACCCTGCGCCTGGCCCGGGTGATGGCGACGTTGAGTCGGCGTTCGCCCCCGGCCCGGTTGAGCGGCCCGAAGTTGAGCGGGAGGGTGCCGTTGCGAGCGGCCGAGAAGCCGGTCGAGAAGACGACGACGTCGCGCTCGTCGCCCTGGACGTTCTCGAGGTTCTTCACGAACAGCCCGCCGCCCCCGGTGGCCAGCGACGCCTGGATCGCCTCGTCACCGGACTCCCAGAGCATTGTCTCGATGAGGGTGCGCTGCTGGGCGTTGAAGGTGACGACCCCGAGGGATCGCTCGCCGGCCGACCAACGCCGGCGCACCTCGGACACGACCGCCGCGGCCTCGACGGGATTGGTCCGCAGCGGCCCCTCCGGCCCGGCCGAGCGCAGGAAGGTCCCGTTCACCCGGGTGAACGTGACACCACGGTCGGTGTCCTCGCCCGGGGCCGACGGGAAGGAGCTGAGCCGGTCCTCGTAGTAGGCGGCGTTGCTGAAGGCGATGAGCGACTCGTCCTGGCTGCGGTAATGCCAGGTGAGCCACCGCCGGTCGACACCGGCGTGGACCATCTCGGAGAGGATCGACTCCTCGTCGCGCACGAGGAGGAAGTCCTCGGCGGCCGGATCGGCGTCGTCGTCGCGAACGTCCTGCCCGTCGTCGGGCTCGGCGGCCTGGCCGAAGCTCGTGGGCGGCAACTGTTTGGAGTCCCCGGCAATCACCGCAGCGCGGGCCCGGCCGAGGGCCCCGATCGCGTCCGGCACGGTGATCTGCGAGGCCTCGTCGAAGACGACGAGGTCGACCGCGATCGATCCGGGCGGGACGAACCGGGCCAACGAGTCGGGGCTGACCAGCAGGCACGGGGTGACCTCACCGATGACCTCACCGTAGGTCTGGACGAGGCGACGCACCGACAGGCCACCACGGGTGCGGCTCACCTCGCGCTCGAGCGCCGCCACCCGGCCGAAGAGCGCGCCGTGGGCGAACGGTCGCTGCGCCACCACCCGGGCCGGGAGTATGCCGTGCAGACTCTCCCGCAGCTGCGCCGCGGCACCGACGAAGCGCTCGACGACCAGGTCGTGGGCGGCCGGGTCGAAGCCGGCCAGTCCGCCCTCGGCGGCGCGTTCGTCGAAGGCGGCGGTGGCGACCCCCCGATCCCAGGCGGTGAGGGCCTCGTGGGGGGCGATGGCCCCACGGAGCAGTTCCCACCGGGCCGGGAAGAAGTGCTCGTCGAGGGGGTCGAGGGCGGTCACGGCGGCGCACCAGCGCCGGAGAGCGGAGCCGACCGGCAGGTCCGCGCGGCGCGCCCGCGCCCCCTCGGTCCACGCCGGCAGGAGTCCTCGGGCGAGCCGGGCCCACTCGACGATGTCCCGGCCCAGCGGATCGTGTGGCCGGCCCACCTCGGCGAAGACTGCGACGAGTGCCGAGGCGGCCGCCTGGGTCGCGCGGTTGACGTCGTCGAGGACGACCCCCACCCCTGCACGAGCGGCACGTTTCCAGTCCGTGCCGCCGTGGAAGATCGGGCTCGACCGGGCCAGCCCGGCGTCCCGGTCGAGTCCGGCGAGGATGTCGGCGAGTGCCGCCGCCCCGGCCGGATCGAGCAGGTTCGTGTGCGCGGGCAGCGTCGTCACGCCCGGCAGCGAGCGCCAGGCGGCGACGAGCCCGCGGGCGTCCTGGGCCAGCCCGGCGAGCTGTTCGACGAGCGCGGGCACCGCCTTGGGCGGCATCCCGGCCCCGGGGAGCAGCAGGCGCAGCACCGGCGAGGCCGCACGCAGGATCCGTCCCTTGCGCCCGAGGAAGAAGGAGGTCGCCGCCTCCCGCACCTGCAGGCGGGTGGCGTCGAGGTCGAGGGCCACGGCTTCCGGCGACAGGACGGTGAGCACCGGTTGGGCCGCCGCGCGGAGCCGGTCCAGGCGGTTGCCCAGCTCGAGCCGTGCCTCGCGCCAGCGCGCGCTGTCCATCTCGTCGAGCACCTCGACCCGCGTGGCACCTTCGGACAGCAGCCACCCCGCGACCTCCAGCGA
>JAKPEG010000165.1 GCA_029552065.1 Actinomycetes bacterium
GTGCCGCTGGTGATGGTGCCGGTGAGGGTGAGCGGCGCCGCAGGCATCGGGCCACCGGGCGACGCCGGGGGGATGAGCGCGCCGATGGGCAGCGTGACGGAAACCGAGTCGCCCTCGCGCGCGGCCCGCGTGCTGCCGCCGTTGACCCGCACCGACGTCGCAGACCCGAGCTCCCACGCCAGCGCGTAGGGCTGCGAGGGGTCGCCGCCCTCGTACCCGAGCAGCACCCGGGCGCCGGCGGCGACGTCCACGGACAGCCCCCGCAGGGTGCGGTACGGCACGCCCTGGCAGGGCGCGACGCGCGGGCTATCGGGCACGAGGTCGAGGGTGCCGTTGCCCTGCTGCGCCACCACGCGGGCGGGCCACAGGGCGGTGTAATCCACGCGGCGGGTGAGCCGCCCGAGCAGCCGCTCGAGCGCCGCGAGCAGCGTCCCACCCTCGCGCTCGGCCACCACCACGGTCTGCACGTCGTCAGCCGTGGCCCGGTGCTCGACGCAGCCGACCCGTACGGGGTCGCGCCCGCGCAGGGCCAGGGTCTGGCCCGGGGCGATGTCGAGGGTGTCGCCCGCGAGGGTGAGTCGGCCGGCCTCGGGCAGCTCGTCGAGGACGTCGACGGGCGACGCCGGTGTGACGGTCGCCCAGGTGTCAGACCCGAGCCAGAGGGTGCCGTCGGGGCGGACGCGCCAGGCGTAGCCTGCGGCGCGGGCGATGTCGGCGACGGCCTGCGATGCGGGCCCGGTGTGTCGGTGCCATCGGGGCGCCGCGGCGTCCAGGGGCCCCGTGTCGGCGGCGAGGGCGATGCCCACGGCCCCGGCGAGGTCGCGCAGGACCAGGGCCAGCGTGGCGCCCTGGAGGGCCGTAGCGGGGGCGTCCTGCAGAAGCCCAGCCGACCCGACGAGACGCCCGCGCCACGCCCCGGCGTAGACCGCGCCGCGCACGACGTGCCCGGTGTAGACCCGCCCATCGAGGGAGATCGAGCAGGCCCCGGAGGGCCCGGCGTCGGCGTCGAGGGTGACGTCGGCGGTCCACTGGCCGACGCGCGGCACGAGCAGCGACAGGGCCGTCACGGCCGCCGTGGTCGTGCCGTGGGTAAGGGTGATCTCGGCCATCGTCAGCGGGAGACGTTCGCGGGAGGCGATGCGGCGCCGGACGCCGAGGGGGCCGGGATGGGGTTCGCGCTGTAGAGCGCCTGGACGCCGGGCGCCACCTGGGCATCCTGCGTCGCGGGGCGGGCGCGGCGCGTGGCCGATGCGGCGCCGGCGGCGGGCTCCTTGTACTCGGTGGCCTTGATGGTCACCACCAGGCGCCCGCCGTCGGGCTTCAGGAGCGACAGCTCCGTCACGTACACCTGGGTGATGCCCGCCCACGCGAGCGCCGGGTGCGTCACGGCGACGGCGCTACGGCCCCGGGTGGGGCGCGTGCGGGGGATGAGCAGGTCGCGGATCTGGTCGAGCTGCGCCGCGTGCTCGTCGGTCCACGCGATGAGCCTGATCGTCACCTCGACGGTGTCGAGCCCCCGGTCCGTGATGCGCGCGCCGTTGGATCCGCTCGCGCGGTGCCGCGACACCTTGCGCTTGAGCGCGTCGCCGTCGACCTCGGCCTGCCCGCCGAAGGCGAGCGTGCCGAAGCTGATGCGGTCCCAGGGGCTATCGCTGTCTGCCCAGGGGGGTCTCATGCCGTCACCGCCGCGCGGTCGAAGGTGTCCGTGAGCACGTCGAGCACCGCGGCGCGCACGGCGTCGACGATGCCGTCTGCGTTGCCCGAGGCGTTGACCGTGATGTTGATGTCGCCGAAGCGACGCCCGGCCGCGCCGCCGACCGCGGGGGGCTCGGTGAGCGACCGCATTGCGGCGCCCGCGTCCCCTGCCCCACCCTCGACGCCGAGGGCGAAGCCCGACGCGGTGTGCGCGCCGAGCTCCATCATCACCCGCGAGGGCGACGCGATGCCCAGGGCCGACCGCACGACGGCGGGGATGGAGGCGGCGAGCGACGACACCTCGGAGGTGACGCGCGTCCAGCCGGTGCGCAGGCCTCCGAGGAGGCCGTCGATGATCTGCGTGCCGATGGTGCTGAACCACTCGGCCAGCGACCGCCCGATGAACACGAGCTCGGTGGGGATCGAGCGGAACCACGACAGGAGCGCGAGCCCGGCGAACGTCGCCGCCGCGAAGCCTGCGGTGATGCGCGCGCTGTACCCGACGATCAGCCCGAGGCCGTTGGCGACCGCCGGCAGCATGTCCAGCAGCCCCTGGAGCGACTGCTGCCAGGTCTGCGTGCCGCTGCCCACGGACCCGAAGCCGGTGCGCAGGCCGTCGAGGAGCGGGCCGATCGACGCGCGCACCGCGACGATCACCCGCTGCATCACGTCGAGCAGCGCCCCGAAAGCCGCCGTCACCCGCTCGGGCGAGAGGAGCCCGCCGAGGCCCGAGCCGACGGAGTCGACGAGGCCG
>JAKPEG010000172.1 GCA_029552065.1 Actinomycetes bacterium
GATGTGCATGAGCTTGGTGGGCGGCATACGGAAGGTGTATGCCTCCTCCCACGAACTCGAGTCGGCCTCGGAGAAGCGCGTGCCCAGGGCGAGGATCCAGTCGGCGTTGCGGGTCATGTCGTTGATGAACTCGGTGCCCCAAAAGCCGGTCATCCCCAGCACGCACGGGTTGTCGTCGGCGACGGCGCCTTTGCCCATGAGGGTGTGGGCCACCGGGATGTGGAGGTGGTCGACGAGCTCGGCGAGCTCGGCCGTGGCGTCGGCGAGGACGACCCCGCCGCCGACGTAGAGCACCGGCCGACGAGCGGACAGGAGGTTGCGGACGATCTGCTCGGCGGTCGCCTCGTCGAGTGAGGGCTTGACCAGCTCGTGGTTGCCTGCCATCACTCGATCCATGAGGGCGACGTCGATCTCCGCCGAGAAGATGTCCATCGGCACGTCGACGAGCACCGGCCCGGGTCGCCCGCTCTCGGCGAGGGTGAAGGCCTTGTCGAGGATCTCGGGGAAGAGGTGGGCCGAGTCGACCCGCCAGGCCCGCTTGACGAAGGGGCGGTAGATCTCCCACTGCGCCGCGTCGGCGTGGAGATTGACCTCCTGGTGCGGGTGCTTTCCGTAGTAATGCGACGGGACGTCGCCCGCGATGACGACCATGGGCACCGAGTCGAGTGCCGCGTTGGCCACGCCGGTCGCGGCGTTGGTCAGGCCGGGGCCCAGGTGGGAGAGGACCACCGACGCCCGGTTGGTCGCCCGCGCATAGCCGTCGGCGGCGTGGGCGGCGATCTGCTCGTGGCGGGTGTTGATGAACTCGATCTGCGAGCTTGTCGAGAGGGCCGCGAGGACCGCGATGTTGGTGTGCCCGCACAACCCGAAGACGTGCTTCACGCCGCGGTGCTCGAGATAGCGCACGAGCTGGTGCGAGACGAGGTCGGTGTTCATGGGATCTCCTGACGATCTATCGCGCTGCGGCGGAGTCGGATTCGAGATCGGGAACGTCGCGCTCCGCGACTCCCGTGTAGCGGTAGGGGATCTGCTTGGGCATCGGGCCCTTGATCCGGCCGCCCTGGCCCATCTGCTCCCACGCGTGGGCGAGGATCCCCACGGATCGGGAGAGGATGAAGACCCCACGGCCGAGCTCCGGCTCGAAGCCGAGTTCGCTGTAAATGACCGCGGTCGCCCCGTCGATGTTCATCGGGATGCGGGCGGCACGGCCGTCGCTGATCGCGTCCTCGACGGCGCGGCCGATCGCGGCATACCGTCCCGCGGCGACCCCAGCCGCGACGGCGGCATCGACCAGACCGAGCAGCCGGGGTGCGCGCGGGTCGAGCGGGTGGAACCGGTGACCGAAGCCGGGCACATATCGGATGCCCTGCTCACGCCATCGCCCGAGGACCGCGCGTGCGGCGGCGTGGAGGTCACCGTCCGGCCCGGCCTCCGCGTCGATCTCGCGGTAGAGCTCCATGCACTGCTGGCCGGCGCCGCCGTGGACGTCGTCGAGGACGTTGATCGCCGAGGCCATCGCCCCGTTGAGCGGCAGGCCGCAGGTCACCGACATCCGGCTGATGGCGATGCTCGGCGCATGCGGCCCGTGGTCGACCGCCGAGACGAGCGCAGCCTCGAAGAGGCGAGACTGCGCCCGCGTCGGCAGCTCGCCGCGCAGCATGAGCCAGATCATCTCGGGGAAGGTCACCGCACCGATGAGTTGCTCGATCGGGTAGCCTCGCATGGCGATGTAGCCGGGATGGATGTCGACGATGTCGGTCGACCACCAGTCCTGGGCCGCCTCGACCAGCTGATCGCTGCTGAGTTCGGTCATGGGGATCCTCCGTTGGAACCGTTGCGGTGGGGGCCTTCTCGACGGTCAGGTGGTGATGAGTTCCTCGGCCGGCTCGAGCGAGGGGTCGTAGAAGTCGCCGAACAACTCCTCGTCGCTGGGCTTGTCCATGGGAATCGGCACGGAGACCCACGTGGTGTTGAGGTAGTGCTTGAGGTGGACGTTCTCCGAGGTGACGTTGCCCCCCCACGTGCCGCAGCCCATCGAGGAGGTCATCGGCATACCGTTGTCGAAGGCGCCTGCGTTGGCCTTGGACTGGGGCTGGCGGACCATGATCCGGCTCACCGGAGCCGCGAGGCCGAGTCGGTGGATGTGGTCGGCGTCGTGCGAATAGATCCCGCACGAGTGGCCCTTGCCCCCGACCTCGTAGATCGCCCGCATCGCGGTGAGGGCATTCTCGAACTCGCCCTCGTAGCGGTGGACGGCGAGCAGCGTAGTGAGCTTCTCCATCGAGAACACGTGTTCCTTGCCGATCCCGTCACCCTCGACGAAGAGGAAGGTGGTCGTCGCAGGCACCTCGAAACCAGCTGCGCGAGCGAGCTGTTGGGGTGCGATGGCCACCGTGTCGGGCAGTCGGTGCTTCTCCGCATCCCACATGACCGAGGCGAGGGCGTCCTTCTCCGCACCGGTGGCGAGATAGCCGCCCTCGGCCCGCAGAGCCGCGATCATCGCGTCGTAGATCGACCCGTGGACGATGAGGTTGCCGTCGGCCGAGCAGCCCGAGCCGAAGTCGGAGGTCTTGGAGATCCGGCTGTTGCGCGCGGCGATGGCGACATCGGCGGTCTCGTCGATGATCATCGTCGAGTTCCCCGCACCGACGCCGTAGGCGGGTGTCCCCGAGCTGTATGCCGCGCGCACCATCGGCTGCCCGCCGGTGGCGATGACCAGGTCGGAGCGGGCCATGAGTGCCTGGGAGACCGGGATGCTGGGGAGCGTGATGCACTGGAGGATGTCGGCCGGTGCACCCTCGCGCTCGAGCGCCTCGCGCATGAGCCGCACGGTCTCGAAGGTCGTCTTCTTCGAGCGCGGGTGCGGGCTGAAGATCACGACGTCGCGGGCCTTGATGGCGTAGATCGCGTTGCCGGCCGGGGTGAGGTCGGGGTTGGTCGTGGGGACGATGCACCCGATGATGCCGGCCGGCTTGCCGTACTTCACGAGACCCTTCTCCGGGACCTCCTCGATGATCCCGACGCTCTTCTGACGCAGCGCGTCGCGCAGGACGCCGCGGATCTTCATCCGCTTGCCCATCCGGCTCACCGGGTCCCCCAGCCCCGATTCCTCGATGCCCTCCTTCACCAGGCGGGTGAAGGTCACCTTGTTGGCCACCGCCCACGCAACCGCCTGGCAGAGCCGGTCCACCCTGGCCTGGTCGTAGGTCTCGATGACGGCGAGAGCGGCGCGGGCCCGCTCGAAGATCGCGTCCAGTTCGGCCTGTTGCTCCGGGGTGAGGGCCTTCGTGTCGCCCATGTTCGTCTCCTCCACACGTCGTCGGGTGCTGTGCGGGCCACCGCCGAGCCGGGGTCTGCTCGGTCCGACTCCCGGTCCGACCGTTCGTTCGGGGCCGAGTGCCGCCGGTCCGGCGGGGCTGATCCCAGTGTGCCCGCCGCCGAACCGTTTGTGAACTATCTAGTTAGTTATTTCTGGGGTTTGCGCCGAACGGTCGACCGTGCGCCTCAGGCGGCAACCCTGACCCCCTTCAGTCCCCGCGTGCAGAGTCGGCGATGCCCACGGTGGACTCGGGGCACGGCGGCATACGGAGATGCCGCACGGAACAGGTGAGGTCGGCTCGGGACGCGGAGCCGGCCGATGACGCCGACCCGCGAAGGGGTCAGCCCGCGGACAGTCGGTCGATGACGAAGGTCATCGCGAGGTTGTAGCCGAGGGTCCCGAAGCCGGCCATCACGCCGACGGCCTTGTCGGAGAGGTAGGAGTGGTGGCGGAAGGGTTCGCGGGCGTGGACGTTGGAGATGTGCACCTCGCAGAAGGGCACGTCGGCCGCACCGAAGGCATCGCGGATGGCCACGCTCGTGTGCGTGAAGGCCCCCGGGTTGATGATGACGAACTGGGTGCCATCGGTGCGCGCGGCGTGCAGCCGCTCGACGATCGCGCCCTCGAAGTTGCTCTGGAAGCAGGCGACCTCGATCCCCGCGGCCTCCCCCTGCGCGCGCACGCTCGCCTCGACGTCGGCGAGCGTGGTGGAGCCGTAGATCTCCGGCTCGCGGGTGCCCAGCGTGTTGAGGTTGGGTCCGTTGATGAGGAGCACTGACATGTGCGTGACCTTTCCTCGATGAGTGGCTGGGCAGCAGGCTATCGGCAGCCCGGCGGCCGGTGGCGGTCAGCCTTGGGCGACCGCCGCGTAGGCCTCGCGCAGCAGATCCTCCGGTGGCCCTTCGAGCCGCCCGGGTCGCGCGAGGTCGTCGAGCACGACGAACCGCAGGGTCGCCCCGCGGCTCTTCTTGTCCCGGCGCATGGCTGCGAGCAGGGCCGCCCAGCGCTCTGCGCGCGGGTCGGAATAGGCCACCGGCAGGCCGAGCGAGGCGAGGACGGTCGTATGCCGCGCGGCCAGGTCCGCGGGGGTGCGCCCCGCGAGCCGACCCAGCGCAGCGGCATACACGAGGCCGACCGAGACGGCACTGCCGTGCCGCCAGGTGTAGCCCTCGACCTGTTCGAGGGCGTGACCGAAGGTGTGCCCGTAGTTGAGGATCTCGCGCAACGAGGACTCGCGCAGGTCGGCCGCGACCACGGCGGCCTTCACCCGCACGGAGCGTTCGACGAGTTCGGCGAGCACCGGCCCGGCGGGGTCGAGGGCGACCTCCGGGCCGGCCTCGACGAGTTCGAGGGTCCGTGGGTCGGCGATGAAGCCGTGCTTGACGACCTCGCCCATGCCGGCGACGAGTTCCGCCCGTGGCAGCGAGCGCAGCACGTCGACGTCACAGACCACCGCGGCCGGCGGATGGAAGGCGCCGACGAGGTTCTTGCCCTCCGGTGTGTTGATCCCGGTCTTCCCGCCGACTGCGGCGTCGACCATCCCGGCCAGGCTGGTCGGCACCTGGACGACCGCGACACCGCGCAGCCAGGAGGCGGCGACGAATCCGGCAAGGTCGGTGACCGCTCCCCCACCGACGCCGACGACCGCGTCGGAGCGGGTGAAGTCGGCCCGGCCGAGCGCGCTCCACGCCGCCGCGGCGACCGCCGGCGTCTTGGCCCCCTCGGCGTCGGGCACCTCGTGCAGGTATGCCGCGGCCCCCCGCTCGCGCACCCCGACAGCGACCGTCTCGGCCAGCTCGCGGACGCTCGCGGTGTGGACGACGAGGACCTTCGCGACGCGCTCGGGCAGCAGGGCGGCCGCCTCGCGGAGACAGCCGCGTCCGACCAGGACGTCGTAGTCGCAACCCACCGGCACCCGCACCGTCGCGCCCGGCTCGCCGGGCCCGTTCGCCGCGGCTGCGGCAGCCGAGGGCTCAGCCATCCGAACCCCCGGCGGGACCGGCGAGGTCGGCGAGCGCAGCGGCCAGTTGCTCGACCGTGGGCGAGACACCCGCCTCGGGCCGCCCCAGCCCGTCGAGGACGACGAAACGCCATCCCCGGCGCCACTTCTTGTCCCGGGCGAGCGCGTCGGCGAGTTCGTCGAGCGACACCCGGGCCGTCGTGGGGAGCCCGAGTGCAGCGAGGGTGTCGCGGTGGGCGGCGACACCCTCGGCGTCGAGCCGACCGAGCCGGTGGGCGAGGTGCGCGGCGGCCATGAGCCCGAGGGCGAGCGCTCCGTCGATGAGCGGCCCCTCGCCGATCCGGCCCAAGGCGTGCGAGAAGGTGTGACCGTAGTTGAGGTGGACCCGCCCACCCTGCTCACGCTCGTCCTCGGTGACGACTGCGGCCTTGATCGCGACACTGCGCCGGACGATCTCCACGAGGGCGCCGGTGTCGCGGTCGCGGATCTGCTCGCGACGGCTGCGCAGCGTGTCGAGCAGCGAGGGGTCCTCGACGAGCGCGTGCTTGACGATCTCGGCGAGCCCGGCGTCGAAGTCGGCCTGCCCGTCCGCCGCCACGGCGAGCTCGACGTCGCACACGACGAGAATCGGTTGGTGGAGTGCGCCCAGGAGGTTGGCACCCTCGGGCAGGTCAATGGAGGACTTGCCGCCGATCGCCGAGTCGGCCTGGGCTTCGAGCGTGGTGGGGACGAGCGCGTGGGCCATCCCCCGGTTGTAGGTGGCCGCGAGGAAACCGGTGACGTCGCACGTCGATTCGCCGCCCACGCCGACCAGCAGGTCCCCCCGGTGGACGGAGTGCTCTGCCAGGGCCGAGGCCGCCAGCCCGACCGCGTCGAGGGTCTTGGCTGCGCTGCCCCCGGCGAGGGTGACCCGACGGACCGGGAGCCCTCGCTCGCGCAGGCAGGTGGTCACCTCGGCCGCAGCGGCGGAGTCCTCGGCCGTGGCCAGGACGACGATCTGCTCGGCATCGGGCAACTCCGGCAGCAGTCGAGCCAGCTCGCTGCGGATGCCGACGCCCACGTGCACCCGGTAGGAGCCGCCCGGAGGGGCCACGAGGATGCCCGGCGTCCCGTCGAGCGCGGCGGTGGCCGTGAGCTCGTCGATGATCTCCAGCGCGATGTCCTCGACGCGCCGCCCGGTCGTCCGCGCGGTGAGGGTCGCCGTCTGCGCGTAGATCGCCAGCCGACCGGCATACAACGCGGGCAGACCGGGGTCGTGGAGCATCGGCCGGTATTCGTCGCGCCCCACGCGCACGAGCGCCTCGTCGAGCTCGACGTGCAGGTAGACGACCGTATGCGCGGCGAGCAGCTCGCGGGTGTCGGCCCGCCCGCACGCGCCGCCGCCGAGCGACAGGACGCACGCCGGACCGGCGAGCAGCTCACGGATGGTGTCGGCCTCGAGTTGGCGGAAGCCGGCCTCTCCGTCGGCGGCGAAGATGTCCTTGATCGGTTTGCGGGCTCGGTGCTCGATGACCAGGTCGCTGTCGACGAAGGGCAGCCCGAGCCGCTCCGCGAGCAGCCGTCCCACGGTCGTCTTGCCTGCCCCCATGAACCCGATGACGACGATCATCCGCGGGCCTCCCTCACCACGTGCGCATCTGCTCGGGCACGGCCTGCAGGTATGCCGTGTGGTTGCGCGCCGTCTCGGCGACCGAGTCGCCACCGAACTTCTCCAGGCAGGCCTGGGCCAGCACGAGGGCGACCATCGCCTCCGCCACCACCCCGGCAGCCGGCACGGCACACACGTCGGAGCGCTGGTGGATCGCGGTCGCCGGCTCCCCGGTCGCGACGTCGACGGTTGCGAGGGCCCGCGGCACGGTGGAGATCGGCTTCATCGCCGCGCGCACCCGCAACACCTGGCCGGTCGACATCCCGCCCTCGGTGCCCCCGGCCCGGCCGCTGGCCCGCTCGATCGACCCGTCGGCGCCTCGGAACATCTCGTCGTGCGCCTGCGAGCCGCGTCGTCGGGCCGAGGTGAAACCGTCGCCCACCTCGACCCCCTTGATCGCCTGGACGCTCATCAGGGCGCCGGCGAGCCGGGCGTCGAGCCGTCGGTCCCAGTGCACGTGCGAACCCAGGCCCGGCGGCAGCCCGTAGGCGAGCACCTCGACCACGCCGCCGAGGGTGTCGCCGTCGCGGCGGGCGGCGTCGACCTCGGCGACCATGGCGGCGGAGCCGGCGGCGTCGAGGGTGCGCACGGGGTCGGCGTCGATCGCCTCGAGGTCCTCGGGGGTCGGCAGCGTGGCGCCCGGTGCCACCTCCGCCGCGCCGATCGCCACGGTGTGGGAGACCAGCCGGATCCCGTAGGCCTGGCCCAGCAGCTGCGCGGCGACCTCGCCGAGCGCGACCCGGGCCGCGGTCTCGCGCGCCGAAGCCCGCTCGAGCACGGGCCGGGCGTCGTCGAAGCCGTACTTCTGCATGCCGGCGAGGTCGGCGTGACCGGGACGGGGCCGGGTGAGCGGCTTGTTGCGGGCGATCTCCTTCTCGGCGTTGACGTCGTCGGCGGCGGCATACGCGCTCGCGCTCACCGGCTCGGGACTCATCACCGTCTGCCACTTGGGCCACTCGGAGTTGCCGATCCGCACGGCCACCGGGGAGCCGAGGGTGACCCCGTGCCGCACGCCGCCGAGGAAGTCCACCTCGTCGCGTTCGAAGGCCATCCGGGCACCCCGGCCGTAGCCGAGGCGGCGTCGGGCCAGTGCCCGTCCCAGGTCCTGCCTCGTCACCTGGACCCCCGCCGGCAGCCCCTCGAGGATCGCGACGAGGGCGGGCCCGTGCGACTCCCCGGCGGTCAACCAACGCAGCATGCCCGCATCCTCCCACCATCGCGCGGGCCCGACCGGGCCGGACCCGGATGCCAAGACGTCACGGGACGGACAGCACGGCGACCAGGGCACCGAGCAGAAGATAGGGACCCATGGCGAGGTCGGACTTCATCCCCATCCGTCGCGTGGCCAGGCCGACGACCGCGACCACCCCGGCGATCACGAAGCCGAACGCCGGCCCCCACAACGCCGCCCGGAGGTCGAGCCAGCCGAGTGCGAGACCGAGGGTCGCGCCGAGGACGACGTCGCCGAAGCCGAACGCCCCCCCGGTGAGCAGCGACAGCAACCCGAGCCCGAGCAACGTGGCCAGCCCGCCCACTCCCGCGCGGGCCGCCGCCGACCAGTCGCCCACGAGCGCCGTGGCGAGCAGTAGGAGCAGGGCGGTGGCGAGCGCGGTGGGCAGGGTGAGCCCTTCGGGCAGACGATGGACGTCGAGGTCGATCCGCCAGAGCGCCACCCCGGAGACTGCGAGCAACAGGTATGCCGGCAGCGCCACTCCCCCGGCCCGTCCACCCAGGTGCCAGCCGAGGATCCCCCAGGTGGCAGCGAGGGCCGGCGGCACGGCCCACAGCGCCCGCAACGGCGGCCGGTCCTCCTCCTCGTCTATCCGGTACTCGACCACGGCGAGCTGCCGGGCGAGCACGACCCCGAGCGCGCCCCCCGCCACCACGAGGGCGAGGACCAGCCACCAGGATCCCACCGGATCACTTCCCGATCGCGTCGAGCGCGGCCGTGAGGGCCTCTCTCATCGCCGCCGTCGGCGCCTCGTGGCCGGTCATCAGCCGGACCTGCTCGCGGGCCTGGTGCAGGAGCATGTCCGTCCCGTCGACCGCGGCGTAGCCGCGCTCGACCGCGGCCGCGAGCAACGGAGAGGGGCCCTCGCCGTAGACGCAATCGAGCACGGCGCCGCCGTCGGCGGGCGGAGGAAGCGAACCGAGCCGACCGGCATACGCGGGGGCGGGAATGGTGCTCACGACGAGCCCGCCGTCGGCCGGCCAGGCACCCATCGGGAGGGTGTCGGCGGTGAGGCCGAGCTCGAGCGCGAAGGCGAGCGACTCGGGCCGCACGGCCTCCCGGACCATGAACGTCACGCCGTGCACGCCGAGCTGCGCAAGCGCGGCCAGGGCCGAGCGGGCCGTTGCCCCGGCGCCGACGAGGATCGCGGTCTCCGGCACCGGCCGCTCGATCCCGACCCCTGCCTCGGCGAGGGCCTCGACGATCCCGTAGACGTCGGTGTTGTGGCCCGACCAGCCCCGCTCGTCACGGACCACCGTGTTGATCGCACCGACCTGCCGGGCCAGCGGGCTCACCGAGTGGACCACCTCGAAGGCGGCCTCCTTGAGGGGCATCGTGAGGGACAACCCGCGCCAGGACTCGTCGAGCGCCCCCACGTGCCCGGCGAGCTCGTCGGCCTCGACCCGCGCTCGGTCGTAGCGCCAGTCGGCCAGACCCAGGGCGCGGTAGGCCGCACGGTGAAGCACCGGCGACAGGGAGTGCTCGATGGGCGACCCCCGGACCCCGGCCCGGCAGCGGACCGCTGCGCTCAGCGGGAACACGTCGCCTTGTTCTCCGGCAGCTGACACCAGGCCTGGAACTCGGCGACGTACTTGTCGTGCTCGGCCTGCGTGGTGGCGAACTTGGTCTCACCGGTCGCCGGGTTGACGGCGACGAAGAACAGCCAGGATCCGGTGGCCGGTGCCGCGGCCGCCTGGAGGGACTCGACACCGGGATTGGCGATCGGCGTCGAGGGGAGGCCGTCCTTCGTGTAGGTGTTCCACGCGTTGACCGTCGCGCGCTCGGCGTCGGTGGTCGTCACCGCCCGCTTCTGCACGCCATAGCTCACGGTCGAATCCAGTTGCAGCCGCATCGGCTTGGCCAACCGGTTCTCGATCACCCGAGCCACCTTGGCCCGGTCTTCAGGTCGTCGTGCCTCGGCTTCGACGATGCTCGCGATGATGACCAGCCGCTCGGCCTTGTCCGAGCTCACACCGAGGCGGTTGAGCGTCGCGACCGCCTTGCCGACCATCGCCTTGAGCTGGGTCTCCGGCGAGTCCTTGTCGGAGAACTCGTAGGTCGCGGGGAAGAGGTATCCCTCGACGACACCCTTGGCCGAGCTGGGCAGCAGGGCGAGCACGTCGGTCGATGTGGCGGCCTGCTCGTATTCGGCGACGGAATGGCCGGTGGCCTTGCCGAGCAGCGCGTAGATCTCGTTCGCCCACAGGCCTTCCCGGATCGTCACCTTGGGGTTCTGCCGGTTCTTGGGGTCGACGAGCACCGCGAGGGCGTCCTGGGCGCGCATCTCCTTGCGCAGGGCGTAGTCCCCCGGCTGGATCCCCGCACACCGGGTGTCAGCCGTGCAGGCGTCGACGAATGCCTGGGCGGTCTTCACGACGCCGGCGCGTTGCAGCGCCGACGCGATCGTCCGGCCGCTGTCCCCGTCGTTGACGGTGAACACCACCTTGTCGCCGCCCGGGCCGGGGTAGTCGGACGCGTCGACGCTGCGGTTGAGCAGCGGCTTGAGCACCGAGAAGCCGAGATAGCCGGCCCCGACGATGAGGGCGAGCGCGACGAACAGGACGAGGAAGCGGCGCGCGGCACGCGGAGCACGCTCCCGACGCCGGGAGGCCCGGGTGGGGGTCTCCCCGAAGCCGAGATGGCTGGCGACGGGCTCGTGGTCGGCGTACTGCTCGTGGTCGGCGTAGCCCTCGTGGGTCGGGTCCTCGGCCCAGGTCCCGTGCTCCGGATCGGCCCACTCGGGGTCGCCGTAGTCCGCCACGTGGCCGTCGGCACCGGTCCGGTCGGTCATCCTCTGTCCTTCGTCCGGGGCTTGCGCCCGTCTGGCCGGACCAGCTCCCCCTGTGCCCGGCCGGTGGCCCGCCAGGCGTCGAGGGCCCCCTGGAGGATGAGCACCGCCGCCGCCTGGTCCACGACCGCCCGATGGTCGCGCCCGGCCCGGCCGCTGTCCCGCAGCTGCCGATGGGCCGAGACGGTCGTGAGCCGTTCGTCGACCAACCGTACGCGGGTCGGGGCCACCCGCGCAGCAAGCGCGGCGGCATACGCTCGTGCGCGTCGGGCCGCCGGACCCTCCTGTCCCGACAAGGACCTGGGCAGACCCACGTAGACCGTCGTCGCGCCCCGCGCGGCGACAAGCGCGGCGAGGGTCTCACGGTCGGTGGCCTCCGGCCCGGGATCGTGCTCGAGGGTGCACACGGGGGTCGCGAGCAGGCCCTCGGGGTCACTTTCGGCGACCCCGACCCGCACCTCGCCGACGTCGACGCCGAGCGCCGGTCCCACCTGCCCGTCCATCGTTCAGCCCTGCGCGCGCAGGTGCTCCTCCACGGCGCCGAGTGCCGCGCCCATGGCCGCGACATCCGTCCCGCCACCCTGGGCGAGGTCGTCCTTCCCGCCACCCCCGCCGCCGAGCACCCGGGCGGCCAGGCGGACGAGTGCGCCCGCCGTCACCCCGGCTCCCCGGGCGGCCTCGTTCGTCGCGACGATGACGACGGGCTTGCCGGACGTGGCCGCGGTCATCGCCACGACCGCTGCACGCTCCGCACCCAGCCGGGCCCGGACGTCCAGGACGAGGGTGCGCAGATCGTCTGCGCCGACCCCCTCGCCGGCGTCGTGCGTGACCAGGCGGACCGGACCGATGTCACGGGCACCGCTGACCAACCCGGGAGCAACCGCGAGCGCCTGCGCCTGACGGACCGCCGCGATCTCCCGCTCGGCCTCCTTGAGCCGGGTGAGGATGCCGTCGACCCGCTCGGGCAGCTCCTCCGGGCGGCCCTTGAGGACGTCGGTGAGCTGCCCGACGATCGCGTGCTCACGAGCGAGGAATGCATAGGCGTCCGCGCCCACGAGCGCCTCGACCCGCCGCACGCCCGAGCCGATGGAGGCCTCGCCGAGCAACTTGACGATGCCCAGCTGACTCGTGCGCTGGGTGTGCGTGCCGCCGCAGAGTTCCCGGGCCCAGTCGCCGACCGACACCACCCGCACCCGGTCGCCGTACTTCTCCCCGAACAGGGCCATCGCACCGACATCATGCGCCTCCTGCTGGCTCATCACGTCGGCGGCCACGGGGAGGTCCTCCAGGAGCACGGCATTGACCCGGGCCTCGATGTCGCGCAGCTGGGAGAGGGGCACCGCAGCCTGGGCGTTGAAGTCGAACCGGAAGCGCCCCGGAGCGTTCTCCGATCCTGCCTGCGTCGCGGTCTCGCCGAGCGCTTCGCGGATCGCCTTGTGCACCATGTGGGTGGCCGTGTGCGCCCGGGAGATCGAACGGCGGCGTTCGATGTCGACGAGGGCCTCGGCGCCCTCGCCGAGAGTCACCTCGCCGTCGACGACCACCGCGCGGTGCACCGAGAGCCCCGTGATGGGGCTCTGTACGTCGCGGACCTGCACGATCGCACCCCCGGCCAGGCGGATCTGCCCGCCGTCGGCGAGCTGCCCGCCGCCCTCGGCGTAGAAGGGGGTGCGGTCGAGGACGAGTTCGACCTCGTCGCCGGCGCGCGCCGAACCGACGGACTCGCCGCCCCGGATGAGCCCGGCCACCCGCGCCTCGGAGACCACCTCGTCGTAGCCGGTGAACTCGACCGCTCGGCCGAGCGAATCGGCCACCTCGCGGTAGGCACCGGTGTCGCCGTGCCCGGTCTTCTTCGCCCGTGCGTCGGCCTTCGCGCGGTCGCGTTGCTCCTGCATGAGCCGGCGGAAGCCCGCTTCGTCGACCACCACGCCCTGCTCGGCCGCCATCTCGAGCGTGAGGTCGATGGGGAAGCCGTAGGTGTCGTGGAGGGCGAAGGCCGACTCGCCGGAGAGGACCCGTTCGCCCTGGCTGCCCAGCCGCGCGACCGCGCCGTCGAGGATGGTCGTGCCCGCGGCGAGCGTCCGCCGGAAGGCCTCCTCCTCGGCATACGCGATCTGCGAGATGCGGGCGAAGTCGGTGCGCAGCTGGGGATAGGAACGGCACATCCGCTCCATCGACACCGGCAGCAGGTGCGGCAGCGCGGGTGCTTCGAAGCCGAGCAGCCGCATCGAGCGGACCGCCCGCCGCAGCATCCGGCGCAGGACGTAGCCGCGCCCTTCGTTGCCGGGGACGACCCCGTCGCCGATGAGCATGAGGCTCGAGCGCACATGATCGGCGACGACCCGCAGCCGCACGTCGTCGGGGTGGCTCTGGGTCGCCGCGTGCCCCGAGTGGGCACCGTAGACCTTGCCGGTGAGCTCGGCCGCAGCGTCGATGACCGGATAGACCTCGTCGATCTCGTAGAGGTTGTCGACGCCCTGCAAAATGGTGGCCATCCGCTCGAGGCCCATCCCGGTATCGACGTTCTTGGCCGGCAACTCGCCGAGGATCTCGTAGTCCTCCTTGGCGCCGCCCTCACCTCGGATGTTCTGCATGAAGACGAGGTTCCAGACCTCGAGGTAGCGGTCCTCGTCGACGGCCGGACCACCCTCGAGACCGTATTCGGGGCCTCGGTCGTAGTAGATCTCCGAGCACGGGCCGCACGGCCCCGGGACCCCCATCGACCAGAAGTTGTCCTTCATCCCGCGGCGGACGACCCGCTCCGGCGGGACGCCGGTGTGCTTGACCCAGAGCGCTGCGTCCTCGTCGTCGTCCTCGTAGACGGTCGCCCACAGCCGGTCGGGCTCGAGCCCGTAGCCGCCGTCGGCCTGGGGTGTCGTGAGCAACTCCCAGGCCATCTTGATGGCGCCCTTCTTGAAGTAGTCGCCGAAGGAGAAGTTGCCGTTCATCTGGAAGAAGGTGAGGTGCCGGCTGGTCTTGCCCACCTCCTCGATGTCGCCCGTCCGCACGCACTTCTGCACGCTCGTCGCCCGGGCGAAGGGCGGGGTCTCGTGGCCGAGGAAGTAGGGCTTGAAGGGCACCATGCCCGCGTTGACGAACAGCAGGGTGGGGTCGTCGTAGAGCAACGGGGCGCTCGGGACGACCGTGTGTCCCTTGCTCTCGAAGAAGCGCAGCCAGCGGCGCCTGATCTCGGCGGTTTCCATGGGGTCCTCACAGACGGGGTATGCCGGGTGCCCACCGCAGTGGGCAGGTCGATTAACGGGGCGGGGACGAGCGCGGGGTGGGGGCGGGGTGGACGTCGGCGGCGGCCGACCTCGTCACCCCTGCCGAGCTCGCCAGCCCACGGGGTCGTCGAGCAGGGCCTTGGTCGCCTGCGGGTCCAGGCCGACCCCGGGCGGTGGCTGGTCGAGGCCGAGGGCGAGCCGCAGCTCCTCCTCGCGCCGCGCTGCGCCCTCACGCACGTCGGCGATCACCCCGCCGAGGTCACCGAGCACCGCGGCGACGTCGGCCCGCGCGGCCGACAACGGGGTCGGCAGGCCCCCCTCGGCGGCGTAGCGGTCGAGGACGAGCCGGCCGACGAGGACCCCGGCGACTCCGGCGGCCGCTCCGGCCACGACGATGAGCAGGCGCCTCACCGCGGGTCACCCCGACGGCTGCGCCGCGAGCCGACGGCCACCCGGACCCCGTGGCTGAATGCCGCCACCTTGACCAGGGGTCCTCCCAGGGTCGCCGCGAAGAGCGAGGTGAGCGCGTTGACGTTGGCCGACATCAATGCGACGTTGGTCGTCACCGTGTCGAGCCGGGCCAGCTGCTGGTTGGTCGTCGCGACCGTCGAGGTCACCTCGCCGAGCAGCGGCATACTGCCGTCGGACAGGCCCTTGACCCCCACGCGCGTCTCGTCGAGGATCTCGCCGGCCTTGCCGACCAGTCGGCCCAGGCGCCACACGAGGTAGGCGAAGGCGAGCGCCGCGACGGCACCGGCGAGGTCGCCGACGGTGACGGGCGCGATGCTCACCGCCTCACCCTAGCCGACCTTCCCGGTCGGCATGCCTGGGTAGGACGGCCGCGGGGCGGGTGCCGGGGAAGCGCCCGGGACGGGTCTGGGGCGATCACCCCCGCAGGCGCTGCCGGAGCCATCGCCAGCGGCTCTCCAGTCGCTCCTCGAAGCCCCGCCCCACCGGGCGGTAGTAGTCGGTGCGCCCGGCCAAGTCGTCGGGTAGGTACTGCTGGGCGACGACGCCGTCCGGGTCGTCGTGCGCATAGCGGTACGGCGCGGCGGCCCCCTCCACTCCCCCCGTCCCGCCACCCTCGTGGGCCGACTGGGCCGAACGGATCGCGCTGGCCACCCGGGCGGAACCGGCATAGCCGCTGCCGCGCAGGTGCAGCGGGACCGGCCCCCCGCGACCGGCGCGCACGTCGGCGATGGCCGCGTCGACGGCGAGGTATGCCGCGTTGGACTTGGGCGCGAGCGAGACGTGGACGACCGCCTGGGCCAGGACGATGCGGGCCTCCGGCATGCCGATCTGGGCGACTGCGTGCAGGGCTGCGACCGCGGTCTGCAGGGCGGTCGGATCGGCCATCCCGACGTCCTCACTCGCGGCGATGACGATCCGTCGGGCGACGAAGCGGGGGTCCTCGCCCGCTTCGAGCATCCTCGCGAGGTAGTGCAGTGCGGCGTCGACGTCGGAACCGCGCATCGACTTGATGAGGGCGCTCGCGACGTCGTAGTGCTGGTCGCCGGCCCGGTCGTATCGCACGAGCGCGTGCGCCATCGCGCGCTCGACGTGGTCGAGGGTGACCGCGGGCGGCTCGGGGCCCCGGTGGGTGTCGCCCGTCCCGGCCTCGCTCCGGGTCGCACCGGATCGTGCCTCGTCCAGGGCGACCCCGGCCGCGGCCTCGAGCGCCGTGAGCGCACGCCGGGCGTCGCCGCCGGCGAGGCGCACGAGGTGGTCGCGCGCCTCTCCGGCGAGGGTGACGGCGCCGCCGAGCCCGCGTGGCGCCGACACCGCCTCGTCGAGCAGGTCGGCCAGGTCGCCGTCCGCGAGTGGGAGCAGGGCCACGACGATCGACCGGGAGAGCAGCGGTGCCACGACCGCGAAGGAGGGGTTCTCCGTCGTCGCCGCGACGAGGACGACGGTCCGATTCTCGACACCAGGCAGCAGCGCGTCCTGCTGGGCCTTGCTGAACCGGTGGATCTCGTCGAGGAAGAGCACGGTATGCCGCCCGTGCATCGCCTGCTCGGCCGCGGCTCGGGCGATGACCTCGCGGACCTCCTTCACCCCGGCCGTGACCGCCGACAGTTCGACGAACGTGCGGTCGGTGGCGGTCGCAACGAGGTGGGCGAGGGTCGTCTTGCCGGTGCCCGGCGGTCCCCAGAGGATGGCCGAGATCGGACCGGCCGGTCCTGCCGAGCCCTCGACGAGCCGCCGCAGGGGGCTGCCGGGACGCAACACCGACTCCTGGCCGCGCACCTCGGCGAGCTCACGCGGGCGCATCCGCACGGCGAGCGGCGCAAGCAGGCCTGCGCCCGCTCCCGCGGCAGCGAAGAGGTCGGGATCGTCGTGCACGTCACCACCTCCCTCGGCCACGTTCGTGCCGGCCGATGAGAGGCTAATGGCTGTGACGCCCACGAGCACTCCCGCACCCGCGAGCGGGAGGCCGCCCACGTCGACGCGACGGGCACGCGCCGGACGGCACCGGCGAGCGCCCGAGGGCACCCGGTTGGCCCGCTGGGGGGTCGTGACCGCCCGGCACCCGTGGCGGATCGTCACCGCGTGGGCGTTGCTCACGGTCGCCGCGTTCGCGGTGGCCGTCGCCGGGGTGGGCGGAGGGTCGCTGTTCAGCCGACTGACCAGCGGTGACCCCAAGGTGCCCGGGGAGGCTCTGACCGGGCGCGAGATCATCGCCGAAGCCGAACCCGAGGGCAGCTCGTTCTTCCTCACCGTCGACGGGGTCGACCTGCGCTCCCCGGCTGTCGCCGCAGCCGCCCGGAACCTGGCCGCCGAGATCACCGCCGTCCCCGGTGTCGCGAGCGTCGTCAATCCCTATGTGCTCCCCGAGGGACCCACGTCCCCCACGGCCCTGAGTTTCGTCGCCGGGCAATCCCTCGACTCGGGCGGATTCATGACGGGCACGACGCTCCGCCCCGACCTCACCGACGCCGACCACGACCGCGCCCGGGCGGCGGTCGAGGCGGCATACGACCGCATGGCCACGACGCTGCCCGGTGCCCAGACGGCGGTCGGCAGTGGCTCGGCCCTGGTCAGCGAGATCACCGACCAGATCGCGCTCGACCTGCGCACCGGTGAAGGGATCGCGCTGCCGCTGAGCTTCATCCTCATGGTCGTCGTCTTCGGTGGGTTCGTCGCCGCCGCCATGCCGGTGCTCGGCGCCATCGCGTCGATCGGCGGCGCGCTCGCCGCGCTCTACGGCTTCACCTACGTCCTCGACCTGGACGCTTCGGTCGTCAACGTCGTCACCCTGCTCGGGCTGGCCCTGTCCATCGACTACGGGCTGCTGGTCGTCTCCCGGGTCCGCGAGGAGCTGCGGCTCATCGCCGCCGATCGACCCGCCCGCGAGCTCACCCGCGCCGAGATCGGGCAGGGCGTCTCGCGCACCGTCGCCACGGCCGGACGGACGGTGCTCTTCTCCGGGCTGACGGTGGCCATCTCGCTGGCCGGTCTGTTGAGTTTCGACGCCCAGATCATGCGGGCCATCGGCGCGGCCGGGGTGTCGATCGTGCTCATCGCGATGCTCGCCGGACTCTCTCTCGTGCCCGCATTGTGTGCGATCAGTGCCCGTCGACTGCTCGGCAAGGGCACCGAGACCGCCCCCGAGGTCGGGGTCTTCTCGCGTTTGGCCCGCTCGGTGCGGCGCATCCCGTGGGTCGTCATCACCCTCAGCACGCTCCTACTCGTCGCGCTCGCCCTGCCGACGCTGTCCATGCGCCTCACGACGACCGGCGCCAAGCTCATGCCGATCGGATCGCCGCAGCGCGACTTCTTCGACCGCTTCGACACCGACTACCGGCAGCTGGGGCTGCCGGCGGTCACTGTCGTGGCCGAGACCACCGTGCCGCAGGCCACGCAATGGGCGACCGCCTCGGTGGCCGGGCTCCCCCACGTCGTCGGCACGTCCGTGCGCCAGCTGGATCCGACCCACGTCGCGGTGTCCGTCGCGCTCGACGACACCGACCTCAGCGACGCGGCCCGCTCGACCGTCGAGCGGCTGCGCGCTGATCGTCCCGCGTTCCCCACCTGGGTGACCGGGCAGGCAGCGGCGCTCGCGGACTTCACCGGCGCGATCACCTCACGGGCCCCCTATGCCGTCGGCGTGGTCGTGCTCGCGACCTTCGTGTTGCTCTTCCTCATGACCGGATCGGTCGTCATCCCCACCAAGGCGCTGTTGCTCAACGTCCTGTCCCTGGGCGCCTCGCTCGGGGTCGTCACCTGGATCTTCCAGCAGGGCCATCTGCAGGGGCCGCTCGGCTTCACCCCCGTGGGCGGGATCGACTCGATGCTGCCGCCGCTGGTGCTCGCCTTCGGATTCGGCCTCTCGATGGACTACGAGCTCTTCCTCATCTCCCGGATGGCCGAGCTCTATCACCGCGGCGAGGACAACGACACCGCCGTCGAACACGGGCTGCAACGCTCGGGGCGGATCATCACCTCGGCGGCCCTGCTCGCGGCCATCGTCTTCTCGGGGTTCGTCGTCGGCAAGGTCCTGATCATCAAGCAAATGGGCGTGGCCCTCACCGTGGCGATCATCCTCGATGCCACCGTGGTGCGCATGCTGCTCGTCCCGGCGACGATGACCGTGCTCGGCCGCTGGAACTGGTGGGCGCCCGGCCCGCTGAGCCGCTGGCACGCCCGCCACGGCATTTCCGAGTAGCCTGCCGCCGGTCGCTCCGTCGCACGGCATACCTCGGGGGTATGCCGTGCGTCCGGGTCACGGGGCGCCGGGCTCCGGTGCCGCAGGCGGCGGCGCGTCGACCCCGGCCTCGGCACGCTGTGCCGGGGTGATCGGGGCCGGTGCGCCGGTGAGCGGGTCAAAGCCGCCCCCGGACTTGGGGAAGGCGATGACCTCGCGGATCGAGTCGGCTCCGGAGAGCAGGGCACAGATCCGGTCCCACCCGAAGGCGATCCCGCCGTGCGGCGGCGCGCCGAAGCGGAAGGCGTCGAGCAGGAAGTGGAACTTCTCCTGTGCCTCCTCGTCGGTGAGGCCCATGACCCGGAAGACGCGCTCTTGGATGTCGCGGCGGTGGATTCGGATCGAGCCGCCGCCGATCTCGTTGCCGTTGCACACCATGTCGTAGGCGTAGGCGAGCGCCGACCCGGGGTCGGTGTCGAAGGTCTCGAGGAACTCGGCCTTGGGCGAGGTGAAGGCGTGGTGGACCGCCGTCCACGCGCCCGACCCGACGGCGACGTCCCCGGCGGCGACCGCGTCACCGGCGGGCTCGAACAGCGGCGCGTCGAGCACCCAGAGGTGGCTCCACGAGCCCTCCGGGACCAGGGCGCAACGCTTGGCGACCTCGAGCCGCACGGCCCCGAGCAGGGCCCGGGAGGCCTTCACCGCGCCGGCCGCGAAGAACACGCAGTCCCCCGGGGACGCGCCCACGTGCGCCGCGAGCCCGGCGCGCTCGGCCTCGGTGAGGTTCTTGGCGACCGGGCCACCGAGCTCGCCGTCGTCCTGGACGAGCACGTAGGCCAGGCCCTTGGCGCCGCGCTGCTTGGCGAACTCCTGCCATGCGTCGAGGGTCTTGCGGGGCTGGCCTGCTCCCCCGGGCATGACGACCGCACCCACGTAGTCGGCCTGGAAGACCCGGAACGGTGTGCCGGCGAAGTATGCCGTGCAGTCGACGAGTTCCTGCCCGAAGCGGGTGTCCGGCTTGTCGGTGCCGAACCGGGCCATCGCCTCGGCATAAGTGAGCCGCGGCAACGGCGTGGGGATCTCGTGACCGATGAGCCGCCAGAGGGCGACGGCGATCTCCTCGCCGAGGGCGAGCACGTCGTCCTGCTCGACGAAGCTCATCTCGATGTCCAGTTGGGTGAACTCCGGCTGCCGGTCGGCCCGGAAGTCCTCATCCCGATAGCACCGGGCGATCTGGTAGTAGCGCTCCATCCCGGCGACCATGAGCAGCTGTTTGAACAGCTGCGGGCTCTGCGGAAGGGCATACCAGCTGCCGGGGGCGAGGCGCGCGGGCACGATGAAGTCGCGCGCACCCTCGGGGGTCGAGCGGGTCATCGTCGGGGTCTCGATCTCGACGAAGTCGTGCTGGGCGAGCACCCCCCGGGCCGCCGCGTTGACCCGGCTGCGCAGCCTGATGGCGGCCCCGGGACCGGTGCGTCGCAGGTCGAGGTAGCGGTAGCGCAGCCGAGTCTCCTCGCCCACGCTCACCCGGTCGTCGATCTGGAAGGGCAACGGGTCGGCCGGGTTCAGCACGGCCAGGCTTCTGGCGACCACCTCGACCTGGCCGGTCGGCAACTCGGGGTTGGCGTTGCCCTCGGGGCGCAGCCGGACCTCACCGGTCACCTGCACGCAGAACTCGTTGCGGACCTCGTGACCGCCGCCCTCGTCGAGCACCTCGTCGCGGGCAACGACCTGGACGACGCCGGAGGCGTCCCGCAGGTCGAGGAAGGCGACACCGCCGTGATCGCGCCGGCGGGCGACCCATCCCGCGAGGGTGACGGTCTGACCGGCCTGGTCGGCACGCAGCGTGCCGGCCTCGTGGGTGCGAAGCACGGTGGTTCCTTCGTCGGGTCGGACGTATGCACGCCCGAGCGCTGTCTCCAACGGGTATGCCGTCACGCCCCTGTGCGGAAGCGTCGCCGGCGGCCCCCCAGTCTAGGCGGGCGCGGCATACCGTCTCGCACCGCCGTCGATGTCGATCCGCATGCGCCCCAGACCCTGGTCCCTGAAGTCAGCCGGTCGCGCCGGGCCGGACCACTGCCTGAACCCCGAGGTGGTCCGCGCCCGCGAGAGCCACCGTCCGCACGTCCGAGACTGTGAGTCCGGTGGAGACGAGCACGTGGTCGATCGCGACCACCGGGGGCCAGACGATTCGCCAGTGCCGGGTCGTGTCCGGCGCCGGGTAGGTCGGCAGCCAGCCCGCGTTGGCCAGCTCCGCAGCGTCGCGGAAGCCGAGCTCCCCCAACCGACGGATCACCGGGAAGTCGAGGGTCGAGTTGAGGTCGCCCGCGAGGACGGCACGGGTGTCGCCGCGCGCGAGGCCCGGCCCCAGCTGGGCGGCGACGAAGTCGCCCAAGGCCTTCGCGTGCACGGAGTAGATCGCTCCGGGTGGCGGCGACGGGTGTGCCGCCACCACCTCCACCGGACCCAGGCAGGGCACGTCGAGCCGCACCCGCAGGGCCCGGCCGTCCGACGTGACGGCGTGGTCGAGCACCGGGAACCGGCTCAGCACGACGACCGCCGCCGGGCTCCGGTCGGCCTTCAGCCCGACGACCTGGCCGAGTTCGGAGTGCACGGCGTCCAGCAGTGGCGTGATGGTCCGGCTGTTCGCCTCGACGACGACGAGGACGTCGACATGCTCGGCCGCGACGTGGGCCGCCAGCGTCGCCCCGTCGCCATATTCGAGGTTCTGCGAGAACACCGTGAGGGAACAGTCCGACGCGGCCGCGGGCACCGGGCCGGTGTAGAGGGGGGCGAGCCACCACAGGTGCACGCCGAGCAGGACGGCTGCCGGCATGCCGAGCCGCCGCCGCAGCCGTCGGCTCGGCGCAGCGATCACACCCAGGACGAGGGCGACCAGTGCTGCCGGGGCCCCCGCGACGACGAAGGCCAGCAGCTGAAGGGGCCGTCCTGACTCCGGCTGCAGGATCCGCACGAGGGCCAGGGCGAGCGACCCCACGAGGGCAACGACGGCAACCAGGAGGCCGACGCCCGCGAGCGTCCGCACGAGCAGGGGCCGTCTTCCGGTCGGATGGGGCCGACCGGACCCGGGCGACTGCTCGGCGTCGGTCGGCGGGTCGGCCCCCGGCCCGGACGCCGGGACGGGCACCTGCGCCATCACGCCGGACCGGTCGGCGGCACGGCCGCGGGACGGTATGCCGGATGTTCGGGCCAGGGCGCGTCGAACGGCCGCAGGGTGGCCCAGCCCTGTGCGCGGGAACCCCAGGCGGCGAGGATGCCGAGTAGCGCCCCGGGGTTGTGGATGCGGCCGGCGAGGGCCGCGGCATACGCGTCGTCGAGGCTCACCCATCGCACCTGGAGCTCGGCCTCCTCACCCGTGCGGGCGTGGGGCTCGCCGGGAGCGTGGGACAGCTCGCGTGCGAGGAAGACGCGGTAGGCCTCGGGGAAGGCACCCGGCGAGGCGTAGGCGTCCACGAGGACCTCCCACCGGGCCGCCTCGAGGTCGACCTCCTCCCGCAGCTCACGCGCGATCGCCACCCAGGGCGGCTCACCGGCGATGTCGGTGAGCCCCGCGGGCAACTCCCAAAGGTAGGAGCCGCAGGCGTGGCGGTACTGCCGGATGAGCAGGACGTGATCGACGCCGTGGATCTCGCGCAGGGCCAGGGCCAGGACGGCTCCCGGGTGCTCGACGTAGTCGCGGACGACGACCTCGCCGGTCCCCAGCACGACCCGGTCGCGGCGGACGTCGAAGATGAGCCCCTGCCACGTCTTCTCGGACTCGAGGACCGGTCGCGGGTCGATGACGTCCTCGAGGTCGGTCCCCGAGGCGATGGGCGCGTCGAGCGACACCGTCGACCCGGCCCGCTCAGCCGACCGGGGTCGGCTCGACGCGCACGTCGGTCCGCGGCCGCTCGACCTCGACGAGTCGTTGCGCCCGCTGGCGGTCAAGGGCGGCGCCGACGAGACCCGCGAACAGCGGGTGTGCCCGGTTGGGCCGCGAGCGGAACTCCGGATGTGCCTGGGTCGAGACGTAGTAGGGGTGGACCTCGGCGGGCAGCTCGACGTATTCGACGAGCGTGCCGTCGGGAGAGCGGCCGGAGAAGACGAGGCCGGCGGCCTCGAGTCGGTCGCGGTAGGCGTTGTTCACCTCGTAGCGGTGACGGTGACGCTCGCTCACCTCGGTGGCCCCGTATGCCGTCGCCACGACGCTTCCCGGGGTGAGCTCGGCGGGATAGAGGCCCAGGCGCATGGTGCCGCCGAGGTCGCCCGCGCCCTCGACGAAGGCGAGCTGCTCGGCCATCGTCGCGACGACGGGATGCTCGGTCTGCGGGTCGAACTCGCTCGAGGAGGCGTCGGCGATCCCGGCCACCGAGCGGGCGAACTCGATGACCATGCACTGCAGACCCAAGCAGAGCCCGAGCGTGGGCACCTGGCGTTCGCGCGCCCAGCGCAGGGCACCGACCTTGCCCTCGATGCCGCGCACCCCGAAGCCGCCCGGAACGACGATCGCATCGACCCCGCCGAGGGATCTCTGCGCCCCGGCCTCGGTCTGGCATTCGTCGCTGGCCACCCAGCGGAGGTTGACCTTGGCGTCGTGGTGGAAGCCGCCGGCCCGCAGCGCCTCGGTGACCGACAGGTAGGCGTCGGGCAGGTCGATGTACTTGCCGACCAGGGCGATCTCGACCTCGTGTTCCGGGTCGTGGACCCGCTTGAGCATCTCGTTCCACGAGCTCCAGTTGACGTCGCGGAAGCCCAGGCCGAGCCGGCGGATGACATAGGCGTCCAGGCCCTCGCTGTGCAGCACCTTGGGGATGTCGTAGATCGAGGGGGCGTCGACGGCGGCTGCGCAGGCGTCGACGTCGACGTCGCACATGAGCGAGATCTTGCGCTTGATCGGCGCGGGGATCTCCCGGTCGGCGCGCAGGACGAGCCCGTCGGGCTGGATGCCCACCTGCCGGAGGGCCGCGACCGAGTGCTGGGTGGGCTTGGTCTTGAGCTCGCCGCTCGGCGCGAGATAGGGCACGAGCGAGACGTGCAGGAAGAAGCAGTTCTCACGCCCGATGTCCCCGCGCACCTGGCGGGCGGCCTCGAGGAAGGGCAGGCTCTCGATGTCGCCGACGGTGCCGCCGATCTCGGTGATGATGAGGTCGGGCGCGTCCTGGTCGCCGGTGGCCAGCGCGCGCATCCGCGCCTTGATCTCGTTGGTGATGTGCGGGATCACCTGCACCGTGTCGCCGAGATACTCCCCGCGACGCTCCTTGGCGATGACCGTGCTGTAGATCTGCCCGGTCGTCACGTTGGCCGAACCGACGAGATTGACGTCGAGGAATCGCTCGTAGTGCCCGATGTCCAGGTCGGTCTCGGCTCCGTCGTCGGTGACGAAGACCTCACCGTGCTGGAACGGGTTCATCGTTCCCGGATCGACGTTGAGATAGGGGTCGAGCTTCTGCATCGTCACCCGCAGGCCCCGACTGCGCAGGAGATGCCCCAGGCTCGATGCGGTGAGCCCCTTGCCGAGCGAGGAGGCGACACCCCCGGTCACGAATATGTGCTTCGTCTGCTCCGCCACGGGAGGCCAGTCTATGGCATGTCGGGGGTGCGCTTACGCGCTCCCGCCTGCGCCTCGGCGCGTCGACGCGCCATGTTGCGGCCGACCGGCGCTGCGGCGTGACCGGGATCGACCTGCGCAGCGCCCTCGCGCTGCTCCTGCGCCCGTGTGAGGAGCACCCGCGCATGCTCGAGACCTTCGGGAGAGGACCCGCCGCCCATCATCCGGGCGAGTTCGCGCAGCCGATCGTCCGCGGTCACCTCGGTGACCGCGCTCGCGGTCACCGAGCCGTCGTCGTCCTTGCGGACGACCAGGTGCCGATCGGCGTATGCCGCGACCTGGGCCAGGTGCGTGACGACGACGACCTGCGCATGCCGCGCGAGCGCCGCGAGTCGGGCACCCACGTCGAGGGCGGCGGCCCCGCCGACGCCGGCGTCGACCTCGTCGAAGACGAAGGTCGGGACATGCTCGCCCGCGCCTCCTCCGGCGCCGGTCACCACCTCGATGGCGAGCATGAGCCGGGACAGCTCACCCCCACTCGCCGCCTTGGTCACCGGACGGGCCGGACTGCCGACGTTGGCCGCCCACTGGATCTCGACCTCGTCGGCGCCGTGCGGGCCGGGGTCCCTCGTCGTGAGCGCCACCCGAAGGTGCGCCGATCCCAGTGCCAGATGGGCAAGTTCGGCCTCCAACGCCTGCTCGAACCGCACGGCCGCCTCTCGACGCGCCGCACTCAGCCGGGTGGCCGCCACCTGGAGCTCGGTCTCGAGTCCGGCGACCTGCCCGTCGAGCGAGGCCAGTCGGTCGTCGGTCGCGAGGAGTTCGGCCAACCGCTGGGCGCTCGCCCGCGACCACGCGAGCACGTCGTCGACCGTGTCGCCGTAGCGTCGGGTGAGCGCGCCGAGGTCGGCGCGCCGAGCCTGCACCCACGCGAGCCGCGTGGGGTCGACGTCGAGGTCGGCGAGGTAGCCGGCGAGGTCTGCTCCGAGGTCGGCCACGAGGTAGGCGGCGTCGGCCACCCGGCTCTCGAGGGCGGCCAACCGGGGGTCGTGACGGCTGAGCTGGGCGAGGGCGCCGCGGGCCTGGGCGAGGGAGCCGGCCGCACCGGGACCGCCGACACCGGAGTCGTCCAGGCCGGCGGTGGCGTCCTCGCCCGTGAGCAGGGCGTGAGCCTGGGCCGCGGACTGCCGCAGTCCTTCCGCGTGGGCCAGCCGCTCGTCCTCCTCGCGCAGCGCCTGGTCCTCACCCGACTCTGGGTCGACGCGTTCGATCTGTTCGAGAGCGGCCGTGAGGGAGTCGACCTCGCGCGCCCGGTCGCGCTCGAGCGCACGCAGTCGGTCGCGCTCGTCGCACGCGGCCCGCCACGCGGCATACGCCTGCAGGTATGCCGCGCGAGCGCCGGCGAGCGCCGCTCCCCCGTAACCGTCGAGGACGGCCCGGTGCTGGTCGGGGCGACGCAGCCGCCACTGATCGGCCTGGCCGTGGACGGCGACCACCCGCTCGCCGATCTCGGCGAGCACGCCGACCGGCGCGGAGCGGCCGCCGACGTAGGCACGCGACCGGCCGTCGCCCGAGACCGTGCGCGCGAGGACCAACTCGTCGCCGTCGAGCCGCCCGCCCGCCTCCTGGGCCCGCTCGCGCCCCGGGTGACCTTCCGGGAGGGTGAGGATGCCCTCGACCTCGGTGACCGCGCGCCCGGTCCGGACCAGCCCCGCGTCGGCTCTGCTGCCGAGCAGCAGACCCAGGCCCTGGACGACCATGGTCTTGCCGGCGCCGGTCTCCCCGGTGAGCACGGTGAGCCCAGGGTGCAGCGCGAGCACGGCCTCGTCGATCACCCCGAGGCCCGCGATCCGGATCTCCTCCAGCACGCAGGACAGACTAGGGCGCCGGGGTGTCCGCGGGAGCCGCCCCCGGCATCCGAGCTGCGCCGTTCCCGCGCCAGCCCACCACCGAGAGGTCGAACTTCTCCACGAGGCGATCGGTGAACGGCGCGTGCGAGAGCCGGGCGAGACGGAGCGGGACCGGCGAACGGCATACGTCGATGCGTGCCCCCGGGGCCAAGTCGACGTGCCGGCGACCGTCGCACCAGAGCACCCCGGCGCCCTCGGCGTCGCGGATGACCTCGACCGCGAGCCGGGAGCGCGGGCCGACCACGACAGGCCGGGCGAACAGCGCGTGCGCCGAGTTGGGAACGAGCAGGATCGCCTCGACGTCGGGCCAGACCACCGGACCACCGGCCGAGAAGGCGTATGCCGTGGAGCCGGTCGGCGTCGCGACGATCACCCCGTCGCAGCCCCAGGTCGACAGCGGCCGGCCGTCGACCTCGACGGTTACCTCGATCATCCGCTCCCGGGATGCCTTCTCGATGCTCACCTCGTTGAGCGCCCAAGTGCTCGTGTCGACCCGGTCGCCGTGACTCACCGTGACGTCGAGGGTCATCCGTTCCTCGATCGTGTAGTCCCGCTCGACCACCCGGTCGACCGTCGCGGCGAGGTCGGCCATCTCCACCTCGGCGAGGAAGCCCACCTTGCCCAGGTTGATCCCCAGCAGTGGGGTGTCGCAGCCGCGGGCGAGTTCGGCGCCGCGCAGGAAGGTGCCGTCGCCGCCGAGCACGAGCGCCAGCTCGCAGCCCGCCGCGGGGTCGTCGTCGGACACGACGTGCACCGGCCCGAGATCGCGGGAACCGAACACCGCTGCGTCCGATCGTGTGATGGCCGGGCTGATGTGCGAGGCCGCCAGGCGAGCGGCGACCCCGGCAGCGATGTCGGCGATGTCCGGCCGGCGCGGGTGCGTGACGAGCAGGACCCGGCGGTTCATCGGGCCCGCCCGATGCGCTCGTCCTCGCACATCGCCGTCACCAGGTCCTCGATCTGTTCGGTGCCCAGTCGCCCGTCCGGGCGTGGTGTCATCCAGCCTAGATACTCCGCGTTGCCCTCGCTGCCCCGCAGTGGACTGGGCAGCAGCGCGAGGATACCGAGTCCCGCCTCGGTCGCGGCCGCGCAGACCCCGCGGAGCGCGTCCGCGCGGTCCCGGCCGCGCCGGACGATCCCGCCTTTGCCCAGCCGGGCCCGGCCCACCTCGAACTGCGGCTTCACGAGGACGACGAGATCACCGTCGGGCACCACGAGGGTCGCGATCCGCCCGAGGACCAGCCGCAGCGAGATGAAGCTGAGGTCGACGACGACGAGTCCGGCCGGAGCACCGATCTCCTCGACGCTCAGGTCCCGGACCGATCGGCCCTCGACCGACCGGACCCGTGGGTCGCGTCGCACGGCGTCAGCCAGTTGGTCGTGACCGACGTCCACCGCGACGACGCTGTGTGCACCCCGGTGGAGCAACACCTGGGTGAAGCCACCGGTGCTCGCTCCGACGTCGAGGCAGCGCCGACCGGTCACCTGCAGTCCCTGGGGGCCGAACGCGTCAAGCGCGGCAACCAGCTTGTATGCCGCGCGCCCCACCCACACCGGCCCGTCCTGCTCCACCCGCACGTCGGCGTGCGGGCCGACGGGGAGCGAGGGTTTGCCGGCGACCCGGCCATCGAGGAGGACCTTGTCCGCGCGCACGAGGTCCTGCGCATGGGCCCGCGACCTGGCGAGCCCACGACGGACGAGCTCGGCGTCGAGGCGACTTGTCTGCGCTGGAAGCCCCGTCACCTCAGCGGATCACTCGGGCCCGAGATCCTGCAGTCGGGCCTGCAACGCCTGCAGGACCCGCGAGCCCGCGGCGGCGTGTTCGCCGGGATCGGCGGCCAACTCCCGGTGCAACCGGTCGACCGCTTCATCGACGAGCGGGTCACCGGTGCGTGGGGGCGGCGGGGTCGGTGCCGGGAACAGCGCCTCGGTCGCAGTGTCCACTGCCTCGTCCATGCCGGTCACGAGGCTCCGCTCCCTGCACGCGGCGCGGCCTTCTTCACCGCGGGCGCAGCCTTCCTCACAACCGGCGCAGCCTTCTTCACCGCCGGCGCGGCGGCCTTCTTCACCGCGGGCGCGGCGGCCTTCTTCACCGCCGGCGCGGCGGCCTTCTTCACCGCGGGCGCAGCCTTCCTCACCGGCGCGGCCTTCCTCACCGGCGCGGCCTTCTTCACCGCGGGCGCAGCCTTCCTCACAACCGGCGCAGCCTTCTTCACCGCGGGCGCGGCGGCCTTCTTCACCGTGGCAGCCTTCTTCGCCGCCGGCGCAGCCTTCTTCACCGCCGGGGCGGCCTGCCCCGGTCTCGCGTCGACGACGTCTGGTCCGCCGCCGCGCGCCTGGGCGAGGGCGGCACCAGGTCGACGCGGTGGCACTCGCTTGGGTCTGGCGGCAGCCACGCGCGGGGCCATGTCCGCGGAGGTCGCGTGCGCCGTCGCGCCCGGCGCTTCCACGCCGACGCTCGGCGCGCGTCTGCGACCCTGCCCGGCCACCGTGGCCATGGCTGCCGCACCCCCGGAGAGAAGCTTCGCCGGCGTGTCTCGGCCGACCTGTCGACGCATCCCGTCGAGGTCCGTCGCGATCTGCGCGACGGCCTCGCGCAGGGAGTCCAGGTCGGCACTCCGGGCGAGGGAGGACGAGGACTGCATGAGGTCCTCCACCTCCTGACGGATGATCCGGACGAGCATCTCCCGGTTCCCGCGCGCCTGCGACATCACGTCGTCGGCAAGTGCGGACACGGAGGCGGCAAGCTCGGCCGCTCCACCGCGACTGGCGAGGGACAGCAGCCCCTGGGCCACCTCCGTCGCACGGGCACGTGTGGCGTCGCCCAAACCGGATGCGAGTTGGACATATCCCCGAATGCTGTCGAACGACATGAGCGACCTCCTGCGACGAGTTCCCCCCACGCTACTGCCGCGCGACGACGCCGGTGCTATTGCGTCCGACACCGTCGAGCTGTCGCGCGATCGAGGCAAGCCGGTCGGCGGTGACCGAGGCCTCATCCCGCAGGTCGGTGACCAGCCGCGCGCACACCGCCACGAGGCGGGTGGCCGCCGAACCGTCATCATCGCCCGTGCCCGACGGACTGCCTTGCGGCGCAACGATATTCACTGAACCAGAAGCAAGGTCCACGTGGACGTGGATGTCCCCCTCGTGCCAGACAACGCCGTCGCGACGCACCACCGGTGCTGGCCGCAGGAGTCCGCGCAGGTCGGCCGCGGCATACGTCGGGGTCACGCGCGAGCGCGCGAGTTCGACGAATCCGTCGACACCGGTGAGCACCCACATCGAGGCCATGCCGGCGGCGGCCGCGCCCTCGATGTCGGTGTCGAGTCGGTCGCCGACAGCAAGGAGCCGCCCAGTGGCCAGGCCGAGGAAGTCCGCGACACTGCGATAGAGGGGGGCGAAAGGCTTGCCGACCACCTCGGGTGTTCGACCCGTGGCAGTCGCCACAGCGGCGACGAGGGTTCCGTTGCCCGGGACGATCCCACGGTCGGTCGGCAACGTCCGGTCGAGGTTCGTCGCGACCCACGTGGCGCCCGCCGCGATCGCGATCGACGCGTTCGCGAGATCCGTGACGGACACCTCTGCCCCCCAGCCCTGCAGGACTGCGACGACCGAGCCCTCGGTGACGGGCACGAGCCCCACCGCACGAAGGGCCTCCCCCACCCCGGGGCCGCCGACCGCCAGCACACTGCTCCCCCGAGGGAACCGCGACGCGAGCAGGTCCGCACCGGCCTGCGCACTCGTCCTCACGTCGTCTGCCGCGACCTCCAGGCCCAGCGCCCGCACCTGGTCGGCAACCTGCCCCGGGGTGCGTGAGGCGTTGTTCGTCGCGAAGACCACGGGACACTGCCTACGCACCGCCGCGAGCGACGGCACGGCATACGCGACTTCCACGGGACCCCGGTAGACGACTCCATCCAGGTCGCATACGACGGCGTCGTATGCCGCGACCACCGGCTCCCCGGGACTGACGGTCACCGGTCGGTCTCGGCGTCGCGCTCGGATCCCTCGTCAGCGGTCTCGGCTTGGTGGTGGCCCTCGGACACCGGGGACGTCTCCGGCGCGAGGTCCGTGTAGTAGACCCCGTCCAGCTCCTCCAGTCGTTCGGCGGCATCGGTCTCCAGGTCCAGGTCCGCGTCGGCGGCTCGGGCGAACCACAACCTTGCGGCGGCGAGGTCGCCCAGCGCGAGCTGGGTCTCGGCGAACGCATAACGCAGCCGCGCAGACCACGGCCGTCGCGCCCGCATCCGCAGCTGGGGAAGGTCCACCGCCGCAGCCGCGGCTTGTGCCTGACCCGCGTCGCGGCGGATCCCTGACACGACGATCGCCAGCTCGATCGACTCGTCAAGCCCCAGGGCGCGGGCCGAGGGGCTCGCCGCCAGCTCGAGGGCGCGGTCGGGACGGCCGAGGGCTCGTTCGCAGTCGACCATGAGCGGAAGCAGGTGCTCCGAACCGGACAACCGGCGGGCGGTCCGGAACTCCCCGAGGGCTCGCGCCCAGTCACCTTCGCGATAGGCGACGATGCCGAGCGCCTCGCGGACGGCCGGCACCCGCCCGGCCCGCCGGGCCGCAGTCTCCGCGTGGGCGAGCGCGGCGGTCGGGTTCTCGTCGAGCAGGCGAGCCACCATCACGAGATGCTGCGCCACCCCGGTGGCGTTGTCAGCGCTGAGGGTCCGCAGCTGCTCACGTACGGAGCGCTCCAGCTCCTTCCCGGTCACACCATCGGCAATCGCCGGCTCCGGCAGCCGGGGTGACTTGGGGGCCAGACGAGGCCCACCGCGGCCGCCCGAACGTTCGCCTCCCCTGCCTGCGCTGTCTCCCCGGGACGCCCCTGAGGACCGCTCCCCCGGACTCGATCCTCGGCTCGCGCCACGAGTCGCGCTACCCGACCGGATCGTGCTCCGACTCCCGCCCCCCGCAGCGCCGGCGGACCTGCGCGATGCGGCGTCCGGCACTCCCCTCGAGCCCGAACCAGTCCCCCGGGCACTCCCTCCGCTTGTCCGGGCGCGCTCGCCACCCGACGCGGCGTCTGGCCGGCGCGGGCGCCGGCCAGCATCTCCGGCACCTCGGTTGCGAGCGTTGTCGTTCGTCACGTTCCTCACCTGGTCCTCTCGGCGCACCTCTGGGAGGCGCTGCGCGGGCCAATCCTAGAGCCCGGAAACGCCACAAGGCCCCTCGCGGAATGACTTCCGCGTCGGGGCCTTGGGCACTGTTTGTCCGGCTGCGTCCTACTCTCCCACACCGTCACCAGTGCAGTACCATCGGCGCTGAAGGGCTTAGCTTCCGGGTTCGGAATGGAGCCGGGCGTTTCCCCTTCGCTATGACAGCCGAAACTCTATGGAGATATCGTCGTTCCCGACCGTACCTCGGGAACCACACAGTGGACGCGTAGCTTCTTTGTAGTCAAGTTATCGGCTTATTAGTACCGGTCAGCTCCGTGTGTTACCACACTTCCACATCCGGCCTATCAACCCAGTCGTCTAGCTGGGGGCCTTACCAGGTCAACCCTGTGGGAGTCCTCATCTTGGAGCGGGTTTCCCGCTTAGATGCTTTCAGCGGTTATCCCTTCCGAACGTAGCCAACCAGCCGTGCTCTTGGCAGAACAACTGGCACACCAGAGGTTCGTCCGTCCCGGTCCTCTCGTACTGGGGACAGGCCTTCTCAAGTCTCCTGCGCGCGCAGAGGATAGG
>JAKPEG010000220.1 GCA_029552065.1 Actinomycetes bacterium
GCTGGACGCCCGCATCGGTGCCCGTCGGCGTGGGCCGGGCGAGGGTGACGTCGAGGGTCACCGCCGTGCCGTCCGGCTCGGCACGGACCGGCAGGGCGAACTCGCTCTCTCGCACCGGCATCGGCCCGACCCCTGCCGACCCGGGAAGGGTCTGCGCGGCCGCGACCGAGGGTCCGCCCGGACTGCCCACCGGCCCGAGGCCAAGCCACGCGCCCGGCGCCGCGAGCGTGAGCACGAGCCCGCCCACGGCATACCGGATGCGGGACATGCGCGAGCGAGCCTCAGGCGTTCTCGAGTGCCTCGGCGAGGCGGTCGTTACGGTGTTCCTGGGCGCGGGCCAGGGTGCCGAAGATCGCCCGCAGCTCCTCCACCGGAGCGCCACGCAGCTGGGCGTTGAACAACTCGCCCTCGGTCTCCATCACCCACAGGCGTGGGTAGTAGAACGGGTCCTCGGCGAGGTGGGCGAGCACAACCATCGCCGTGAGCATGGGGTGGTTGTTCGTCACGTTCGTGCCGTGGAAGCGACCATGCTCGAGCTCGACAGCCAAGGCGAAGCGCCATTCCCACAGATGGCCGAGGCAGCGCCGGCCCCGGTAGCGCGTGCCGACCGGGAGGAAGTCGTTGAGCACGTGCGGTGCCGGGGCCCCCTCGATGCTGGGCCGCAACGCCCCGCGGGAGAGCATGATCTTGGTCGCCGCGAGGATGGCGGTGGCCTCCTCCTCCGGCACGACCCGGGCACCCGACTCGTCCTCCGGGGAGATCTGGTCGAGGGTGAGCGTCGCCCAGTTGCGGTGCTCGGCGAAGCCCAGAGCGGTGCAGAAGGCACCGATGTCGTCACGGCACACGAAGTCGAGGTCGACGGCCTCGCCGTCCTGCAACCGGGTGAGCGCCGACACGACGTAACGGACGAGCCCGTCGCTGGTCGCCTCGCGGCCGATCGCCTCCTCGTAGCTGGCATATGACATCGCGTCGCCTCCTGCCCTCGGGTGTGCCGCCCGGTCGTGACGGGCTGTCCCACCACTCTGCCTCACCGAGGGGCCCGAACGGCATACTCCGGGTATGCCGTCTCTCCCGCCTTCGCGCTGGGGGCGGGTGGTGGGGGCTGCTCACCCTCGTCGCAGCAGCCGTTGGGGTGTGCGTCGAGCGGGGCGCCTCGACCGAGGTCAGGGCCGCCGGTAGGCCGACAACTCGGCGATGACCCGGCCGAGCCGGTCGCGATCGGCAGGCCGGTCGATGACCGTCGGGTCGATGCCGAGCAAGAGGGCGCCCGCGCGGGCGACCGACTCCTCGCGGGGTCGGTCGAGGTCCGGAGGTGCCTCGTCGCTACGCGCACCGAGCGTGTGAAGGGTGTCCAGGGCCCGGGTGCAGAGCCCGACGAGTTCGAGCTCGGCCCCCCGGGGGTCCATGAGGGCGGCGAACGCCACCCCTTCGAGCAGCCGGGCGGCGGCATCGAGGTCACGCAGCGCACGCCGGCTCCACACGGCCGGCTGGCTGCTGCGCAGCGGGTCGACGATCGTCACGGATGTGGGACGGACGGGGGCCCCGTTCATGACACCTTCTCGGCGCACCTACTCGCCCGGTAGGCAGCCCGGCACGTCGGCACCTCGGCCGCTGCGGCCGGCCGGGATCAACCCACGTCGAGCTTGCGCAGCCGGGTCGACTCGTCGACCACCCACCGCTCGACGAGCCCGTGGTAGTGGTCGAGCAGGGCACTCTGATCGGCCGTCGGGAACGCCGCCCCGACGGACTCGCGTAGCACCCGGTCGAAGTCGGTGGAGTCGACCCAGTCGAGCACCTGCTCGTCGAGTTGCGGCAGGTGTGCCTCGCACCATTCCCAGTAGCGGTCGGTCTCCACCTGCTCGTCGGCGAGCGCGAGGTATGCCGCGAGCCGCTCCTCCTCGTCGAGCGTGGGGTCGTCGGCGATCGCGTAGTAACGCTCGGTGCACATCTCCACCCGCTGTCGTCGGCCGGTGGCCAGGCAGTAAACCGACCATCGGACGAGCGCCTTGATCGCCCACGGGAAGTAGTAGTGCAGCGCCGTCACCCCGAGCTCCGGGCACGGGTCGGCCACGTCGATCGGCACGACCGTGTCGCCGTCGACGAGCAGCTCCGAAGTGTTGAGTTCCCAGCCGAAGAAGGAGCCGACGAGCCGGCTCATCGCGACCACTCGCCGGCGGGCCGTCGGGCTGAGGAAGTCGTGGGACACGACGTAGCGATCATGCGGGGGCCGGTCCGGTTGGTAGCGCATGACGATCGTCTCGGGGCCGATCGACAGCGCCCGCACGACGTATTCGTGGGGAACGGCCGCCTGCAGATGCATGAGCATCCGCCCGGACTCGTCATAGGAGCGGTGCAGGTCGCTCTCGTTCTCGATCCGCGCGACCCCGCGCCAGCCGCCGCCGTCGAAGGGCTTGAGGTAGAGGGGATAGCCGAGCTCCGCAGCGATCGCACCGAGGTCGAAGACGCGGTTGTACTTCGCCGAGGTATAGGCCCAGCGGACGTTGTCGACCGGCTCCTTGTAGGGCACGAGGACCGTCGGCGGCACCGGCAATCCCAACCGCAGCAGGGCGCAGTAAGCGCTGTGCTTCTCCATCGACTGGAAGGTGAAGGGATTGTTCACCAGATAGGTCTCGTCGACGAGTGCCGCCTTCTTCAGCCACTCGCGAGGGTGGTAGTACCAATAGGCGAGGCGGTCGATGACCAGACCTGCCCGGACCGGGTCGGTGAGTCGGAACGGCTCGATGGTGAGGCGCTCGGTGTCGAACTCGTGCACCCGCCCGTCGGCCGTGCGCACCGGACCCAACCGGCGCACGATCGCCTCGAGGGCGAGCGGCCAGTCCTCTTCGGAGCCGAGCAGAAGCCCGATGAGGTGGCGCTGCGACGCGTCCATGGCGGCTCCTCGGACATCCCTGTCCGATCCATGGTCGCATGACCGATCCGCGGCGGATGGGTGCCGTTGGTCCCGAGTTCACCTGGCGTGCAACGATCGGGTCGGCGGACCGCTCAGACGCGCGCCGCGCCGTCGGAGGTCAGGCCCACGGGCATGCCGCGTGCGGGCACGTCGGTGCGGGGCAGTCGCCGGATGGAGGGGACGAACAGGCAGACGAGCGCAGTGCCGGAGACGACGATCGCGACCACCCACAGCCACCGCCCGTAGCCGACGGCATCGGCGACCACGCCGGTGAGCGCGAACCCGACCGGTCGCGCGAAGAACGACCCGGAGATGTCCACGGCATAGACGCGGGCGAGTATCGACGGTGGCACGTTCTGTTGGATCGACACGTCCCAGGCGACGGAGAAGATCTCCAGCCCGAAGCCGTGCAGGAAGGCCCCGAGCAGGACGACGCGCAGGTCGACACCCCAGGCCATCGCCGCAGGGAAGGCACCGGTGAGCGCGAGCAGCGCGGTGCCCACGAAGAGGTGGTGCCGCGGTCGCCATCGGAGCGTGACCAGCCCACCCACGATGTAGCCGGTCATGAGCAGGGCCAGGGACCATCCCCAGGCAGCCTTGCCGAAGGCTTCGGACACGACGATCGGTCCGAGCACCCCCTGGGCCCCCACGTAGAAGAGGTGGTAGACGAGCGCCTGCGCGATGAGCACCCACATCCAGGTATGCCGTGCGACCTCGCGCACGCCGTCACCCAGATCACCCAGGACCGAACGATGCCGGGCCGACGGCGCGGCGATGGGCAACCGCAACAGCGAATAGCACAGCGCGGCCATGAAGAAGGTCGCCGCGTCGACCCCCACCGCCCACGCCGAGCCGTGTGCGGCGACGAGGACCCCGGCCACGCCGTAGCCGAGGACCTGGGCCGCATTGGCGGCCAACCGCCGCCAGGAGATGGCCCGCTGGAGGATATTCGCGGGCACCGTCTGCACGGTGAGGGCCTGCAGGCTGGGACCGCCGAGTGCACCGAAGACCCCGGTGAGGACGCTGCAACCGGCGAGCAGACCGAGGCTCGACCAATGCTGCGCCAGGCTGAGCGCGACGATGACCTGGGTGACCCCGCAGGCGAGCGCCGAGCCCGTGACGAGCACCGACCGTGGGAGACGGTCGCCGAGTACTCCGCCCAGAAGGGTCGTGGTGACCTGGGCCGCGGCATACGCGGCCACGACCAGACCGAGCGCCGTCGCGTCGCCCCCGAGGTCGAGCACGGCGAAGGCGATGGCGACCGGACTGATCGCGTTGCCGAAAGCGCTGATCGTCGCGCCGGCCAAGAGGATGCGATAGGAGGGAGAGCGCCACGGCGAGGTCGAGGACGGAACCTCGGGCGCCGACGACATGCATTCCACCGTAGACCGTGTCCGGAGCCGGAAGCTCCCGCGAGGGTCAGGAAATCGTCAAGGATTGGCTGCGGAAACCGCCAACCGCAGGGTGAGCACCTGGAAGGGACGCAGCCCGAGGGCGATCTCACCGGTCCCCTCCGCGTCGGACCCCGTCGGGTGGACTCCGAGGACCGCGGCATCGGCCGGAGGGAGCGAGCGCGGCTGCTCGTGCAAGTCGCATTCGGTCGCCGTGGCCAGCGGGAAGGACGTCGACACTGTCGCGCGGGCGCGGGCGCCCAGCGGTTCGTAGAGGCGCAGGACGACGTCCCCGCTGCGGTCGTCGGCGAGCTTGACGGCTTCGAGGACCGCGCCTCCCGCGACGGTGACCAGGGGCGCGGTGAGTGGGCCGGCCCGGCCGGGCACGAGGCGGGATGGCAGGTTGACGGCGTAGCCGGTGGCGACGGCGTCCCACACGCTCGCGCCGGGCACGAGCCGGAAGCCGAAGGTGTGCGCCCCCTCGTCGGCGTGCGGGTCGGGCGACTGCGGTCCCCGCAGGAGGCTGGCGGCGACCGTGGTGAAGGTGCCGCCCCCTCGCCGGGCGCGGCGCTCGAGACTCCACCCGTAGGTGCGTTCGTTCGCGACCGCCACGCCGAAGCCGGGCTCGCCGATGTGCACCCAGCGGTGGGCCGGCACCTCGAACCGGGCCGCATCCCACGAGGTGTTCTCGTGCGTCGAGCGCACGACGTGGCCGAACTGGGTCTCGTAGCGCGCGTGGTCGGTGTGGACGTCGAGCGGCCAGGCCAGTCTCAACAGCGTGTCGCGTTCGTGCCAGTCGACGTCGACCCGGACGTGCAGGGCGCGCTCGCGTGGGGCGAGCACGAGGGTCTGGACGAAGCGGGAGTCCCCGTGCCGACGGCGCACGAGCAGCCGGGCGGTCCCGTCGTCGTCCGGCTCCACCTCGAGTTCCTCGACCTCGGTGAGCTCACGCACGCTGCCCCGATGTGAGGCGTCCAGGTCCCACGCGTCCCAGGCCCGCGGGAAGTCCTGGTGCAGCCGCAGGACGTTACCCAGCTCGCCCGGCGGCAGCAGCTCGCGGTCGGCGACCAGATCGCGCATCGAGGTGACCAACCCACGCGCGTCGACGCTCACGCGCAGCATCCCGTTGTCGAGCACGGCGACGGTCCCCGCCGCGACGACGGTCACCGGCTCGTCGTCACCGAGGGTGTATGCCGTGCCGGCCAGTGCCTGCCCCGGTGCGGCGAGCGGGTTCGCGTCGAAGCGGACGAGACCGAGATCCGTGGCTTCCTGCAGGGACCCGGTGTGCGGTTCGGGCTCGTCGTCGATCTCGCCGTCGACCTCGCCCTCGACGTCGAGACTGCCGGCGAGGGCGCTCTGGGCGCGTTCGATGAGCGCGTCGAGTTCGCCGGCGACCCGTTCGTGCAGCGCCTCCGCGTCCGCGTGCACCCACGCGATCGAGGACCCGGGCAGGATGTCGTGGAACTGGGCGAGCAGCACCTCCCGCCAGAGCCGGTCGAGCCGGTCGTAGGGGTAGCCGAGCAGGCCACGGACCGCGGCCGTGGCCGACCACAGCTCGGCCTCCCGCAGCAGGTGCTCGTTGCGTCGGTTGCCCCGCTTGGTGAGCGCCTGCGTGGTGAAGGTGCCGCGATGCCGCTCGAGGTAGAGCTCGCCGACCCACACCGCCGGTTCGGGACAGCCCCGGCGAGCCCGGTCGACGAAGGCCGACGGCGATTCCACGGCGACCCGCGGCGAGCCGTCGAGGTCGGCGACCCGGCGTGCCTGGGCGAGCATCTCCCGGGTCGGCCCGCCTCCCCCATCGCCGTAGCCGAACGGCAGGAGTGAGCGGTCGGAGCGCCCCTTGTCCGCGAATCCGCTTGCCGCGTGCGCGAGTTGGGGCCCGGAAAGGTCCGAGTTGTAGGTGTCGGCCGGCGGGAAGTGGGTGAACAGCCGCGTGCCGTCGAGGCCTTCCCAGGCGAAGGTGTGGTGGGGGAAGCGATTCGTCTCGTTCCACGAGAGCTTCTGGGTGAGCATCCAGGAGAGCCCGGCGAGGTCCGCGAGCTGCGGCAGCGCGGCGGAATAGCCGAACGAGTCCGGCAGCCACATCCCGTCGCACCGGACGCCGAACCGCTCGGCGAAGTAGCGCGCGCCGAAGGTGAGCTGGCGGCATACCGCCTCACCGCCCGGGAGGTTGCCGTCCGGTTCGACCCACATCGAGCCGACCGGCACGACGACCCCGTCGGCGACCGCCGCGCACAGCCGCTCGAACAGGGCCGGGTGGTCCTGCTCGAGCCATGCGCAGTGCTGGGCGGCCGGAAGCGCGAAGACGAGACCCGGGTCGCTCTCGGCGAGGGCGAGGACGTTGGCGACGGTGCGAGCGACCTTGCGCCGGGTCTCGCGTACCGGCCAGAGCCAGGCGGTGTCGAGGTGGGCGTGGCCGACCGCGCTGATCCGATGGGCGCTCGCGGCCGCGGGCTGGCCGAGCGCCGGGGCCAGGACGGCGCGAGACGCCCCCGCCGTGCCGGGCACGTCGGCGAGGTCGAGCACGTCGACCGCCTCGTCGAGGGCGAGCAGGACCTGCCAGGCCCGGTGGGAGTCGTCGGGCAGGCCGGCGACGACGCCGAGCAGGGCGACGATGTCGGCGACCAGCTCGCGGACCTCGACGCGCACCTCGACGAGGTCCGCACGCCGGAGCGTGTAGAGCGGCTCGGTGCCTGCGGTCGCCTTGTCCCCGAGCGGGCTGGGGGTGCCCAGCGGGATCGAGGGGTTGGCGGCCGCCTCGACATAGACGCGAAACCGACCCTTCTCGGACAGCTGGACGGGGATCCACGCGGACATCGGGGCGAGGCCCTTGACCACCTGGCCCTCGCGGTCGAAGACCAGCCCCTCGGCCTGGAAGCCCGGCCCTCCGCCGTGCCAACCGAGGTCGACCACCGCCTCGAGGTGCCGGTCACGCAACTCCGCCGGCACCTGGGCGCGCAGCCGGAACCAACTCGTCCCCCACGGCGGCCCCCAGGCCCGGCCCACGCGGAACGGTGTGTAGGTCGCGGCAAGGGCCACTTCGGGGGCGACCGGCTCTCCGTGCCCCGGTATGCCGTCCGGTCCGGTCACGTGCCAGGCCGCGACCTCGAGCGCGCAGACTGTCGAGGTCTGAGCCGGACGGATCCGTTCGTCAAGGACGCGCCGGACCCGGGCCTCGATCGCGGCTCGCTCCTCGTGCACGTCACACCCTCCCCGACCGATCCGCCGGCGGGACCGAGTGGGTCGAGCCTAGGGGCTGCGACCCCGCAACGCTCGGGGGCCGCGAGATCCAGCCGTGTCTTCGGGGGTCGCCCCCCGGCGGCGCACGCCCGGGCCCGCTCATGCGATGCCCAACACTCGTCCCGCCGTGGTCACACAGGGATCTCACAGGAACCGCCGCGAGAGTCTCATGTCATGGCGACGACCCCCGCGGGGATGACGGCGGCCTCGCGCTTCCGCTCGATCGGCACGACCTGCCAGATCCTCGCGACCGATCCCGCTGCGCTCCCCCCGGCGCTCGTGATCGCCCGCGAGCAGCTCGAGGACCTCGACCGCGCGGCCTCCCGTTTCCGCGCCGACTCCGAGGTATGCCGTCTGGCCGAGCTCGCTCGGACCGCCACAGTCATCGCGCCTGTGTCGGCGGTCCTCGCGGACTACCTCGGCGCGGCGCTGGACATGGCCCGGCTCACCGACGGCCTGGTCGATCCCACGGTGGGGTCGGCCGTCGTCGCTGCGGGCTACGACGCTGACCTGGACGAGATCCGGGCCCGCACGGCATACGCCCCCACCGCGGCCCACGCCGTGACCGTGCCCGGCTGGCGGAGCGTCACCCTCGATACAGCGAACCTGCAGGTGAGGCTGCCCGCGGGCTGCCTCATCGACGTCGGATCCACCGCGAAGGCGCACGCCGCCGACCGGATCGCGGCCTTGCTCGCAGCCCGGCTGCCCGGCGGCTTCCTCGTCAACCTCGGCGGCGACATCGCCGTGGCCGGCCCGCCCCCGAGCGCCGGCTGGCAGGTGGGGGTCGAGGACGCGGCCGGCGACATCCTCCAGGTCGTCGCCACCCACGAGCAGGCGATCGCCACCTCCTCGACCCGACTGCGCACCTGGGCCGTCGCCGACGGCACGATCCGCCACCACATCGTCGACCCCCGCACCGGCCGCACCGCCCCCGATACCTGGGCTCAGGTCTCCTGCGCGGCCGCGAGCGCCCTCGAGGCCAACGCGGCCTCGACGGCCGCCATCGTCCTGGGGCCGGAGGCACCCGCGTGGCTGGAGGCACGCGGCATACCGGCCCGACTAGACGGTGCGGACGGTCGGATCGTCCTCGTCGGCGGCTGGCCCGAGCCCGTCATCGACACCGACGAGGGGCTCGCGCGATGAACGAGGTCCTCTGCCCCACCTCGCGGGCGACCGGGATCGGCTCGGTCGTCCTGCTCAACGAGCTCGTCTCGGCCGTCGTCCCGGACGCCGGAAGGGCCCGGTCCGCATTCGCGGACCGGGCCCTTCGGTGTCGGTGCCGAGGACTACCTATTCGAGTGGCTCTCCGCCCGAGTCAGCAGTAGCCGTGCGTGTGCGAAGCCGTGCGTGCCTCCGACAGCGCCGCAGTCCCGACCGACTGGTCAGACCTGGTCGGTGTGGGCGCTCCACGAGCTGGGCTGCTCGTCGGTCTCGCCCGTCGACGCGGACCCGGCCTCGGCCTCCTGGGGGGTGACGGCGGCCTCCGTCGAGGCGGCCTCGTGGCTCGTCGGCTCGGCTGCGGTCGTGCTGCCGGCCTGCTTCGAGGTGTGCTCGCCGCGCTTGCCGGCCAGCTTGTCGACGCCGGTCTCGACCTGCTCGCGCACCTTGGCGAACTGCGCGGCATACCGGCCGTCGGTGCGCTGGTCGAGCGCGGTGCCGGCCTTGTCGAGCAGGGTGCTCACCCGGTCGCGGTTGTCATGGGCGAGGTCGCCGATCTCGGTGAGCGCACGCTTCACGGCGTGCTCGGTGGCCGTGGTGAGCTCGTCGACCCGACGGTCCAGGTCGAGTTCGTCGAGCTTGGCCTTGAGGGTCTCGGTGATGGTGGACATGGTGTGGGGGTCCCCCCTGCCGTGCGGTTCGGTCCGGCGGCTGCCGGGCATTCTCCTCAACGTGGGCCGACTCGTCCGTTGTTCCACGGCGCGGCTCCGGGATCACCCTGATCGGACCCGGAGGCCCGACTCCCGTGGCCGCTGTCCGCCGGATGTGCGGGAAGGGACCGGAAGCGTCCCCTGCCTCGAACGATTTCGGTCGGCGGACACCTTGACACAAGAATCGAACATATGTACGATAAACACATGGCCCAGACATCGGATCTCGCAGCCGCCCGCGCAACGATCGTTGCCGCGCGCGAGGCAGCGGGCGCGGTCCGGCACCTCGCCTGGCAGCACTCGGGCGACGAGTTGGGCGCGGTCGTGCGCGAGCTCGACGATCTCGATCGGGCGGTGCGCGCGGCCATCGTCGCCGTCACCGCGGAGGCGATCCGACAGGGCGGGATCTCGGCCTCCCAGTGCCGGGACAGCGTCTCCTGGCTGCGCGAGCATGCCCCGTCCCTGCGCCAAGGCGGCTCCCGCGCGGTCGCGGACTGCGCCGCTGTGGTCGCCGCCGAGCGCGGAGGCCGCGGCCTCGCCCTCCATCAGCCCGCTCACAACGAGCCCGCCGAGCCTCCGACACCGGTCGAGGTCGTCTGTGAGGCCGTCCTGAGCGGCGAGCTCGGCGCGCCCACCGCCGTCACCGTGTTGGCCGAGTTCGACCGGCTGCGCAGTCGGCTGCGGCCCGAGGCCCACTCGACGGTCGCCGTGGCACTCACCCAGCTCGGCCGCGAATGGGGCGGCGCTCAGGTCCGGCGTCTGCGTCCGAGCCTGCTCGCCGAGCACGGCCTGCCCGGAGAGCTGCAGGCCGATCACGACACCCTCGCCCGTGCGGTCTGCCTGAGCACCCCCGCCGTCGAAGACGGGCTCACGACCTATCGCCTCACCCTCGACCCCGAGTCGGCCGCGACGCTCGAGGCCGCCATCGGCACGCTTTCCGCGCCCTGCCCCGACCCGGTGACCGGCGCGCGCGATCCCCGTCCGGCGAGCCGACGGCGTGCCCAGGCACTCATCGAGGTATGCCGCCGCGCCACCGCCGCGGGCGAGCGCCTTCCCAACTCCGGCAAGGCCGCACTCATCGTCACCGTCGGCTGGGAGACCCTGCGCTCGGCGCTGCACGGGGCGGGGACCGTGGTCGGCACCACGGCCACCGGCACGCTCATGGCTCCCGAAACCGTCCGCCGGCTCGCGTGCGACGCCGAGATCATCCCCGCCGTGCTCGGCTCGGGCGGCGAGTTGCTCGACCTCGGCACGAGTGTCCGCTTCTTCGCCCGGGCGCAGACCCGGGCACTCTGGGTGCGCGATGGCGGGTGCTCCTTCCCCGGCTGCGGCACCCCCGCGCACTGGTGCCACGCCCACCACCTCGTCCACTGGGCCGACGGCGGGGCGACTGACCTGGCCAACGCCGCCCTGCTCTGCCATCGACATCACGACATCGTCCACCGCGACCGGCTCAGAGGGGAGGTCCACGACCCACCCGACGCAATCGGCGATCGTGCCGTCCATTGGGACCTGAGCCCGGGCTCCTACGACCGAGCGATCCGCGGCCGACCGGCCGCCTGACCTCCCGCGAGCTCGGCCACCTCGGGTCGGGCGCCGGACGCCGCCTGTCATCCCCACAGTTCGCCACCGGGCGCTCCCCGCTGCTGCAGCGGGGGATCCCCGGGGGATGTCAGTCGTACACCCGCGCACTCGTCGGGTCGTAGAACGGACGCAACGAGACACGGGCGGCATACCGCTCGCCGGCGACGTCGACCTCCCACGATCCCGCCGCCAGCCATTCCGTCGTCGCCGGCCCGTCCGGGTTGGTCACGAAAGCGAGGCCGACCGCGCCGCCGAGCGTCCAGCCATAGGACCCGGAGCGGACGTCACCGACCGTAATGCCGTCGCGCAGCACCACCTCCGCGTGGAAGAACAGCGGCCGCGGGTCGAGCAGGAGCACCGATACGAGCCGCGCGCTCGGCGGCCCTGCGGCGAGCGCGGCGAGCGCGGGCTCGCGGCCGATCCATGCGCCCGGCTTGTCCTTGGCGACGGCGAAGCCCAGCCCCACCGAGGCGACGTCGTCGGTGTTGTCGAGGTCGTGCCCGTAGTCCCGGTAGCCCTTCTCCAGCCGCAGGCTGCCCAGTGCCTTGAGCCCGACCAGCCGCAGCCCGTGCGGCTCGCCCGCGCCGACGATCGTCTCCCAGACGTGCCCGGCGTGCTCGACCGGGATGTAGAGCTCCCACCCCAGCTCCCCCGCGTAGGTGATCCGCACCGCGAGCACCCACGCGCCCCCGACGTCGATCCACCGGGCGTCGCGGAAGGCGAAGGCCGCCGCCGAGACGTCACTGCTCGTCACCGCCGCGAGGACCTCGCGCGAGCGGGGACCCTGGAGGTTGACCTGCGCGTAGACCGCGGTCACGTCGGTCACCCGCGCGTCGTCCTGCGCCGTATGCCGCCGCAACCACCCGAGCGCGTGCCCGTGGGCGGTGTCGGAGGCCACGACGAGGAAGCTGTCCGGCTCGAGCCGGGTGACGGTGAGGTCGGCCTGCAGACCGCCCCGCTCGTCGAGCCACTGGGTGTAGACGATCCGGCCGACCTCGCCGGCGACCGCTCCCGCGCTGATCCGGTCGAGCGCCGCAGCGGCCCCTGGCCCCTCGACGAGGAACTTCGCCATGAACGACATGTCGATGAGCCCCACCCCGGTGCGGACTGCCTCGTGCTCGTCCCGCCAGTGGGCGAACCAGGGCTGCGGCTCCCACGACGGCTCGGCGCTCGGCGTCTGGCCGGGGCCGGCATACCAGTCGGGCGACTCCCAGCCGGAGACGTCCTTCATATAGGCACCCGCGGCAATGAGCTTGTCGTGCAACGGGCTTCGCTTGATGCCTCGGCCGGTGCGCAGCTGCGTGCCGGGCGCGTGGGCGGCATACACCGTGCCGAGGATCTCGGCCGTGCGCTCGCGACGCATCGCCGGCGTGAGTTGCCAGGGCTGGAAGCGGTCGACGTGGAAGGCGGTGACATCGGCACCCGGGTCACCGGTGGTGATCCAGCGGGCAACCAGCCGGCCCATCCCGCCGCTGGAGAGGATGCCGATCGAGTTGAGCCCGGCGCAGACGAAGTAGCCGCGGATGCCCGGCACCTCGCCGACCGCGGGCAGCAGGTCGGGAGTGAAGGACTCGGGTCCGCAGAAGAATGTCCGGATGCCCGCGCCGAGGGTGACCGGCACCCGCTCCATCGCCGTGCGCAGGAAGGGCTCCATCCGCTCCCAGTCCGGTTCGAGGGTGCCGAAGGAGAAGTCGCGGGGTATGCCGCCCACCTGCCACGCCGCGGCCCGCGGCTCGAACAGGCCGACCATGAGGCCGCCGCCCTCTTCGCGGTAGTAGCCGTAGGCCGCCGGGTCCTCGAAGACCGGCAGTCCGGCGTGCACGCCGTCGATCGGTTCGGTGACCAGGTAGTAGTGCTCGGCGGCCTGGTTGGGCACCACCAACCCGTTGCGTGCGGCCAGCTCCCGCGCCCACATCCCGGCGGCGTTGACGGCATACTCGCACCCGATGTCGCCGCGGTCGGTGCGGACGCCGGTCACCTCCTGGAGCCGATCACCTTGGGTGACAACGGATTCCACGGTGACGCCCTCAACGATCCGGACGCCGAGCGCCTTGGCGCCCTTGGCCAGCGCCATGGTGAGGTCGACCGGATTGACCCGACCGTCGCCGGGCACGTAGAAACCGGCGAGCAGGTCGTCGGTGCGGGCGAGCGGGAAGCGCTCGGCGATCTCCACCGGAGAGATCTCGTGCACCTCCAGGCCCTGGGTGCGCTGGAACGCGGCGATCCGGCGGTATTCGTGCAGCCGGCCCGGGTCGGCGGCGGCCTCGATGAGCCCGACCGGCCGGAAGCCGGTCGCCTGGCCGGTCTCGGCCTCGAGCCGGGCATAGAGGTCGCGTCCGTAGAGCCTGATCTCGGTCGAGGTGTGCGAGGTCGAGCCGAAGCAGGTCATGAGTCCGGCCGCGTGCCAGGTGGTCCCGGAGGTGAGCCGGTCGCGCTCGAGCAGGACGACGTCGGTCCAGCCGAGGTGGGCCAGGTGATAGGCGATCGAGGTGCCGATGACCCCGCCCCCGATGACGACCACCCGGGCCCGCTCGGGCAGAACCGACGACGACGAGCGCGCTTCGGCAGTGACCACCTGGGAAACCTACCGCCGTAGGATCGGGCCACCCACTCGCCTTCTGGGAGGCCGGATGTCGCACCCCGCCCACGCCGACGCGTTCGAGCCACCCCGGACCGCGCAGGAGGTGAGCGAGGGGATCTTCGCCTTCGTCCAGCCGGACGGGTCCTGGTGGATCAACAACACCGGCTTCCTCGTCGGCACGCGCGGGGTGCTCGCCATCGACTCGTGCGCGACCGAGCGCCGCACCCGCGCCTTCCAGGCGACCATCGGCGCGGTCACCGACCAGCCCGTGCGGACGCTCGTCAACACCCACCATCACGGGGACCACACCTTCGGCAACCACCTCTTCCCGGGTGCGACCATCGTCGGCCAGGACGGCATACGGGCCCCGCTGCTCGCCTGGGGTATGCCGCGCGATGCCCCCATCTGGACGCCGGTCGACTGGGGCCGGGTCGAGCTCGAGCCGCCATTCCTCACCTTCGCCGACTCGGTCACCCTCTGGGTCGACGACCTGCGGTGCGAGCTCTCCTATGCCGGCACCGCGGCGCACACGACAAACGACTCCTGGCTGTGGGTGCCCGAGCGCAGGCTGCTGTTCAGCGGCGACGTGCTCTTCAACGGCGGCACGCCCTTCCTGCTCCAGGGCTCGATCGCCGGCGCCCTGGCGACGATGGACCGGCTCGCCGCCCTCGGCGCCGAGACGATCGTCCCCGGGCACGGCCCGGTGTGCGGCCCCGAGGTCATCGAGACGGTCCGCGGCTACCTCGGATTCGTCCAGCGCACGGCCGCGGCAGGGCGTGCGGCCGGCCTGTCGCCGCTGCAGCTGGCCCGGGAGACCGACCTCGGCGAGTATGCCGCGCTCCTGGACCCCGAGCGGATCGTCGGCAACCTCCACCGGGCCTACGCCGAGCTCGACGGGGCCGCGCCTGGGGCGCTCATCGACCTGCCGGCGGCGATCGCGGACATGCTCGCCTACAACGGCGGCCGCCCGCTCACCTGCCACGCCTGACCGCGCCGCGCGCGCACCACCGCAGCGTCGGCGTGCGCGCTCCCGTCCCGACCCCCGAGCGCCCGGGGCGATGTCGGCGTCACGGCATACAGTGCGGGGGTCCGGATCCAATGGGAGGCGCGGGTGGCCCACTCCTCGCTCGACCTGGCCGCGCTGGCCGAGCGGCTGCGCGGGCTCGACGATGCCGCGCTGCGCGCGACCGCCGGGCCGTCGGTCTTCGCCCGCGGTCGGGACTATGCCGCCGCGCGCCGGGTCCGGGGCCTGGAGATCGCCGGCCCCTGGGCCGTGGGTGCCGGAGTGCAGGGCAACGGGCGCAGCTACCGCACCCAGGTGACCCTCTATCTCGCCCGCGGGGAGTTGCAGTGGAGCGGCACGTGCACGTGCCCGATGCAGGTCGACTGCAAACACGCCGTCGCGGTGGCCATCGTCGCCCGGCAAACCCTCGGGAGCGTGTCCAGCGCGGGCGGACTCGACCCGGGCGGGTCGGCCGACGACGCAGCGGAGGGGCGGGGCACGGGCACCGACGGGCTGCCGCGACCGCCGAACCTGGCCCGGCTCGGCTCACCGACCTGGGAGCAGGCGCTGCGCGGCGTGCTCGGCGACCCGGCGGCTCGCACCGACTGGACCCCGGTGGGCCTGCTCGTCGAGGTCGCCGGCTCGATGCGCGGTCCCTACGGCGCGCACGGCACCGACCCCGGCGCTCACCTGGTCGTTCGCCCGGTGGCGCCGGGCAAGCAGGGGTGGGTCCTGTCCGCGCTCACCTGGACGGGCCTGGACTACCTCGGCGGGCACAGCGCCATCCGTCTCGCCCCCGCACAGCTCGCCGCCCTTCGCGCCCTGGTCGCCCCGGTGCGCCAGGGATGGTCCTACCGACCCGGCGACCGGGTCCGCCTCGACCAACTCGGCAGCGGCTGGGCGGCCGCCCTGCGCGAGTGCCGGCGCAGCGGCATACGGCTGCTCACCCATCAGCGCCACTCGGGCGAGGTGATCCTGCCGGACGAGCCGGCGCGCGTCGTGCTCGACCTCGCGACCGACGAGGGCGGCGGCGTGACCGTGGCGCCGCAGATCACGCTGCCCGAAGCCGTGCGAGAGCTCGAGGGGACCTGGACGACCATCGGCGCCGTGCCGAGTGGACTGTGGCTCGCGAGCGGAGCCGACCTGGCCATCGTCGGGATCGACCCGCCGCTCGACGTCGAGACGATGCGGCTGCTCGACGGGGGACCCGTGCGGGTGCCACCCGCCGACGTGGGGCGCTTCCGATCGAGGGCGCTGCCCGTGCTGGCTCGACGCTTCGAGATCAGCTCGGGTGACGGCTCGATGACGGTGCCGGAGGTCGGCCCGCCACAGTTGCTCGTCACCGTCACCCACGAGCCGGGGCTTCGGCTGTCCGTGCGCTTCGCGATGACGTATGCCGTGGGCTCCGACCGTCTGTCGGCTCCCCTCGCAGGTGCCCCCGGAGCGCCGGCGCCTGGTCTCGACGCCTTCCGCGACCGGGCGGCCGAGGCTGCGCTGGTCGAGCGCCTCGACTGCCTCGACCGACTCGGCTGCCAGCCGCCGCTGCGCCGGCTCTCCCCCATCGGCGAGCGCACCCTCGTGCCCGAGATCGTGCTCGACGGGCCGACGATGCTGCGCTGGCTCAACCTCGTGCAGCCGCGATTGCAGGAACGCGAGGATGTCGTCGTCGAGGTCCTCGGCGAGCCGGTCGTCTACGCCGAGGCCGAGGAGCCGCCCGTCGTCGCGCTCTCGATCACCGACACCCCCGGCTCGACCGACTGGTTCGATCTCGACGTGCGGGTGCGGGTCGGTGCCGAGCAGGTGCCGATGCGCAGCCTCATCACCGCGCTCACCCTCGACCAGGAGGTGGTCATCCTCGACAGCGGCACCTGGTTCCGGGTCGACCAGCCCGAGCTGGCTCAGCTGCGTCGCCTCGTCGAGGAGGCCCGGGCGATGGCCGAAGACCCGCGCGGCCCCCTGCGGTTGTCGGCCTACCAGACCGATCTCTGGAGCGAGCTCGAAGCCCTCGGCGTGGTCGAGGAGCAGAGCGGTCGCTGGACCGCCTTGGTCGCCGGGATGCGGTCCGATGCGGCACCCGAGCCCCTCCCACCCCCGGCCGACCTGGCCGCGACGCTGCGCCCCTATCAGCAGGCCGGCTACGAATGGCTCAGCTTCCTGCGCCGCGCTGGCCTCGGTGGTGTGCTCGCCGACGACATGGGTCTGGGTAAGACCCTCCAGGTGCTCGCCATGGTGCTCGCGGCCAAGGCCGACAAGACCGCCCTCGGAGGCGACGGGACGGCATACCCTCCGGTCCTCGTCGTCGCGCCGACCTCGGTCTTGGCGACCTGGGTGAGCGAGGCCGCACGCTTCGCGCCCTCGCTGCGCGTGGTCACCCTCGGCGAGACGACGGCCCGGCGCGGGGTCGCGGTGGCCGCAGCGGCGGCGGGAGCCGACCTCGTCGTCACCTCCTATGCCGTCTTCCGGCTCGACGCCGAGGGTTTCCGCGAGGCACCCTGGTCGGTGCTCGTGCTCGACGAGGCGCAGTTCGTCAAGAACCACCAGTCCCAGGCCTATCACTGCGCGCGGACGCTGCCCGCACCGTCGAAGTTCGCAATCACCGGCACGCCGATGGAGAACAACCTCATGGAGCTGTGGGCGCTGCTCTCGATCGTCGCTCCGGGGCTCTTCCCCCGCCCGAAGGCCTTCCAGGAACATTTCCGGCGGCCGATCGAGAGCGGTGAGTTGCCCGAGCGACTCGACACCCTCCGCCGCCGGATCCGCTCGGTCATGTTGCGCCGCACCAAGGAGGCGGTGGCCAGCGAGCTGCCACCCAAGCAGGAGCAGGTCATCCCGGTCACTCTGTCGGCCAAGCACCGGCGGATCTACGATCGCGGGCTGGCTCACGAGCGCCAGCGGGTGCTCGGGCTGCTCGACGACGCCCGGCGCAACCGGATCGCCATCTTCCGATCGCTCACGAGGCTTCGTCAGCTCAGCCTCGACCCGGCGCTCGTGGACTCCGAGCATGCGGGCGTGGGCTCGGCGAAGATCGACGCCCTCGTCGACTTGCTCGCCCCGGTCGTCGCCGAGGGGCATCAGGCGCTGGTCTTCAGCCAGTTCACCGGGTTTCTCGCGAGGGTGCGGGCGCGGCTGGATGCCGAGGGGATCTCCTACGCCTACCTCGACGGGCGCACCACCCGGCGCGACGAGGTGATCGCCGACTTCCGGTCCGGGGCAAGGTCGGTCTTCCTCGTCTCGCTCAAGGCCGGGGGCTTCGGGCTCACGCTCACCGAGGCCGACTATGTCTTCCTGCTCGACCCCTGGTGGAACCCCGCAGTCGAGGCACAGGCCGTCGACCGCGCCCACCGGATCGGCCAGGACAAGCACGTCTTCGTCTACCGGCTCGTCTCGGCCGACACCATCGAGGACAAGGTCCTCACGCTGCAGGCACGCAAGCGCGAGCTGTTCGCCCAGGTGGTCGACGAGGGGGCGCTGGCGGGCGGGGCACTCACGGCCGAGGACATCCGCGCGCTGTTGTGAAGCGCCTCGAAGGCCGCCCTCAGGGCCGCGCTGTCAGGCCGCGCTGTCACCGACGTTGTGGCCCGCGGCGGCTAGCTCGCGTCCTCGGTCCCCGCCCCGGATCTCTTCCCGGCTTCGCTCTCCACCCCGGGCTCGACCGACCCGCCCGCCGCTGCGCCGCCCTGGGATGCCGGATCGTCGTCCGAGGCCCGGCGGATCCGGATCGCCGCGACGAGCACGCCGACCAGGCCGGCCGTGAGCAACCCGAACCCGACTGCAGGCAGCAACGGCAGCACGATCCCGATCCCGCCGCCGATCACCCACGCAGTCTGCAGCCGGGTCTCCGACCAGGCGAAGGTCCGCGCCGCGCGCTCGGGGTCGGTGTCCGCCTGGATGAGGGCGTCGAGACACAGCTTTGCCAGCTGCCCGAAGGCCCCGGTGACGAGCGCGAGCAGGAGAACCGACCACACGGCATACACGAGGGTGGTGACCAGGCCCGCGGCGATCGCGACGAGAAGCATGGCCGAGGCGATGACGGTCGGCGAGCGGGTGCCGTAGCGGTTGCCGGCGAAGCTGCCCAGCGCGTTGCCGACACCGGCCGCGACGACGACCAGCCCCAACTCGACGAGGCTGGCCAACCCTGACAGCGGCTGGTCCTGGAGCAGGAAGGCGAGGTAGAACGTGACGAATCCGGAGAGCGCCTTCGCGCCGGAGGCGGTCACGAGGGCCGCACGGACCGGTGCCGAGAGGCCCTCGGCGGCCAGCCGCCACGAGCCGCGCAGCGAGGCGCGCCACGACTGACGGCCCTCCTCGGCGGGCGAATCGACCGAGGCCGGCAGCCGAATGGCCGCGACCGTGGCCGCGACGTAGACGACGAAGGCGAGCCGCAGTGACCAACCGGCCCCGAGCCGGCCGACCGGCGCGGCGAGGAGGCCGCCGAGGGTCATCCCCAGCAGGGTGGCGATCGACTGGCGCGAATTGGCCCGCACGAGGGTGACGGCCTCCGGCCGCACGAGGGGTATGCCGGCCGAGAGGCTCACGGCGTAGGCGCGGGTGGCGACGAGGCAGCCGAGCGCGACGGGGAGCACCCACGGGGAGCCGTCAGCGACGAGGCCCGCGAGCACCCAGCTGAGGAAGGCCCGCACGGCGAGCGTCGTGCCGATGGCCCAGCGACGGCCGTGGCGATAGCGGTCGAGGATCGGACCGATGAACGGCGCGAGCAAGACGAAGGGTGCCATCGTCGTGACCAGGAAGACCGCCACCTGGCCCCGGGCCTGCCCGACCGGCATCGCGAGGACGGTGCTCGCGAGGGAGACCGCGAAGGCCGCGTCGCCCGCGGACGCGAGGACCTGCATCTCGGTGACCCGGGCCAGCCCGGTCTCGCTCGCGCCCTCCGACCCGGCGAAGGTGCGGAACCGATCGGAGCCGGCCTTGGTCCCCTTCCCGACGAGGCGGGCACTGGCGACGGCGCCCCGGGCACCGGTGCGCCCGGCCGAGGACCCGGCCCGGCCGGTCGCGGTGGCGCCCCGCCTGGCCACCCGGCCGACGCTCGCCCCCGCCGAGCGGACCCGACCGGCGAGGCGCTCGGAGACCGAGGGCTCCCCGACCGAGCGGTCGCCCGGGTGCTCCCAGGGTGGTGGCGTGTCCACGGCCCCCATCCTGCCTCCCCCGGGTGACGCCCGCCCCCTGAGACACCCGCACCCTGCACCCGCACCCTGCACCCGCACCGCCGCCCACCCTCGTTCGGCAGGTAAGCGCTTGAGTGTTGCCGATTAGACGCCTGGAGGCCCCTGAGTGCGCACAATTGGCAACATGCAAGCGCTTACATGCGGGAAGGGGAGAGTGCAGAGAGGAGGGGTGGGTCAGCGGAAGGCGGCCTCGCCGGTGACGGCCTGGCCGATGATGAGCTGGTGGACCTCGGAGGTCCCCTCGTAGGTGAGCACCGACTCGAGGTTGTTCGCGTGCCGCATGAGCGGGTACTCCAGCGTGATGCCGGCCGCGCCGAGGATCGTGCGGCACTCACGGGCGATGGCCAACGCCTCGCGCACGTTGTTGAGCTTGCCCAGGCTCACCTGCTCGGGTGCGAGCCGGTGCTCGTCCTTGAGCCGCCCCAGCTGGATGGCCAGCAGCATCGCCTTGCCCAGCTCGAGGGTCATGTCCGCGAGCTTGAGCTGGGTGGCCTGGTATGCCGCGAGCGGCCGGTCGAAGATCTCCCGCTGACCGGCATACGAGATCGCCGTCTCGAGACAGTCACGGGCCGCGCCGACGGCACCGAAGACGATCCCGAACCGCGCCTCGTTGAGACAGGACAGTGGCCCGCTCAGACCGGCCGCGCCCGGCAACATCGCCGACGCCGGCAGCCGCACCCCGTCGAGGACGAGCTCGGAGGTGACCGAAGCCCGCAGCGACATCTTCTTCTTGATCGCCGGCGCCGAGAAGCCGGGGGTGTCGGTCGGCACGACGAAACCGCGAATCCGGTCGTCGGTCTGGGCCCACACGACGGCGACGTCCGCGACCGAGCCGTTGGTGATCCACAGCTTGTTACCGGTGAGGACCCAGTCGCCGCCGTCGCGCTCGGCCCGAGTGATCATCCCGCCGGGGTTGGAGCCGAAGTCCGGCTCGGTGAGCCCGAAGCACCCGATCGCCTCGCCGGTGGCCATCCGCGGCAGCCACTCCTGCTTCTGCTCCTCGCTGCCCCAGTGGTGGATCGCGAACATCGCGAGCGACCCCTGCACCGACACGAGCGAGCGGATGCCCGAGTCGCCGGCCTCGAGTTCTAGACACGCCAGCCCGTATGCCGTGGCGCTCGTCCCCGCGCAGCCGTAGCCCTCGAGGTGCATCCCGAGCACGCCGAGCGTGCCAAGTTCCTTGGCCAGCTCGCGCGCCGGCAGCTGCCCCGACTCGTACCACTCGCCCAGGTGCGGGCGGATCCGCTCGGTGACGAACCGGCGCACCGTCGCCTGGATCGTGCGGTCCTCCTGGCTCAACAGGCTGTCGGTCGCGAAGAGTGCGAGTGGGTGGACCGGGTCTTTGGACATCGAATCTCCTTGTGCGACAGTCTCCGACAGTATCGGACAGCCTCCGCCCGCCTCAGAGGAAGGCGCTCACCCCGGTCTCGGCCCGGCCGATGAGCAGCTTTTGGATCTGACTGGTCCCTTCGTAGAGGGTCATCACCCGGGCGTCGCGCAGGAACTTCGACACCGGGTATTCGTCGATGTAGCCGTAGCCGCCGAAGCACTGCAGCGCCGCGTTGGCCGCCCGCACCGCGGCCTCGGAGGCGAAGTACTTTGCCTTCGAGGCCGCGACCCCGAAGGGCTCGCCGCGATCGATGAGATCGGCAGCCCGCCAGGTGAGCAACCGGGCGGCGTCGGCATCGACCGACATCTCGGCGACCGCCTCCTGGACCAACTGGAAGGTCGCGATCGGGCGCCCGAACTGCTGGCGTTGGACGGCATACGACGTCGTGGCCTCGAGGCAGCCCTGGACGATGCCCGTGCACCCGGCCGCCACCGTGACCCGCCCCTTGTCGAGGGCTGTCATCGCGATCGCGAAGCCGCCCCCCTCGGGCCCGAGCAAAGCGTCGGCCGGCACCCGAACGTCGGTGAGGGAGATCTCGGCCGTGGCCTGTCCACGCAGCCCGAGCTTGCCGTGGATGGCCCGCGCCTCGAAACCGGGTGAGTCGGTCGGCACGAGGAAGGCCGAGATGCCCTTGGCCCCGGGGCCGCCGGTGCGTGCGAAGACGAGGCAGACCCCGGCCCACGTGCCGTTGGTGATGAACATCTTCTGGCCGTCGAGGATCCAGTCCGCGCCGTCGCGGCGGGCCGAGGTGACCAGGCTGGCCGGGTCGGAGCCGGAGTCGGGCTCGGTGAGGCCGAAGCAGCCGAGCACCTCGCCGGAGCAGATGAGCGGCAGCCAGCGCTGCTTCTGCCCCTCGGTGCCGTGGTCGAGCAGCGGCTTGCCGAACAGCCCCGACGAGGAGGACACGATCCCGCGGACCGAGGAGTCGACCCGGCCGAGTTCCTCCATCGCGACGGCATACGTGATGTAGTCGCCGCCGATCCCGCCGTAGACCTCGGGGACGGTGAGCCCGAAGAAGCCGAGTTCGCCGAGCCGGCCGACGATCGCCCTATCGACCTCCTCGCGCCGGTCCCACTCGGCCCGGTGGGGGAGGACTTCGGCCTCGAGGAACTCCCGGGCCACGGCCTTGAAGACCCGCTGCTCCTCGGTAAGGGTCAGATCCATCTCGATCGATCTCCCGTCAGCTCATCGTGAGGCCGCCGCTGACACTCAGCGTCTGGCCGGTCACGTATGCCGCGCCGTCGCCGGCGAAGAAGAGGACGGCGGCCGCGATGTCCGCCGGATCGGCCAGCCGGCGCAACGGGATCGCCTTCGTGAGCGACTCGCGCAGCCGGGGGTTGTCGCCGCCCATCGAGGCGAACAGGGCCGTGTCGGTGGGACCGGGACACACGACGTTGACGGTGACCCCCGAGCGGGCCGTCTCCCGGGCGATCGACTTGCTGAAGGCGATGACCGCTCCCTTCGCGCCGGAGTAGACAGCCTCGCCCGAGGAGCCCACCCGCCCCGCGTCGGAGCCGAGGTTGACCACCCGGCCGTGGCCCTGCGCGGCCATGATCGGCAGCACGGCCCGGCACGTGTGCAGGACGCCGATGAAGTTGATCCCGATGACCTTGGCCCAGAACTCCGGCTCGGTCTGCACGAATGGCAGCGCCTGGTCCCAGCCCGCGTTGTTCACGAGCACGTCGATTCGTCCGTGAGCCGCCCGGACCGCCGCGACGGTGGCGTCGACCGCCGCCTTGTCGGCGACGTCCACGGCATACGCGCTCGCGTCGGGACCGCACTCGGCGGCGACCCTGCGGGCGGCGGCCTCGTCGAGATCGGTGACGACGACGATCGCTCCCTCGGCCGCGGCGGCGAGGGCGATGGCTCGTCCGATGCCGGCACCGGCTCCGGTGACCAGGGTGACCTTGTTGTCCAAACGTCCCATGGGGCAATGCCTTTCGTGTATTCGACGCCGTCAGGGGGCGAAGTCGCGGCCGAGCAGCGAGCGGGCGACGACGAGCTGGGAGACCTGGGCGGTGCCGTCGCCGATCTCCAGACCGATGACGTCGCGCATCCGCTGACCGACCGGGCTCTCCGTGCAGTAGCCCAGGTGGCCGAGGGTGAGCAGACACTGGTGGATGACGTCGACCGCGAGCTTGGGCGCCCAGAACTTCGCCATCGCGGCCTCGGCGCTGTGCTCGAGCCCCTCGTCCTTGCGCCAGAGCGCCTCGTAACACACGTGCCGCGCACCCGCGAGGTAGGCCGCAGCCTCGGCGAGCGGGAAGGCGACCCCCTGGAAGCGCCCGATCGGCTGCCCGAAGGCCTGCCGGTCGCGCGCCCACTGGAGGGCCTCGTCGAGGGACTGGGCCGCGGCCCCGAGACAGCTGAGACCGATGATCGCCCGGGAGTAGTCGAAGCCCTGCATGGTCGAGACGAAGCCGCCGCCCACGGCTCCGACGAGGTCCTCGCGCCCGACCCGCACGCCGTCGAAGTGCAGCGAGGCCCGCCCGATCGCCCGACCGCCGAGGTCGTCGAAGGGATATCGGGTGACCCCGGGGTCGGCTAGGTCGACCCAGAAGGCGGTCACCCCGCGCGCACCCGGCCCGCCGGTGCGCGCGAGCACGATCCCTGCGTCGGCCGACATGCCGAGGGTGATCGAGGTCTTCTCGCCGTGCAGCCGCCAGGCGACCGGTTCACCGTCGGGGCCGGGTTCGCCGTCCGGGATCGCCTTGAGCTCGAGGGCCGCCGCGTCGGTCCCGTGCGCCGGCTCGGTGATGCAGATGCATGCGACGGTCTCGCCGGTGGCGATGCCCGGCAGCCACCGGGCCTGCTGCTCGGCGGTCGCGTTCCGCACGAGGATGTCGCTCACGAGGGCCGTGGTGACGATGACGTATGCCGCGTTGAAGTCCGCGCGCCCGACCTCCTCGGCGGCGATGCCGGCGATGACGGCGCTCGCCTCCTGACCGCCGAAGAGCTCGGGGATGCGCAGCCCGGTGAGACCCATCGTCGCCATCTCGAGCGAGGTCTGCCGGCGGAAGGCACCGGCCCGGTCGTCGCTCTGGTAGTGCGGCGCGAGGGTGGCCGTGGCGAAGGCGCGCACGGCCCGCCGGTAGTCGGCCTGGTCCTCGTCGTCGGCATATCGCATGGCGTCCTCGCTCTGCTCCCGTGCCTCTTCCGTGCCTTCTCGTGCCTTCTCGTGCCTTCTCGTTCAGTCCCTCGGGGCGCTGGCGGGTCAGTGCCAGACGACGTATTTGTCGAATTCCGGGGCCCGCTTCTCCGCGAAGGCCCGAGCCCCCTCCATCCCCTCCGCGGAGGTCGCGAACGAGTCGAGCGCGGTCATCGCCATGTTGGACAGCCCCGCGTGGTGGTCGGTGTCGGCGTTGAACGACTGCTTGCAGAACTTGAGCGCGGTCGGGGACAGGGCGACGATCTCGGCGACCCAGGCCCGCGCCTCGTCCATGAGCCGGTCGGCCGGCACGACCTTGTTGACCAGCCCCATCGCGAGGGCCTCCTGGGCGTCGTACTGACGGCAGAAGAACCAGATCTCGCGCGCCTTCTTCTCCCCCACGACCCGCGCGAGGTATGCCGTGCCGAAGCCCGCGTCGAAGCTGCCGACCCGTGGGCCGGCCTGGCCGAAGCGGGCGGTCTCACTCGCGATCGACACGTCGCACAGGACGTGCAGGACGTGCCCGCCGCCGATGGCCACCCCGTTGACCGCGGCGATCACCGGCTTGGGGATGTCGCGGATGAGCTTCTGCAGGTAGCCGATCTCGAACATCCCCGACTCGCTCGGGCCGTAGTCGCCGGTCTCGGCCCGCTGCTTGACGTCGCCGCCGGTGCAGAAGGCCTTCTCGCCGGCGCCGGTGAGCACGACCGCCCGGACCGCCGGGTCGGCCCAGGCGAGCCGGAAAGCCTTGATGAGCTCCTCGACGGTCTGGGACCGGAAGGCGTTGTAGCGCTGCGGCCGGTTGATGGTGACGTAGGCGCCGCCGTCGGCAACGGCATACGTGATGTCCTCGAATTCGGCCACGGCGCCCTCCTCCATGCTTGAATGAACACTCATTCAATCTCTAGGATGGGGGGTGTGTCAAGAGGTATGCCGTCCACCCCGACCGCCCCCAAGGGCGCCGCCACGGGCGCCGCCCCCGCGCGCGCCGCGCGGGCCGAGGCGCGGCGGGCACAGATCCTCGCCGCGGCCACCGACCTCATGCAGGAGAGCGGCTACCACGCGATGTCGATGCAGGACCTCGCCGAGCGCGCAGGGATCAGCGTCGGGCTGGCCTATCAATATTTCGGCGGCAAGGAGGACCTCCTGCGTGCCGTCGTCGTCGACATCCTCGAAGACTTCCGGGCCCAAGTGCCGGCCGCGATCGCCGTCGCCGGCGGCGACCCGGTCGCCCGGGTGACCGCCGGCATCGCGGCCTTCTGCGCGGTCATCGACACCAAGCGCGCCGGGGCCCGCCTGGCCTACCGGGAGAGCCAGACCCTGCCCCCCGAGGGCCGTGCCCTGCTCCAGCGGCTCGAGCAGGAGACGAACGAGCCACTGCGTGAGGCGATCCTCGACGGCATCGAGGCTGGCGTCTTCCGGCCGGTCGACCCGGAGCTCGTCGTCCACGACGTGGTGATGATCGCGCACGGGTGGGCGCTCAAGCACTGGCACCTGGGGCAGCGGATGAGCCTGGCCGACTACGTCGCCGGGCAGACCGACCTCGTCCTCGCGGCGATCATGGCACCGGCAGGCCCGGCGGCCTTTCGGAGTGCGGAATCGACCTCCCCAACGGGACCTTCGGCGCGGTAGGTTGCGGGCACCCGCCCCATCCAGAGCGCCCTGGAGGCTGCCGTATGCCGCCCACCGCAAGTGTGGCCGAGGTCGCCACCGAGCGACCCGCCCGCTACGGGCGCCAGTTGGTCTCCCACTTGGGCCGCAAGGCCGGCGGCGAATGGTCGGCCGAGCACGACACCGGCTGGATCACCCTCGGCGAGGGCCGGGCCGAGGTGTCCTGCACCCCGGGCGTCCTGCACCTGCAGGTGAGCATTCCCGCGCACCCCGAGCAGCTCCCGCGACTCGAGGATGTCGTCGGGCGTCACCTCGTGCGCTTCGGCAGCAAGGACGAGCTCGTCGTGACCTGGACCCGCGCCGACGGCAGCGTCGGCAGCACCCAGCGCGGCGAGGGCACCGACGACGAGACGTGAGGGGAAGCCATGCGTGACTTCGGCGTCGGCGCCTGGCCGGCACGGGTGGCTCGACAGCGGCCGCACGCGCAGGCCTTCCTCTACCGGGACCACTTCACGACCTTCGCCGAGGTCGCCGAACGAACCGCCCGCATCGCCTCCGTCCTGCGCGCCCACGGGATCGGGCGCGGCGACCGGGTCGCCTACCTGGGCCACAACTCCGCCCTGTTCGCCGAGGTGCTCTTCGCGACCGCACGGCTCGGTGCCGTCATCGTCCCGCTCAACACCCGGCTGGCGCCGCGCGAGACGGCATACATCCTCGGCGACTGCACGCCCTCGCTGCTCGTGTGGGCACCGCCCTTCGGCGGGATCGTCCAGGACCCGCAGGTGGCCGCGCTCGGCATCCCGACGATCGAGGTGGGAGACGACCCGTTCACCGGGCCGCTGGCGACCCTGATCGCCCAGGCCTCACCCGATCCGATCGACGAGCCGATCGACCACGACGACCTGTTCATGATCCAGTACACGAGCGGGACGAGCGGCCACCCCAAGGGGGTGATGATGTCGCACGGCAACGTCACGTGGAACGTCCTGCACGCGATCCTCGACGTCGACCTGCGGATCGGCACCGTCTCACTCGTCGCGGCACCGATGTTCCACACGGCCTCGCTCAACATGCACTTCCTGCCGACCTTCCTCAAGGGCGGCCTCTCGATCATCGAGGAGAGCTGGCGGGACGAGCGAGTGCTCGACCTCATCGAGGAGCACCGGGTCACCTATCTCTCCGGCGTCACCGCCGTCTACGAGTCGCTCACCCGCTCGCCGCGGTGGCCCACGGCGGACCTGTCCTCGGTCACCGTGGCGATGTCCGGCGGATCGCCGCTGCCCGAGTCGCTCCTCATGACGTATGCCGCGCGCGGCATCGCCATCGCGCAGGCCTACGGCCTCACCGAGTCCTCGCCGGGAGTGGTGATCCTGCGTCCGCAGGACGCCGTCCGCAAGCTCGGGTCGGCCGGGTCGCCGCACACCTTCGTCGACCTGCGGATCGTGCGCCCCGACCTCACCCCGGTCGACACCGGCGAGGTGGGCGAGGTGCTCGTGCAAGGACCCAACGTGACGAAGGGCTACTGGCACAACGAGCCAGCGACCCGGGCGGCGTTCGTCGACGGCATCTGGCTGCGCACCGGGGATCTGGCGCGGATGGACGAGGACGGCTTCCTCACCATCGTCGACCGGCTCAAGGACATGATCATCTCCGGCGGCGAGAACATCTACCCGGCCGAGGTCGAGGGGGTCATCGTCTCCCACCCCGCGGTGATCGAAGCGGCGGTGATCGGCGTCCCCGACCCCCGCTGGGGTGAGGTGGGGCGCGCGGTGATCGCCGTCGCGCCCGGGGCGAGGGTCACCGAGGACGAGCTGTTGGGCTTCCTCGACGGCAAGATCGCCCGCTACAAGATCCCCAAGTCGGTGATCGTCGTGGAGGCACTCCCCCACAACGCCGCGGGGAAGCTGCTCAAGCGCCAAGTGAAGGACGAGTTCGGCAACTGACGGGATCGGCGAGCGACCGGCATACCGGCCGGGGGTCGCGGACGGACGAACAAGGGAGAGAGCACGGATGCGTGACTTCGGAATCGGTTCCTGGCCGACGCGGGTGGCCCGCACGCGCCCCGACGGCGTGGCCATGATCCACTTCGGCGTGTCGACGACCTTCGCCGAGGTCGCCGAGCGGACGGCCCGGCTCGCAAACGCACTGCGGGCCAAGGGGATCGGACGGGGCGACCGGATCGCCTACCTCGGCCACAACTCGAGTGCGCTCGCCGAAACCCTGTTCGCTGCCGCCCGTCTCGGAGCCGTGTTCGTCCCGCTCAACACGCGACTCGCGCCGCCTGAGACGGCATACATCCTGCGCGACTGTGAGCCCTCGCTGTTCGTGTGGGGACCCTCGTTCGAGAACACCGTCGAGCACCCGGACGTCAAGGCGCTGGGGATCCCCACCGTTGCCGTGGGCGAGGACCCCCGGGCGGGCGAGTTCGAGGCGCTGCTGCGCTCGGGCGACCCGACGCCCCTCGACGAGCCGATCAGCCACGACGACCTCGTGATGATCCAGTACACGAGCGGGACGAGCGGGCATCCCAAGGGCGTGATGATGACCCACGGCAACATCACGTGGAACGTCCTGCACGTCATCCTCGACATGGACCTCACCCAGGGGACGGTCGCGCTCGTCGCGGCGCCGATGTTCCACACGGCGGGGCTCAACGTCCACTTCCTGCCGACCTTCCTCAAGGGCGGGACCGCGCTCATCGAGGAGAGCTGGCGCCCGGAGCGGATGCTCGACCTCATCGCCGAGCACCGGGTCACCTACCTGTTCGGGGTCACCTCGATGTACCAGTCGCTGGCCCAGTCGCCGCGCTGGGCGGAGGCCGATCTGTCCTCGGTGAGCGTCGCCGAGTCGGGCGGCTCCCCGCTGCCCGAGGTGCTCCTGCGCACCTACGCCGACCGCGGGGTGGCGATCATCCAGGGCTTCGGGCTCACCGAGTCCTCCCCGGGAGCCACGATCCTGCCGCCGGCAGACACCGTGCGCAAGCTCGGCTCGGCCGGCCTGCCGCACACCTTCGCCGACGCCCGGATCGTGCGCCCGGACTTCACCACCGCCGACGTCGACGAGGTCGGCGAGATCCTCGTCCAGGGCCCCAACGTGACGAAGGGCTACTGGCGCAACGAGGAGGCGACCAAGGCGGCCTTCGTCGACGGCGACTGGTTGCGCACCGGCGACCTCGCCCGGGTCGACGCCGACGGCTACATCTACATCGTCGACCGGCTCAAGGACATGATCATCTCCGGCGGCGAGAACGTCTACCCGGCCGAGGTCGAGGCGGCGATCGTGGCACATCCCGCGGTCGACGAGGCGGCGGTCATCGGCGTGCCGGACGCCCGCTGGGGCGAGGTGGGACGCGCCGTCGTCACCCTCCGCCCGGGAGCCAGCCTCACCCCCGAGGAACTGCTCGGCTTCCTCGACGGGCGGATCGCGCGCTACAAGATCCCCAAGAGTGCGGTCATCGTCGAGGCGTTGCCGCACAACGCCTCCGGCAAGCTCGTCAAGCGCACGGTGAAGGAGCAGTTCTCCGACTGACCTTCCCGGCCTCCACCCGCAGGACAGTCGGCTGGTTTGCGCCTCGATTGGCCGTTCTGCGCCTCGATTGGCCCGTTCCTCGCGGCCAATCGCCGTGCACCCGGCCAATCGCCGTGCGCCTGGCCAATCGGCTGTGGACGTCCGGCCAGTCGCCTGGTCACGGCAGCGCGACGCCGCCTGAGGGTCAGGCGGTCAGCCGGAACACCGATCCCGAGCTGCCCTGGACCCACGACTCCGGAAGGGCCGCTGCCAGGGCGTGTTGGGCGCGCCAGCCGGTGCAGTGACCGGGCACGACGAGATCGGGCGCCAACGCCGACAGCGCCTCGACGGTCGGCGCGATGATCGGCTCGAAGGCCGGACCACCGAGGTGGAAGCCCCCGAGCAGTCCCGAGAGCCTGGACTCCCCGGTGAGCCGCAGGGCATGACGCGCGATGTTGACGACGCCGGCATGGCCGCACCCGGTGACGACGAGCAGCCCACGGCCTCGGACGTTGACGACGATGGCCTGGTCGTCGACGACGAGCGGGTCGTGCTGCCAGGCGGTGCCGTCCCACGCCTGGTGCGGGGGCGGCATACCCCGCTCGAACTCGGTCGTCCGGTCGATCTCGCCGGTGACGAGGACGCAGCCGTCGAAGAGCAGCGACGGCTGGCGCCGCTCGATCACCTCGAAGCCCTCCGCGGCGAGCGTGGGCTTGCGCAACACGGGGAAGCGCAACTCACCGTCCGGGAAGGCGAACCGGCGCGGGGTCCACGCGAAGGGGTGGATCGTGAGCGGCATACCCGCGCGTGGGAGTCGACGCGCGAGCCCCGCGAGGCCACCCACGTGGTCGAAGTGTCCGTGGCTGAGCACGACCGCCTCGATGGCGGACAGGTCGGCGCCGATCCGGTCGGCGTTGTCGACGATCCCGTGCGGCGACGTGCCTGCGTCGAAGAGCAGGGTCGAGGTGCGCGCGCCCCGGCGGACGGTCACGAGCACCGAGAAGCCGTGCTCGGCGCGCAGCCCGACCACCGCCTGTCCGTCGACGAAGTGGGCGGCCGGTTCGCGGCCCCGGTCCAGCGGCGCGCGGGTGACGTAGCGCCCGTCGGGCAGCAGTCCGTCGTAGACGTTCTCCATGAGGCTGGTGACGACGACCTCGTCGACCGGCTCGAGCGCGATCGGGTCGACCGCCTCTCCCTCGACGGGACGGGGCATGGTGTCGCCAGCGCGCCAGCCGTCCGAGCATTCACACACGTCGGCCTCCTCGGTCGCGGGGTCCCCTCAGCTGCGCGTGACGCGTCCCGGTCCGAGGGCACGCTCGAGTCGGGCGGCCAGGCGCGGAGCACCCGAGGGGGCCAGCCGCACGAGGGCGTCCATGGCCCGGGCGTCACCGCCGACCAGGATCCGCCCGCGGCCCGCGGCCACCCCGTCGAGGATGATCGTCGCGGCCCGCACGGGGTCCATCCGTAGCAGTCGGTCGTGGTAGCGACGCACCCGCGCGGCCGCGGCGTCGTCGAGCGGCCGGTCCGATGCCTGGGTCCGGGACAGCGCCGACAGCGCGATCCCGGTGCGGACGCCGCCCGGATGCACGACGGTCACCCGCACGGGCAGCCGATCGCGCACGACCTCGCCGCGCAGCGCCTCGGTGAAGCCGCGGACCGCGAACTTCGCCGTGCAATAGCCGGCCAGCCCCGGCTGGGCGAACAGCCCGTTGAGGCTCGAGATGTTGACGATCTGCCCGGCGCCCGAGGCGACCAGGTGCGGCAGGAACTCCTTGCTCCCGTGGATGACCCCCCAGAGGTCGACGTCGATGACCCGCTCGAGGTCCGCGTAGTCCGCCTCGAGCACGCTGCGTGGCGCCCCCGCGATCCCCGCGTTGTTGTAGATCTCGTGGACGACGCCGAAGCGCTCGACCGTCGCCTGCGCGTAGGTCGCCACGGCCACCCGGTCGGTGACGTCGACCCGGGTGGCGAGCACCGGCGCGCCCAGGGCGGTCACCCGCTCGGCCGTCTCGGCGAGGCCCGCCTCGTCGAGATCGCTCACCGACAGCCGCGCCCCACGCTTGGCCAGCTCGTAGGCGAGCGCCCGGCCGATCCCCGAGCCCGCACCCGTCACGGCCGCCACCCGGCCCTCGACCCGGCCCACGACTGCGCTCATCGGACGCTCCCCTCGACACCAGCCGGTATGCCGCCCGCAGCCTCGGCCGCCGCGGCCGCAGCTCCCGCCGCGGCTGCACTCGGCGCCCCGACCGGCAGCACCGCCCCACCGGCCGGATGGGCCCGGACGTGGTCGACGATGAGCCCGACGAGCTGCGGAGTGAGGCCGGGGGCGATGTGGTGGCGCATGCCTTCGATCGTCACGAGCCGGGCAGCCGGGATCGCCGCCGCCGTTGCCGCGCCGCCGGAGGGGTCGACCATGAGGTCGCGCTCCCCGTGGATGACGAGAGTCGGGGCGGTGATCCGCCGCAGCAGGGCGGTCCGGTCGCCGGTGCGCAACATCGCGTTGACCTGGCGCACGACACCCCCGGTGACCTGGCCGTCGGCGCGCTCCCACAGTCCCTTGGCCCAGGCCGTCTCCACCGCCTCGTCGATCGGATAGGTCGCCGAGCCGATGTGGCGGATCATCGCGAGGTACTGACCGGCATACTCCTCGGCGGTGCGCGGGCGACGGTGGGCGAGCAGGCGCCTCGACGACGGGTCGGGCTGGCCGATCCCGCGCGCGCCGGTGTTGGAGTACATCGAGACGAACGTCGCGACCTTGTCCGGACGGGTCGCCGCGAGCACCTGCCCGATCATCCCGCCGAGCGACGTGCCCAGGACGTGCGCGCGGGCGATGCCCAGCCGGTCGAGGAGGACGACGAGGTCGGCCGCGAGGTCGCGCAGGTCGAAGCCGCCGGGTGTCGGGCGGCCGAGCAGCCAGCGACGCCGCGGCGGCATCGGGCCGGGCTGGCGGGTCGAGCGGCCGATGTCGCGACCGTCGAGGACGACGACCCGCAGGCCGGCCTCGGTGAGCCCCCGGACGAAGCCGTCCGGCCACGAGGTGAGGTCGAGGCTCAGCCCGGCGATGAGCACGATCGGCTCGCCGTCGGGCTCGCCGAGCACCCGATAGCACAGGGTGACGCCGTCGCCGACGTCGCAGAAGCGATCCGTTCCCTCCACCACACGTCCCTCCACCACACGTCCCTCCGTCCCCGTCGCTCCGTCGTCGCCAGCCTCGCACACTCGCCTCGCGCGGCGACGCGCCCTGCCCAGCCACACTATGGGAAGGATTTCCGACCCTCTGGGGTGCGAAATCCTCCGCCGAGGGGCCGCCACGCCCCCCGGCGGCGCCGGCATACCGCGTGCCGTTCCTGGAAGGGGTGATCTTCGCCACACCACCGGGGACTGCAGCTTTCCCACCCGCGCAACCGGGCCTTTCGGCCCCTCTTCGCCGACGAGAGCCGTCGATAGTGTCGAATCTTCAGGGCCGCCGTCGATGCCGGTCCGCAGACAGCGCCGCCGCATCCCCAGGAGCCTACGACGATGTCGGACTACGCGACCCTGCCCTCAGCCGCCTCGGCCGAGGGCACCCGCCCGGACGAGACACCCACCACCGAGGCCTACCTCGCTGGGCCCCACTTCAAGCCGAGTCACGCCTTGGCGCAGGCTCCCGTGGTGTCCCCGCCGCATTCGGTGGACGGCTTCGTGCGCGAATTCCTCCGGGAGCTCAACTACGGCCAGGGCGTCTCACTGCTGCGCTCCTCGGTGAACGACCAGTATCTCGCGCTCGCGCGCACGGTGCGCCACTACCTCATGGCGCGGTGGCTCGAGACGGCCCGGGCGCGCCGTGAGAAGCCGTCGAAGATGGTCGGCTACCTGTCTGCGGAGTATCTGCTCGGCCGGCAGCTCGGCAACAACACCGTCGCCGCCGACCTCAGCGAGATCGTCCGCGAGTCCCTGGCGGCCTGCGGCATCCGCGGCACCGACATGTTCGCTCAGGAGGTCGAGCCGGGACTCGGCAACGGTGGTCTGGGCCGCCTGGCCGCCTGCTTCATCGACTCGCTCGCGACGCTGGACGTCTCCTGCGTGGCCTACGGCATCCGCTACGAATACGGCATCTTCCAGCAGACCATCGTCGACGGACGTCAGGTCGAGGTGCCCGACCGCTGGCTCTCCCTCGGCGCGCCGTGGGAGTTCCCGCACCCGGAGTCCTCGGTGAAGGTCGAGTTCGGTGGCTACACCGAGCGCTACTTCGACGCCGACGGGGTCGAACGCACCCGCTGGCTGCCCAGCTGGAACGTGCTGGGCGTCCCCTACAACTACATGGTCCCCGGCTACCGCAACGGCCGGGTCAACACCCTGCGGCTGTGGAGCGCCAAGGCCACCCAGGCCTTCGACCTGCAGATCTTCAACTCGGGCGACTACGCCCAGGCGGTGCGCGCCCAGACCTTCGCGGAGAACATCTCCAAGGTCCTCTACCCGGAGGACTCCACTCCCCAGGGACGCGAACTGAGGCTGCAGCAGCAGTACTTCTTCGTCGCCTGCTCCCTCCACGACTTCATCCGGCACACGATGCCGGCCGACTTCGACGTCCGCGAACTGCCCGAGCGGATCATCTTCCAGCTCAACGACACCCACCCGGTCATCGCGGTCCCCGAACTCATGCGCCTGCTCGTCGACGAGTACAAGCTCGACTGGGACGAGGCCTGGGCGATCACCCGACGCAGCTTCGCCTACACGTGTCACACCCTGCTGCCCGAGGCCCTCGAGGTCTGGCCGACCGAGTTGCTCGCCCGCCTGCTCCCGCGGCACCTGGAGATCATCGAGCGAATCAACGCCGAGTTCCTCGCCGTCGTCCGCGCGGCATACCCCGGAGACGAGGAGCGGGTCCGGCGGATGTCGATCATCGGCGACCACCCCTTCCGCTCGGTCCGGATGGCCCACCTCGCGGTCGTCGCGGCGACGAAGGTCAACGGCGTCGCGCAACTGCACTCCCAGCTGCTGCGCGACAAGGTGCTTCCCGACTTCTCGGAGCTGTGGCCCGATCGGTTCACCAACGTCACCAACGGGGTCACCCCCCGCCGGTTCCTGCGCCTGTCCAACACCCGTCTGTCCCAGGTGATCACCGAGGCGATCGGCACGGGCTGGCCCACCGACCTCGACCGGCTCCGCGAACTCGAACCGTATGCCGAGGACCCCGAGTTTCGGGCCCAGTTCCGCAAGGCCAAGGCGGCCAACAAGGAGCGGCTGTCTCGGCTCGTCTCCCAGAGCGGGGGCGTGGCCCTGCCCACCGGCCATCTCTACGACGTGATGGTGAAGCGACTGCACGAATACAAGCGGCAGATGCTCAAGGTGCTGCACATCGTCACGCTCTACGACGGCATACTCTCCGGAGAGTTGTCGCCCGAGGAGGTCACCCCGCGGGTCTTCCTCTTCGGTGCCAAAGCCGCCCCGGGCTACTTCATGGCCAAGCAGATCATCTACGTGATCAACCAGATGGCCGAGACGATCAATGCCGACCCCCGGGTCGAGGACCGGCTCAAGGTCGCCTTCGCGGCCAACTACAACGTCACCCGCGCCTCGAAGATCATCCCCGCGGCCGACCTGTCCGAGCAGATCTCCCTCGCCGGGATGGAGGCCTCGGGCACCGGCAACATGAAGCTCGCCCTCAACGGGGCGCTCACGATCGGCACCGACGACGGCGCGAACGTCGAGATCCGTGAGCTAGTCGGCGACGACAACTTCTTCCTCTTCGGGATGAGCGAGCCCGAGGTCTCGGCGCTGCGGGCTTCGGGCTATCGGCCCGGTGCCTTCTACGAGTCCAACCCCCGGCTCAAGCGCGCGCTCGACCTGCTCGCCGGCGGGGCTTTCACCCACGGGGACCGCGAGGCCTTCGCTCCGGTGGTCGGCGACCTGCGCAACAACGACCGCTTCCTCGTCCTCGCCGACTACCAGTCCTACATCGACGCCCAGGAGCGGGTCGACGCGGCCTACGCCGACGAGGAGGCATGGAGCCGGTCGGCGATCCTCAACGTCGCACGATGCGGCTACTTCTCCTCCGACCGGGCGATGCGCGACTACATCGAGCGGATCTGGGGGCCGGAGGTCTCGCGCGGCTGAGCCGGTGAGGGCTCATTCGTGAGCCAGGCGCCACCACCGCTCGAGCCGGTCGCGGTGATGGCCGTGGACGAGGACGAGGTGGTTGCCGAGCGGCCGTTCGAGCAACTCGGCGACCCGATCCGGCGCGAGCTGGAGCGTCACCTGGGTGCGGCACAGGTCCGCGCTGCCGCCGGTGTCGACGATCTGCGCGTCGGCGAACCAGTGCTCACCGAGATCCGGACCCCCGAGGCGCAGGAGGGTGACCGGACCGAGGGCGAATCGGCCCCGCAGCCCGATGCCCAGACCGCTCTCGAAGTGGGTGTGCAGCTCGAGTTCCTCGACGAGACTCGGCGCGACCGTGCAGTGAGCGAGGAGCAGCCGACCGCGCTCCGCTGACGCCACCGCCGGATTGGCGATCCACGAGGCCTGGCCGAGCAGCTCGCGGGCCAGCATCATCGCCACCGCCCCGGCCACGTCGCCCTCGCAACCGGCGACCACCCCGGTGTCGTTGAGTTCGGCGAGGGCCACGCAGCCCGAAGTCGTGAGCTCGCCGAGGAAGTCGAAACAGCGCACGGTCACCGCGTCGACCCGGGCCCGCTCGATCGTCGCCACGAGCGCGGGATGCAGGGCGGCAGCGGCGACCGTCTCACCGGCAGGTGCGGCGGGTTCTCCGCCCGCAACCGTGGCGGGCTCGGACGCAGCGGCATGATCGGAGCCGGGGCGACGACGGCTGAACTTCACGGCAACGGCACGCGTGGCGACCGGGTCGGCCCGACGCTGACCGGCGATCGTGTCGGCGATGTCGACCTCGACGAGTTCGATGCCCCACCGCCGACGGACTGCAGCGGCATCCGGCACGCTCGCGACGAGCCACTCCGACGGCGCACCCACGAGGCCGAGACGCGCCCGGCGAAGGCGGTGCATCGCGGCAAGGTCCACGAGCAGCGTCTCGAGCGGGTCCGGCTGCCGCTCACCCGTGCTGGCATCCGAGGCGGTCACGCCGCCGAGCTCGTCGCCGACCTGGACGATGCGGCCGCGACCGCCCTCGGCGCTCACCCGCGCAAGGGTCTCGAGCGAGGCGGGCAGGCTGTTGTGCCACGGATGCGCGACGAGCACGACCGGCTCCCACGGCACCGCCGCCGCACGCCGCCGGAGCACGTCGAGTGCCGCCGCCTCGGTCCCGCCGGTGGCGACGACGAGCAGATAGGGCACATCCGGGTATGCCGTGGGGTCGGCCACGCGTTCGCCGCCCAACTCCGCGAGCCGGGAGGCCACGGGTGCGACGATCCGCTCGACGGCCTCGTGCGGGTGGAGGGAAGAGGCGACGACGCCGAAACCGAACCGGATCATGGGGACAACCCCATCACTCCCGGTCGGCGGCCCGCAACGCACCCCCCGCCGGAGCGTCGGGGCGACCCGAGTAGTAGACCGCCGCCTCGACGATCTCGCCCGAGTCGGCGAGATGGACGACGACCCGTTCCGTGCCGAGGGCGACCCGGCCGCGGACGAGTTCGCGCGGACCCCTCTCCCGGCTGGCCTCGACGCACACGTGATAATCCCCGACCGACACCCGCCGTCCCCGCTCGTCGGTGCCGTCCCAGTCGACCCTCGTCGACCCCGCCGACTTCGTGCCGCTCGTCGTCGTGTCGATCCGGCCGAGCGCGGCATACCACTGGGCCATCGTCCGCAAGCCGTCGGCCTGCCGGTCGAGCAGCGTCCGGACGTGCACGCCGTCGGCGTCCTCGACCCACACGCTCACCCGCGGGTCGCGCAGCATCCCCCAGCCCGAGAGCAGCGTGTGGGTGAAGGCGACGACCATCCGCGCGCCGTCGGGGAGCAGCTGCCCGCCTGCGGCCCACGGGGGGTCGGCGGGGTCGCGCTCCGCCGATTGCCTGCGGACCCGCTCGAACCGTGCCTCACCCGTGGCCACTTCGCCGCCTTTCAGCGCTTGGGCGGCAACGAGCGGGCATAGGCGACCCCGAGCCCGACCAGCCGGGTCAGGTCACGCTCGCTCGCCATCGCCGGCGTTTCGGCGTGCAGCCAGCCGGTCATCACCCGTCCGCGCATCTCCATCGGCCGCACGTGCTCGGTGACCTCGTCGAGCCCCGTCCGCGGGTCGACCCGGACCATGAGCCCGCCCTGGCTGCTCGCGGCGACCGCCATGTTGCCGTCCAGGAGGAAACCCAGGCCGCCGAACATCCGCTGCTCGCTCACACCGCGCTCGGCGGCGACGACCGCACGGATGCGCGCGGCGAGGGCCTCGTCATATGGCATCGCCCCAGTATGCCGCCGGCCCACCGGCCGCGCGCGGCCGATCGGCCACCTCGCCAACGATTGGCCACGCGAGTCATGGATTGGCCTGGTGCACGCGGCCATTCCTGCAGCAACCGGCCGATCGTGAGCAAAGACCGCGAGGGCGTCAGCGAGCTCAGCCGCGGGCGGCGAGCCAGCCGCGCAGAAGCGGGTAGACGTCGGGGTGGTCGAGCAGGTCGAGGTGGTGGACGCCGTGGACGACGGCGCTCTCGCAGTGATGGCGCTCCGGCAGCGGCACCAAGCCGTCGCCCACCCGGGGCACCTGCGGGTGCCAGGACCCGGGCGTGAGGGTGGCCAGCACGGCATACTCCTCGATCCGGTCGGGGATCGGCGGATGGGTGAGGGGGTCGTGTAGGTCGCGGATGCCGCCGCTGCGGATCCCCACGAGCCCACCGAACCACCGAGCCCAGCCCGTGCGCTCGGTGAACTCCTCGACGACTGCGGCGAACCGCTCGAGCGGTGCCCCGTCGCGCGGGCTCCCGAGGGTGACGACCGCGCGGACCACGCGCGTCCAGGGCCGCTCGTCGTGGGCGAGGGCGGTGACCGCGACGAGGCCCCCCATCGAGTGCCCGACGAGGGCGAGCTCCTCCACCGGGTCGGGCCAGGCCTCCAGCAGTGCCGTGAGCAGGTCGCCCAACCGCTGCGCATTGGCCGCGATCGGCAGGCCCGTGTTGTATCGCAGGTAGATCGGCAGCCACCCCTCGTCGCGTTCGAGCAGCCGCCCGTAGGTCACCCCCTCCTCGCCCCACCGCTGGCGCGCGCGGAAGGCCCACGAGCGGTCGCTCTCGACCAGCCCGTGGACGAAGACGACGAGCCGCCGCCGACCCGTGCCGTATGCCGCGCGCAGCGCCTCGGTCGTCACCGGCAGGTCGCGGTCGTCGTGCCGAAGCGTCATCGCGAGGGCCAGGGTCGACTCCTCCCGGGCGAGCCGGTCGCCGGCGACACCGTTGAGCACCCCGAGCGCGAAGCCGGGGCCCCGCCGGTCGAGCAGGCTGTCGCGCGCGTCCGCGGGGTCTTCCACAAGGGGGTTCACGGCCGCTACGGCGCGCTCGGCGGCCGCACCACCGGCACGCAGGCCCAGGTGGATCCCGCCGAAGGTGGCTCTGCCGATCACGCGGTGGATCTCCCGCACGGGCACCACCACAGGACCGAGGATCCGCCGCAGCACGCCGTAGACGATCCCCGTCGTCGCGTCATGGGTCGACTCGACGATCCCCGCGGCCCCCCGCGCGGCACCGGCCGTCGCCCGGGTGAGATCCCGCGCCTCGGCCTGCCTCACGGCGTTGCCTGCCGCATGGGGCCCAGTCTACCTACGGTTGCGTAGGTTGGCTCGGCGTGCCTCCGACGAGGTCGTCCCAGCCGCGGCGCACCGGGCCCCAACGCTGGTCGACACGCGCCGCCCGATGGACGGCCCGTTCCCACCCGACCTCGCCGAGTCCGTTGCGGGCACCGTCCGGGTCATCGCACGACTCCGGTGGCGAGGGAGCCCAAGCTTTAGGTCACAGTCACGTTGCGATATTGCCGCCGGGGCGGCTAGCCTCAGGACTGAGGGGAGTACTTCCCAGTCGGGTCCGGTCAACCCGAGCGTCCCACGACGCTCCCGGTCCCCGGTCGCGCCGGTCGCGACGAAGGAGACCTCAGGAGTCATCCTGAGGAGATCCATGCCCTTGCAGGCACCCGAGACGGTC
>JAKPEG010000222.1 GCA_029552065.1 Actinomycetes bacterium
GGCTTCGGCGTTCGCGGTTCGGTCGGATGAGCCCCATCAGCGTTCCAGCCACCAGCCGACGAGCACGAGCGCGGCGCCGGCGACCGCGAAGCCGAGCGTGGGTGCGATCAGGAACGCCGCGACGACGACCAGGGCGAGGCCCACGAGCTCGAGCAACGTCGACAGCATCGGCACCTCCTCAGAAGGCGTAGGTCGGGGCCACGGTGGCGGCGGGACGTTCGGTCGGCAGCAACGCCCGCGCCCCGGTGACTGCTTCGAGAGGTGACAGGTCGACGTCGCTGGCCCGGCCGTCCCACGCGAACCCGTCACCGAGGCGACGTTCCCGCACTCCCGCAACCGCGGCGTCGAGCGGGCCTTGCCCATCGAGGTGGCAGAGCTGCTGTTCGCGGACCGCGGCGAGGAACCCGCCGCACGCCGCTTTCCACTCGGCGAGCCCGAACAGGTGGAGCCGGTCCTCCACGCCGGCAGCCTTGAAGGCGTCGAGCACGACAGGTACCTGCGCGGCGGTCGGACCCGCGTTGTTGCAGCCGACGACGACGGGGTCCCACTCGGCGACGAGCTCGACGAGCCGTTCCGGCAGCCACCGGATGGCGAGGCCGGTGTCGAGGGCCATGACCGACGCGTCCGCGATCGAACCCCATCCCATGCCGATCGACGACGCCTTGCCGTCGAAGCTGACCGACCAGCACAGCACGGGTTGCCCGGACGCGACGGGGGTCATGGCGGTGAGAGGGCGGCCGCCGGCGGTCCACTGGGTGAACGGGATGAGGGCGTCGGTGTCGATGATCGGTGGCGGCGCCCACACACAGAGGTGCTCTCGGGCGAAGCCGGCGGGTCCGAGGCGGCGGCGTTGTTCCTCGAGGAACTCGATGCCTTGTCCGCGCCCGGCGCGAATCGACGGGTTCGTGGCGTGCCACAGGGACCGGTCATCGACGTCGACGGGTTCCTGCACGACGTTGCCGGTGTCGTCGAGGTGGACGACCTCGGCGGTGTGCTCGACCCAGCCGAACCGGCCGGGGTCGTCGCCGAGCGCCCGCCGGCGTTGCGTCCACCACCAGGCGGACCGGCCGGGCAGGCCCGAGGACCCCATCGCGTTCAGCTGCCCGTTCGGGTTCGCGAGCAGCGTCGGGGAGATGGCGTCGATGTGCTCGTCGAGAGCGTGCTGTGCTTCGTCGACCACGACCCGGTCGACGTCGTCGACGCCACGGCCGCCGCCACCGGAACGGGTCCGGTACCAGATCGTCGCGGCGTTGCTGAGCTCGATCATCTGCTGGCCGGTGCCTCGCCAGATGCGGGTGATCCTCGACCGCAGGTCCGGTGACGACTCCAGCACCGACAGGAGCCGCTGCTGCGCCTGGGTGGTCAACAGCACGGCGTCGTGCACGGTGTGCAGGATCCGTTCACCGCGTTGCACGAGTCCCCACAGCTCGACGACTTCGATCTCGTCGCCCTTGCCGTTCTGGCGTGCCATCGCCCGCCCGGTCGTCGCAGCCGCCCACCGACCGTCCGCCGTGGTCGCCATGAGGACCTCGACGACGAGACGCTGCGACGGGTCCAGC
>JAKPEG010000009.1 GCA_029552065.1 Actinomycetes bacterium
TCACCCGGCTCGCCCCCGGCGCCCGGTTCGTCGCCGAAGGTCTGACGACGATGAACCGGCACGGCGCCCCCGCCGATCGGTTCGGCGAGCTGTTGGGCGCCGACCCGGCCCGCTTGCTCGGCGGCACCCTGCACTTGCCCCTCGGCGCCGGGCACGTCACCGAGGTCGCGGGCTGGGTGGACCGATTCCCCAGCCTCGACACCTGGTTCGTGTCGCACCTGAGTGCCACCGAGCTGGCCGGGCTGCGCGCGGCATACCCTGCGGTGGCCTTCCGGCCCCGGATCGGGACGGCCCTGTGGCTCGGCGCCCCGGACGCCCTGTCCGTGCGCGCCGACGTCCTGGACGTCCGGCCGGTCGTGGCCGGGGACCGTGCGGGCTACCGCGGCCGCAGGTTGCCCGCCGGGCACCTGGTCGTCGTCAGTGGTGGCACGGCGCACGGCGTGGCGATGGCCGCGCCGACCTCGGCCGCCACGCTGCGCCAGCGGGTCATCGCCCTCGCCGAGGGCGCGTCCGAGGCCATCGGCCGGGTCCGCTCGCCCTTCGTCCACGCCGGGGCGCACCTGTGGTTCGTCGAGCCCCCGCACATGCAGGTCAGCCTGGTCCACGTCCCCCGGGGTGTCGACGCACCAGGCGTCGGCGAGAGCCTGTCCGCTCGGGTCCGCCTCACGACGACGACCGTCGACGAGGTCGTCTGGGACGCGTGAGATCGGTCATGGCGGGCCGCGAGTCCGCCACGGCAGCTCTCGACGTGCTTTCGTGGTGGGCATGACCGAGGCCTACATCGTCAGCGCTGTCCGCACTCCCGTCGGCCGTCGGGGTGGTGGTCTCGCCGGTGTTCACCCCGCCGACCTCTCCGGGCACGTCATGCGGGCCGCCGCCGAGCGCGTCGGCGTCGACCCGGCCGCCGTCGACGACGTCGTCTGGGGCTGCGTCGACCAGATCGGTGCCCAGGCGACGAACATCGGCCGCACCGGCTGGCTCAGCGCCGGCCTGCCCGAGTCGGTCCCCGGCACGACGATCGACCGGCAGTGCGGTTCCTCGCAGCAGGCGGTGAGCTTCGCGGCATACGGGGTCCTGTCCGGCCAGCAGGTTCTCGTCGTCGCGGGCGGCGTCGAGCTCATGAGCCTCGTGCCGATCTGGAGCCCGGCGAGCGTCGGCGTCGCGCAGGGCCTCGGGCATCCCTTCGGCGGCGCGGGGTGGGCCGCGCGCTACGGCGACAGCGAGGTGAGCCAGTTCTACGGTGCCGAGCTCATCGCCGACCGGTGGGAGATCAGCCGCGAGGACATGGAGCGGCTCGCCCTGGCCAGCCACGAGCGCGCCCTCGCCGCCCAGGCCGCCGGCGCCTTCGCCGACGAGATCGTCCCGTATGCCGCACTCGCCGCCGACGAGGGTCCGCGCGCCGACACGACGCTCGAGAAGATGGCCACGCTCAAGACCGTGCGG
>JAKPEG010000020.1 GCA_029552065.1 Actinomycetes bacterium
ACGCTCGCCGAACTGCGCCGCGACGGCATCGGTGGCTCGCGCCTCGTCCAGGTCCAGGCCGACACCGCGGGAGAGTTCGCCACGCGCTTCGCCGCGACGTCGGACGCGTGGGAGACCCTGGCCGCCCGGGGCCTCGACGAGATGCGCGACGAGCTCGACGCCGCCGTGGCCCGCATCGTGGCCTGGACCGAGCGCCGCATCGAGGCCGAGCAGGACGCCAGCATCAATGCGTTCCTGGCCTGGTACACCTTCCGCGACGTGCGTGACGCCGAGGCCCAGGCCACGCCGTCCGTGCGCCTGATGACGGTGCACGCGGCGAAGGGCCTCGAATCCCCCGTGGTCCACTTCATCGGGCCGGACCGTGGCGTGTTCCCGAAGGTCGGCGAGGACGAGCGCGGCGAGGAGCTCCGGCTCTGGTACGTCGCGGTCACGCGCGCCCGGGATCGGTTCACCGCGCACGCCGCGATGGAGGTCGCGCAGACCTGGGGCCCGACGAAGGCAGCCGGCCCGTCGCCGTTCGCGGCATACCTCGCCGACCCGGAACGTGAGGCGGTGGCATCGTGAGCGCCCGGGAGCCACATCGTTGCGTCCTCTGCGGCGAGCTCGTCGCGGCCGCCGGCCCGAACGTGATGGACCTCACGCTCACCAGCCCGGAGCGGCGCGGGTCGTGCGTGGTCCTGCGCTGGTGCCGGGGCTGCTTCGTCGCCGACCCGCTGCAGGTGGCCATGGCCGAGGCGGACGCGACCGGGACCGACGAGGACTTCGCGAGGTGCTACCTCACCATCATCGACCGCTGCCGGGCCGAGTCGCCGGCGCAACTTCGAGCGCGCGTCGACGTGCGCCGCGACACCGACATGCCAGGAATGACGCTGCGCGGGCGCGGCGAGTCCTGGGGAAGGATCACGAGGCGGTGAAGTACGACCCGACCATCGAAGCGAAGCAGACGGCAGCCGAGGACCTCGCGAGGAGCGGGCGGTGGGTCGGCGTTGTCGTCTTCTCGAGCCGCATGGACTGGGGCCGGTCCAAGGCCCTGGCCGTGCTGCAGTCGCTCGTCCGCGACGGGCTGGTCGAGATGCAGGAGG
>JAKPEG010000057.1 GCA_029552065.1 Actinomycetes bacterium
GCCGCCGTGCGCGCCGTGGTCGCCCGCGTCGTCGAGACCGAGCTCACCGCGCGGCTCACCTCGGGCAAGCGCGAGGACCGCGCCCAGGCGGGCACGCTGCTCGAGAAGGTCGTCTCGGAGATGAAGGCGCGGATCAGTGCGCGCCAGCACAAGGAGACCCAGCGCCGCAAGACCGCACTCGAGTCCTCGACCTTGCCCGCCAAACTCGCCGACTGCCGCACCCACGACGTGGCCCGGTCGGAGTTGTTCATCGTCGAGGGCGACAGCGCCCTGGGAACGGCCAAACTCGCCCGATCCTCCGACTTCCAGGCCCTGTTGCCGATCCGGGGCAAGATCCTCAACGTCCAGAAGGCCTCGGTCGCCGACATGCTCAAGAACGCCGAGTGTGCCGCGATCATCCAGGTCATCGGTGCCGGCTCGGGTCGCTCCTTCGACCTCGAGGCGGCCCGCTACGGCAAGGTCATCGTCATGAGCGATGCCGACGTCGACGGGGCGCACATCCGCACGCTGCTGCTCACCCTCTTCTTCAAGTACATGCGTCCGCTGGTCGCCGCCGGCAGGGTCTACGCCGCGATGCCCCCGCTGCACCGCCTCGAGGTGATCGGGGGGCCCGGCAAGCGCAACGAGTTCGTCTACACCTACACCGAGGCCCAGATGCGCCAGACCCGGGCCGCGCTCGAACGCAAGGGTCGCCGGATCAAGGAGCCCCCCCAGCGTTACAAGGGTCTCGGGGAGATGGACGCCGACCAACTCGCCGACACGACGATGGATCCGCGGCACCGCACCCTGCGTCGGGTCACGCTGGGGGAGGCCGAGGAGGCCGCGCGCGCAGCCGAGGGGGTCTTCGACCTGCTCATGGGCAACGACGTCGCCCCCCGCAAGGACTTCATCGTCGAGTCCGCCCGGCTGCTCGACCGCGAGCGCATCGACGCCTGAGCACGCAGGGTCCCGGTCGCCTGCGGCGACTGGGACCCAACCGCGGGCCACCCCCGATACCATGTGGCAGCGGCCGCGAGGGGGCCGTCGAGATGGGGCGCGGGCGAACTCCCACCGTCCGTCATGCGTGAGGGGCGAGGTATGAGAAGGTCCAGGCCGTCGGGGCAGCCGTTGCGCCGACCGGGCTTCCCGGGTCGCGTCGGCGCGCCCGAGGCTGCGGGCGCAACCGCGTCGGCGCAGGTGAGTGCAGCACACCAGATCGAGCCGTTCGAGCAGGTGGCGGCGACGCTCCCGGCCGAGCACGAGCCGGCGCCCGAGGAAGCCGGCCCCCCGCTCGAGCAGAGCATCGAAGCCGCGGCCCCGGGCGGCATACCCGTCGCCGCGGTGGCCGTGCCCTCCCCGACCGAGGGGGTGGCGGCGCCGGATCTCGCGTGGGCGACCGAGACGGTCGAGACGATCGCCCACGCCCTTGAGGAGCGGGTCGTCGGCCAACTCCTGCTGGAGGAGACCCTGCTGCTCGGTCTCATGACCGGCGGACACATCCTGCTCGAGTCGGTGCCGGGGCTGGCCAAGACGACGGCGGCGGCGACCCTGGCGCGGGCCGTGAGCGGCAGCTTCGCGCGGATCCAGTGCACCCCCGACCTCCTGCCCAGCGACATCGTCGGGACCCAGGTCTATGACGCGTCGACCGCGACCTTCGAGACCCGCCTCGGTCCGGTCCACGCGAACCTCGTCCTGCTCGACGAGATCAACCGCAGCTCGGCCAAGACCCAGTCGGCGATGCTCGAGGCCATGCAGGAGCGCCAGACGTCGATCGCGGGTCGGGTCTACCCGCTGCCCGAGCCCTTCCTCGTCTTGGCCACCCAGAACCCGATCGAGCAGGAGGGCACCTATGTCCTGCCCGAGGCGCAGCTCGACCGGTTCATGCTCAAGGACGTCCTCGACTATCCGACCCTCGACGACGAGGCCGAGGTCGTCCGCCGGATCGATGCCGGGGTATACCTGTCCGAACAGCGGCCGGTGGTCACCCTCGAGGACATCCGCCGCCTCCAGGCGATCGTCCGTGCCGTCTACCTCGACGAGGCAGTCGTCCGCTACGCCGTCGGCCTCGCCTTCGTCACCCGGCACGCCGACGCCTATCTCGAGCCGAAGCTGGCCCGCTATGTGCAGTTCGGGGCGAGTCCGCGCGCCTCGATCGCCTTCGCCCAGGCCGCCCGAGCGCGCGCGATCATTGCCGGCCGCGACCACGTGATCCCCGACGACGTCAAGGCGTTGGCACACAGGGTCCTGCGCCACCGCATCATCCTCGGTTTCGAGGCCGTGGCCGACGAGGTGCCGGTGGAGAACATCATCGACGCCGTGGTCGCCGCCGTGCGGACCCCCTGAGGCGACCGGACGGCATACCGCCGTGGCGAAGGGGCGACCGTGACCGCATTGCTCACCCGCGTGAAGAGCAGGCTCTTCATCGCCGCGAACCGACGCACGTGGGGTCTGCTCGACGGTGAGTACGCCTCGGTCTACCGGGGGCGCGGGCTGGACTACGACGACCTGCGCGAATACGTGCCGGGCGACGAGATCCGCGACGTCGACTGGAAGGCCACGGCGCGCCACGGTTCCCCGCTCGTCAAACGTTACCTCGCTACTCGTCGCCAGACGGTCCTGTTCGTCACCACGACGGGGCGTTCGATGGCCGCGTTGGCCGCCTCGGGCGAGCCGAAGAGCGACGTCGTCGTCATGGTCGTGGGACTGCTGGGCTATCTCGCCGTCCGTCACGGCGACGTCGTCGGGCTCGCCGCCGGCGACAGCACGGGGACAGTCCTCCGCGAAGCCGGGGCCACCGAGGCCCATCTCGAGCGGCTCCTGCGGATCCTCGACGGGCAGACGACGACCCAGGCTCCGCCGGGGCACGTGTGCGACCAACTCCGCCACGTCGCCGAGCACGTGCGCACGCGGGCCCTGCTCGTCGTCGTCGCGGACGAGGGGACCTTCGTGGGCGAGCCTCGCGTGGCCGCCGAGAACACCGCCCTCCTGCGCAGGCTCCACGCCCAGCACGAGATCCTCTGGGTGAGCATCGAGGATGCCGACCCGACGACCATCGGCGGGCTCGCCGATGTCGCCGACGTCGACGCGGGCACCCTGGTGCCGGGGGCGGTGCGGCTGCAGAGGAGGCTGCGCGCGGCATACCTGAAGGCCGCCGAGGGACGCCGCGCCGCCACCGACGCCGCGCTGTCCCCGCACGGGATCGCCCAGGTGCGCGTCGGTGGTTCGCAGGAGGCGGTGCCGGCGGTCTTCCGGCTGCTCGAGAAGCAGCGTCGCCGTGCGCGCTGACGACGCCTTCTACCCGCCGGAGCGGTATGCCGCGATCTGGCCGATCGTTGCCCTCCTCGTCCTGCTCGCGGTGGCCGTGTGGTTGGGCTTCGTGTGGTGGTGCACGCGCCCGGACCGGTCACCGACGAGCCGACCCCTTTCGCGGCCGGGGGTGGCCGGGCCGGACCCGGCCCGGAGCAAGCGGGCGAGCATCGCGCGGATCGACCAACTCGTCGCCGAGGTCGAGTCCGGTCGGCTCGACGTGCGCACCGGCCACCAGCGGGTGAGCGAAGTGGTGCGCGACTTCGTCGACCGTCGCTCCGGGGCCGGGGCCGGGGCGGGGGCCCTCACGATGACCCTGTCCGACTTCGGGTCCGGGGATCCACGGCTCGTGCCGGTCGCCGCGGTCGTCCGGCGGCTCTATCCGGGGGAATTCGGCCCCGACCCCGCTCCGCCGCTGCGACCGATCGCCGAGGAGGCCAAGGCGGTGATCGACGGGTGGACCTGAAGTACCCCGGACTGCTGCTTGCCGGGCTGGTCGTCGGTTGTCTCGTGGCGGCCCTCGGGTGGTGGCAGCGTGACCGTGGCAGGCGACCCCGGTCGTTGCCCCTGGCCAACACCGACCTGCTCACCGGTCTGCCCGAGTTCTCCCGCGCCCTCGCCCGCCACCGGCTGCGCACAGCCACGCTCGCCGTGGCCACGAGCGGTGTCGCGATCCTCGCCCTCGTCGGTGCCGCACGGCCCTTCGGGACCGCCGTCATCACTCCCGACCAGACCAATCGGGACATCGTCCTGTGCCTCGACGTGTCCGGTTCGATGACCGACGTCGACGAGGCGGTGCTGGCGACCTTCCGCCGGCTGGCCGACGGCTTCCGGGGGGAGCGCCTCTCGCTCGTCGTCTTCAACACCTCGGCCGTGCCCGTCTTCCCGCTCACCGACGACGCGCAGTTCCTCCAGGATCAGCTCCTGGCCGCCCAGCAGGCATTCACGCACGGGCTGGACGGGCGCTTCTTCGCCGGCACCCTGCTCGGCTCGGGCAGCTCGCTCATCGGCGACGGTGTGGCCACGTGTGTCCACTCCTTCGACCACGCCGAGGCGCACCGGGCCCGATCGATCATCCTCGCGACCGACAACCTCCCCGCCGGGCGGTCGATCTTCCCGCTCGTCGAGGCGGCCGCGCTCGCGCGGGCCGCCGACATCCAGATCTACGCGATGAATCCGGCCGACCGCGCAGGCAGCAGCGCCGCCGACGAGCTCAAGGCGGCCAGCGAGGCCACGGGCGGGCGCTACTTCGGCCTCGGCGCGACCGACACGGTCGCGCGGATCCTCGCCTCGGTGGGGGAGCGGGAGGCCCAGCGGATTCCCGGTGGTGCTCAGCTGCTGCGCTACGACACCCCCGCCGGGGTCGTCGTCCTCGTGATGCTCGGCGTCCCCGCCGTGTTCCTCGCTCGCAGGTGGTGGTCGGCGTGACCTGGCTGCCGGTCGTCCCGCCGATGCTCGTCCTGCTCACCGCGGTCATCGGGCTGGTCGCGGTGTGGTGGCCCTCGCCGGAGGATCGCGGTGCGCGACTCGACGCGAGGACGGCACGCCGGACGGCGCTGATCCTGCTCGTCGCGGGGGCGGCGCTGCGGCCGGGACTGTCCAGCGCCGACAACGTCCGCACCGACTCGGCCGCGCTTGACGTCTTCTTCGTCGTCGACGTGTCCGGTTCCTCGATGGCCGAGGACCACGGCGGCGGCACTCGCCTCGAGGGCATGCGTGCCGACGTCGTCGCACTGAGCGCCCGGATGCCCGGCGCCCACGTCGCCCTCATCACCTTCGCCCAGACGGCGACGCTGCGGCTGCCGCTCACCCCCGACGCCGCGGCCCTCGAGTCGGCCATGGCCACCCTGCGCGCCGAGCCGACGGCCTGGTCGCGGGGGAGCGACGTCGCCGCCGCCGGTGCCCTCCTGCGTGCGGCACTGCTCACGGAGGCGCGGGTGCACCCGGACCGGCCCCGTGTCGTCTTCTACCTCGGGGACGGCGAACAGACCGTCGATCGGCCTGCGGCGGCGCTCGGAGTCGACGCGCGCCTTGTCGCGGGTGGGGCGGTCCTCGGCTACGGCACGACGACCGGCGGGACGATGCAGATCTCCGGTCCGGTGGCGGCCACGTCCGGGCCCACCGCGTCGACCGGGAGGATCCTCGACCCGCGCAGCGGGCAGCCGGCGCTGTCGCGGATCGACGAACGCCAGCTCACGACGATCGCCGACGAACTCGGCGTCCGCTTCCTCCGGGCGGCGCCCGGCCGCAAGATCGAGGACGTCCTCCAGCGGGTCGATCTCACGCGGATCGACGAGGTGGTCGACGCGCACGGAGCGGCGGTGGGGGTGCGATCGGAGCTCTACTGGGTCCTCCTGCTGCTGGCGGGGCTCCTGCTCGCGTGGGAGGCTGGGCAGGCAGGCAGCGACCTGGCCGCGACCCGCCTCACCCACGCAGCCGGACGCCGACCGCGTGAGGGGGGCCCGTGACGACTTTTCGCGCCGTTGCGCACGTCCCCGACGAGCGGTTTCACTCGACCAAGGGTCGGCGTCGGCTGCTGCTGCGCCGCTCCGCCGCCCCGGTCGTGCTCGCGCTCCTGCTCGCCGGCAAGTTGCTCACGATGTATGCCGCGAGCGCCAGCGCCGCCGACGCCTTCGCGCAGGGATCGGCCGACGGCGTGGCTGCGGCCGCCGGATGGATGGAGCAGGCCAACGTCGTCGAGCGGCACAAGGCCGCGTGGGCCAGGGGCGATGCGGCGGCTCTCGCCGGCGACTACAACACGGCCCGGTCGGCCTTCGAACGGGCTCTGGGCTGGTCCGATCCGGCATCGCTCGACGGTTGTCGGCTCCGGGTCAACCTCGGCCTCGCAGACGAGCATCTCGCCGCCGCCGCCCTCGGGACGGGGGTGGAAACGGCCGCCCGCGACCGTCTCACGGAGATCTCCGAGATCGTGGCCGCGGCCCCCGCCTCGTGCCTCGCCTCCGGTTCGGACACCGGAGCCCGGCTGACGGCGTTGGGCGAGCGGACGAGGGCCGCGCTCGCGGCACTCGACGTGCCCGTCGTCCTCGCGCCAGGGGGTGGGTCGATCGCCGAGCGACAGAAGGCGCTGCTCGACCGGCTGCGCGAGAGCGAACGCGAGCGTGCCCGCTCGGGGCCCGGCACCCAGGAGGTCCCCCCGACGAGCCCTCCCGGGCCCGACGTCACGCCCTGGTGAGCCTCGCCGCCGTGAGTCAGCGGTCGGTCGGCGCGGCGGTCGACCGACGCAGGACGAGCTCGACGGGGAAGGAGCGGTCGACGGCCAATGCTGGGTCCGCGAGGCCGAGTTGGGCCAGCAGCGCCTCGGCGGCCGCGACACCCTGGTCGACGACGTTCTGACGGACCGTCGTGAGGCCGAACGGCTCGGCGAGCTCGTGGTCGTCGATGCCGACGATCGACAGGTCGTCGGGCACTCGGATCCCCAGTTCGCGGGCTGCGGCCAGGGCCCCGATCGCCATTTCGTCCGATGCGGCCAGGATGGCGGTGGGTCGGTCCTCCGCGCGCAACAGGCTGAGCGCGGAGGCGAAGGCGTCTCTCGCCCGCCACTCCGATTCGAAGATCCACTCGTCGGGCACCGAAATCGACCTGGCGCCCAGGGACGCCCGGAAACCCGCGAGCCGTTCGCTAGGCGTACGGGTGTGGGCCGAACCCGGGAAGTGCTTGCCGATGTAGGCGATCCGCCGGTGACCGAGATCGATCAGATGATCGGCGGCCAGCGTGGCGGTGCCGACGTCGTCGATGCCGATCCGCGGTGCGGTGTCGAATCGGCTGCCCACCGTGACGACGGGGAGGGCGAGTTGCCGGACCAGCTCGGCCTCGGTGTCGAGCATGTCGACGTTGATCGCCACGACCCCGTCGACCCGCTTGAAGAGGGTCCGCTGGTCGAGGGAGTGCCGCGAGGAGGGTGCCTCGCTGCGCTCGAGGTCCATGACGAGCACGTGGTGATCCTGTTGCCGCAGGGCCTTCTCGATCGCGCTGATGACCTCGACGAAGAACCAGCGCGCCATATAGGGGGTGATGACCCCGACGAGCCGGGTCCGTCCGGAGGCGAGACCAGACGCGGTGGGGCTGGTGATGTAGTCGAGCTCGGACGCGGCGGCAAGGACCCGCTCGCGGGTCTCGGGATGCACCTTGTCCAGCCCGCGCAGGGCTCGGGAAACGGTGGCGACCGATACCCCGGCGGCGCGCGCGACATCCGCGATCGTCGGTTGGTTCACGCCGACCTCCGTCGGGACAAGGGTGCCCGCGGCCGGGCCGGTTCGAGAGCCCCACGCGCGCGGACCGAACTGGACCTGCCTCGCGGTGCCATTGGCCACCCGATGCGCACGGGGGCCGACCCCACTGTATCCATATCCGCCCTACCCTGATACGGCCGGAGCCATCGCCTGCACGTGGAGAACGACGAGTTCGTCGGGGCCGAGCAGTGGGCTGGCGAGACCGACCTGGTCGAGCTGGCGCCCGGTGAGTGTCACCCCGTCCGGCAGCCATCCGGGTCGGCCGGCGCCCGTCTCGTCGCCCCTCGGCCCCGCCTCTCGGACGGTGTAGTGCCCAAGCGGGTCCAAACCCGGCAGGGTGACCCGGCCCGGCGGCCAGGTGAGGGTGAGATCGAGCGCGGAAAGCCGGTAGAGCGCCTCCGTCGCGTCGGTGCTCACGACCCCTTCGAGGTGGAGCGCAGGATTGGCCAGGTCGGCGTGCACGACGTCGCCGGTGTGCAGCAGCTGCCGCCAACGCCGGTGGAAGGCGATCCATTCCGCCACTGCTGCCCGCTCGGCCTCGGTCGCGTCGGTGAGATCCCATTCGACGCCGAGGTGTCCCCACATCGCCGTGCCGGCACGGAAGGCGAGGCTGTGGCGCCGTCCGGTCGTGTGGTCGGTGCCGGATCCGATGTGCGTGCCGAGCAGTTCCGGGGGCAACAGCAGGCCGGTCCAGCGGACGAGCCGGTGGCGTTCGTGGGCGTCGATGCAGTCCGAGACCCATACCCGGTCCGCATGCTCGATCACCCCGAGGTCCAGGCGACCGCCACCCCCGCAGCAGGATTCGATCTCCAGGCCCGGGTGGCGGGCGCGCAGGGTCGCCATGAGCCGGTATGCCGCCTCGGTCTGGGCGTGCACGCCGGGGCTGCGGTCGGGGAAGTGACCGGCGTCGACGAGCGCCCGGTTGTGGTCCCACTTGACGAAGTCGACGGCATACTCGCCGATCACGCTCGACATCCGCTCCAGGACGTAGGCGTAGGCGTCGGGGTGCCCCAGGTCGAGCACGTGCTGGTAGCGCGACGCCACACCCGGACCGTGGGCGGTCCCGAGGATCCACTCGGGGTGGGCGCGGGCGAGATCGGAGTCGAGGTTGACCATTTCCGGCTCGAACCACAGCCCGAAGTCCATCCCCAGGGCGCGGACCCGGTCGACGAGGGGACGCAGGCCCTGGGGCCAAGTCTGCTCGTCGACATACCAGTCGCCCAGCCCGGCGCGGTCGTCGCGGCGGCCGCGGAACCAGCCGTCGTCGAGGACGAAGCGCTCGACCCCCGCCGTCGCTGCATGCCGAGCGAGCTCGAGCAGCCGGTCGAGGTCCTGCCGGAAGTAGACGGCCTCCCACGTGTTGAGCAGCACCGGCCGGGGCGAGCGGGGGTGACCGGGCCGGGCCCGCAGGAAGCGGTGCACCCGGTGGGAGAGTGCGTCGAGGCCCTCGCCCCACGAGGCTACGAGCCAGGGCGAGGTGTATGCCGCCCCCGGCGCCAGCCGCCCCTCGCCGGGCAGGAGCAACTCCCCGCCCCGCAGCAGCCGCCATCCGGTCGAGGTGTGTTCGGCGAGGAAGACCTGGTTGCCGCTGTGCGCGACGTGGACGCCCCACACCCGCCCCGTGCGGAAGCCGAACCCGGTCCGTCCCGCGCAGAGCAGCGTGGCCGAGTCGTGGCCCGGCCGGCCGCCCCACGACTCGCGCACCCACTGGCCCTGGTCGAAGGGCCGCCGCTGCGGCGTCCGCTCGTGGGCGTGGCGTCCGGTGAAGTCGAGCAGTTCACCGGCCTCGCCGGGCACGGGCAGCGCCGGCAGCAGGTGGAGAACCTCGTAGTCGTCGGTGCCGACATTGCGCACGAACGCACGCAGGCGCACGAGGCCGGAGGCGTGCAGCTCGATCTCGGTGCTCACCTCGAGCTGCGAGGCCGGGTCGACCCCCACACTGTGCAGCCGCACCGCACCGTCGGCTCCCTCCAGCCACTCGGGGCAGCCGGCCTCGACGACGGTATGCCGCACCTCGGCGAAGGCGACCGACCAGGCCCGCCCGGCGCGGCTGCCGAGCAGCCCCGGCCGGCCCAGCCAGCCGCTGGAATGCTGGGGGAGCACCGAGACGAAGCTCTGCGAGCTGATCGGCGAGTCGACGTAGGGGAAGGTGAGAGCGAGCGCCATCGATTCGAGCGCCGACTCGTCGAGCTCGCCGAGATCGGGGCCCCAGTGCAGCACGCAGGGGAGGGTCGAGCCGTCGAGACGGGCCACGACACTCGTGCCGCCGCGCCGCAGGTGCACCACGCGTGGCCCCGTGTCCTTCATGTTCGCTCCTCCGTGTCCACGTTCATGGTCCGGTTCATGGTCCGGTCACAGCCGCACCCCCGCCGGTCCGCCCGGCGTCACCACCATCGACGCCTCGATCGACGCCCAGGTCGTCTTCCCCTTCGGGCGGCCGGACGAGGATCACCTGCCAGCTGCCCAGCGCGGGCAGCACGGCGCGCGCGTGGGTCCCGTCGGCCTCGACCGGCACCGGCTCGAGGCGCCCGCTCCCGTCCGGGTCGGCGACGTGGACCGTCGGCAGGACGGGCCCGGGCAGGCGCAGCCGCAGCAGCCCCGGACCCGTCTCACCCGGTTGGGCGTGCGGGGCGTCCCACGCACAGGACTCCTGCCCGACGAGGTTGACGAGGTGGACGACCAACCACGGTCCGATCGCGACGATCCGCCGCCAGACGACCCCCGCTCGCGCGTGCCCGCTCACCGGTGCCGCGGCATACGAGACGTCGAGGTGGTCGTTGTAGTCGCCGGCATAGGCCGCGGTGACGTCGACGGCGCGCGGGTCCATGAGCAGTTCGTCGTGGGCGACGAGGAAGTCGGCCCAGCGGGCGAGCAGGTCGAGGGTCTTCGGCTCGGCCGGATGGTTGCGCACGTAGTAGGGGTCGACGAGCAGCCGGCCGTCTTCGCCGGCGAGCAGGTGGGTGGCGCCGTGGCTGAAGAGGGTCGCCATCGTGAGCCGGGCGGTGGCGTCGGCGAGCGGTCGGGGCGCGCGGGCATAGACCGAGAGGTATGCCGCGACGACGACCGGACGATCGCCCACGAGTGCGTGGCAGCGGGTGACGAGGGCGGCCAGGTCGGCGAATTCGACCATCGGAGACCACACCTCGACGTAGCAGGCGTCCTGGCGGGTCGTGGCGGTCGCCCACGTGGGGAAGTCGTTGACGTTGTTGAAGACCAGCCGGACCTGCGGCAGCCGGTCGCGGACCGCCTCGACGAGCGTCGTGAACGACTCGGCGAGCGCGACCGGGCGACCGTCCACGCGCCGGGCGTGTGTGGGGGAGCCGTACTGGTCGAGATGGAAGCCCGCGAAACCGCAGCGCTGGACCGCGGCGGCCAGGTCGTCGGTGAAGTGCGCGAGCCAGGCGGGCGCGGCCGGGTCGACGATCCGCAGGAAACCGCCCAGGCCGTATGCCGTGCCGGTCGCGTCGAGCAGGGCGAGGGACTCCCAATGCGGCCACTCGTCGTTGCCGACGCCGTAGACCGCCGCATAGCCGAGGGCGTCGGCCCCCGCGGCGCGCAGGCCCTCGACGAGGGCGCGGACGGTCGCGAGTGAGACGCGATTGCCCAGCGGGTCGGCGTAGTCCTCACCCCCGCTCACGAGGTCGGCGTGCCGGTGGGCCCAGTCGTAGAACTGCACGGCCGTGAGGTGCAGCCGGCGGGCGAGGTCGACGGCACCTCGTGGGTCGCGCTCGGGGCGGTAGTCGGTGACGAATCCGTAGCGCAGGACCCGCCGGGCGTGCGCCTCGTCGGCGAGGACGTGGATCGCACTGCGGGCCAGGAGGTCGGTGTCGGCGGAGTCGACCAGGCGCAGCCCGTAGCCGCCCGGCGGCAGGTCGGGGAGCGCCAGCCTGCCGGAGCCGCCGACGGGCACCGCGGCGACGACGGCGCCGAGGTGGTCGACCTCGAGGTTAGCCGGCCGGCCCAGGTCGCCGATGTCGACCGCGATCGGTTCGCCCGCGGCATACCAGCTGCGGGTCGGCAGCACGAGCGTCACGGAAAGCGCCCCGCTGACGCGTGCGGAGCAGACGGGTCGGGCCCGCCCCCGCAGGGGCAGGCCCGACCGTGCTTGCGCCCGATGACGCTCAGCCCTTCACCGCGCCCGAGGTCATGCCCCGGATGAAGTAGCGCTGGAGGGACAAGAACACGAGGATCGGGATGATGATGGTGACGAAGCCGGCCGAGGGGATGAGCTCGCGCCCCTGACCGGTCTGACCTTGCAGGCCCTGCAGGGCAACGGTGGCAATCGTGTTTTCACCGCGGCCGAGGAAGATGAGGGCGACGAGCAGGTCGTTCCACACCCACAGGAACTGGAAGATCGCGAACGAGGCCAGCGCAGGCGTCGACATCGGCATGATGAGCCGCCAGAAGGTCGTGAAGTGGCTCGCCCCGTCGATCTTCGCCGACTCGATGACGGCCTTGGGCAGGCTCGACATGTAGTTGCGCAGGATGTAGACAGCCAGCGGCATCCCGAAGCCGATGTGGGCGAGCCACACGGCCAGGAAGGTGTTGTTGATGTGCAGGCTGGCGTAGATCTTGAGCAGCGGCACGAGGGCCACCTGGAGCGGGACGACGAGCAGGCCGACGATGACGACGAAGACGATGTCGCGGCCCTTCCACTCCATGAAGGTGAAGGCGTATGCCGCGAAGGCGGCGATGAGGATCGGGATGATCGTGGCGGGCACGGTCACCACGAAGCTGTTGATGAAGGCCGCACCCATGTTGACCCCGGCCTGGTTGTCGCCCAGGACGTTGGCGTAGTTGCTCAGCGTCCACTGGGTGAAGTCCAGGGGGTTGGCGATCGCGGTCCACCAGCCCGAGTTGAACTGGGCATCTCGGGTGCGGAACGAGCTGATGAACAGCCCGAGCACGGGGACCATCCACAGCACGCACAGGAGGAACAGCAGCACCTTGACCAGGAGGCTGGCACTGCCCGGGCCACGGGTGACCTTGGCGTAGGTGATCTCCTGCGGTTTTGGCGACGTGGTCTCTGCGACGGTGGCGCTCATCGGGCAGCCTCCTCACGGCGGAACTGACGAACCTGGTAGACGAGGACCGGCGTGATGGCGATCATCAGGAGCACGACAATGGCCGCCGCATAGCCGGAGTTGGAGTTGGTGAACATCTCGGCATAGAAGCGCCGGCCGACGACGTCGGTGTTGTAGTTGCCGTTCGTCGTCACGTAGACGACGTCGAACACCTTCATGACGCCGATGAGCACCGTAATGAAGACGGTGACCACCGTGGGCCAGATCTGCGGCACGACGATGCTGAAGAAGATCCGCCGCTCTCCGGCCCCGTCGATCCGACCGGCTTCGATCGTGTCCTCCGGGACAGCCTTGATCGCCGAGGAGAGCAGCACCATCGAATAGCCCACCTGGGTCCAGATGAGGATGACCATGAGCAGCAGGCTGTTGAGGTGGAGGTTCTCGACCGAGTACCAGTAGACGGGCTCCCGGCCGAACAGCCCCATGATCGCGTTGAGCAACCCGGTCTGGGGGGCGCCCGAGGGCTGGTATTCGTAGATCGAGCGCCAGATCGTCGCCGCGCCGACCATGCTGATCGCCATCGGGAGGAAGATGAGGGTCTTGGTCGTCTTCTCGCTGCGCGCGGCGAGTCGGTCGGCGAGCACCGCGACACCCAGTCCGAGAGCGACGGTGAGGGCGGGCACGATGATGATCCACAGCAGGTTGTTGACGAGCACCTGCAGGAAGCTCGTGTCGGTGAGCAGGTCGGTGTAGTTCTTGAAGCCGACGTATGCCGTCGCGTCCTCGTTCGCGAACGAGTACTGCAGGGTGACCAGCGCGGGGTAGATGAGATACACCGCGATGGCGAGCAAGGCGGGACCGGCGAAGACCCAGGGTTTGACCCGGTCCTCCCAGCGGCCCTTGAGCGACTCGGCGAGCTTGTTGAGGATCCAGTAGAGGAGCATGGCCCCGCCGATGCCACCGAGGATGGCCAGCAGTGCATTGAGGATCTTGAGTGCCAACGTGCGCGTCCTTTCGGTCGAGCGGACCTGTGACTGGTACGCGAACGGGGGCGAGGGTGGTACCTCGCCCCCGTTCGTGTCAGTTCGTCGACGTCAGCTCTTGGGCCAGCTGTTGTCGATGTTGTTGAGCGTCGTCTCCAGGTCCTGCGACCCGCTGATCCACTTGATCGGCTCGGTCCAGAAGGTGCCGGCGCCGACCTTGGCCGGCATGAGGTCCGACCCGTCGAAGCGCGCCGCGCTCGACTTGTAGAGGACGTCCTTGGCGATCGTCTGGAGCATCTTGCTCGGGTAGAGCGAGGAGTCGAAGGTCGTGTGCGGCGAGAAGTAGCCGGCCTTGCCGACCTCGACGCCGTTGTCCTTGCTCGCGATGAAGTTGCGCAGCTTGATCGTGTTGGCGTCGTTGTTGAACGCCGCGGCGAGGTCACCACCGGTGAGGACCGGGTTGTTGCCCGCGGTCTTCGGCGGGAACGCGGTCACGCCGATCTCGGTGTCGGCCTTGGCCAGGACCGAGTCCGGGAAGCCGCCCTTGCCCGCGATGAAGGTGGCCTGCTTGAACAGGTAGCAGCCGGGCGGGTTGTCGAACAGGGCGTTGCCGCCGGTCTGGAAGTTCGTCGCGGCGATGGCCTTGGTGCCACCGCGGACGAAGCCGTCGGTGAAGGCGATCTTCTGGAAGTACTCCCAGGCGGGCTTGATCTCGGGGCTGTTGTTCTTCAGCGTGCCGGCGACCCACTTGTCGTAGTTCTCCGGGCCGGCGAAGCGCAGGACGAGGTCCTCGATCCAGTCGGTGATCGGCCAGCCGGTCGCGTTGCCGGACTCGGCGGCGATGCACCACGGGGTCTTGCCGGCGCCCTTGAGCTGGTCGCTCAGCGTGACCATGTCGTCGAGGGTGGCCGGCAGCTTGAGCCCGGTGGCGGCGAAGGACGGCTGGTCATACCAGAGCAGCGACTTCACGCTCACGGCCGAGGGCAGGCCGTAGACCTTGCCGTCGGCGCAGGTGCCGGCGCCGACGAAGCCGGGCACGAGGGTGGCCTTGTCGGTGGCGACCGTCGCGTCGTCGTAGGCGGAGACCTTGCCCTGCTTGGCCAAGTCGCACATGACGCCCGGCTGCGGGAACAGGCCCACGTCGGGCGGGGTGCCGCCGGCGACCCGGGTCTTGATCTCGGTGTCCCACGACCCGGCCTTGGTGAACTTGATGGTGAAGCCGTTGGCCTGGGCGAACTTGTTGAGGTCCTTCTGGAAGGCGACTTCCTGCTCGTTACCGAAGCCGTACATCACCTCGACGGTGGACTTGCCTGGGCCGGCCGCGGTGCCGCTCGCGTTGCTCGACGAACTCCCGCCGCTCGAGCCGAGACAGCCGGTGGTGAGCAATGCCACCGATCCCGCGGCGGCGGCCACCTTGGCCAGGGACATCTTCTGCATATCTTCTCCCTTGTCTGCCTGCTGACATCGAGAACCCTGTGCTGGCCGATGAGGGCCGGCAGGGGCGACTCGCTCGCGGATCCGCCCGGGGCCGGGCTGGGCTCCGACTGTCGAACCATGCCCGTCCGATCCGCCCGAGTCAAGCGTTTCCACCGCCCACTTCACACGCGTGACGTGGGCGTGTCCGGATTGTTATGGAAGCGCTTACATCGAAGCCCTCCCGAGGCATTTGCGCACCCCTCGGGGGGAGGGCGGGACTCCGCGAAATCTCGACAAGTGAGACAGTCGAGACGGTCCGATCGGAGCTTCAGGTGCCGTCCGACGCCTTGGGTGCCGACGCGATGGCGGCCACCAACTGGGTCCATGGGGTGCCCGAACCGTCGCGCCGCCCGGTGGCCGGGGGCAACTGGACCGGGCCGCCGTTGGCGGCCGCGGCGTGCGCGGGGACGTTTCCGGCCCAGCCGAGCAGGAGTAGGTCCTCGCCCTTGAGGAAGCGGTGGCAGCGCACGCCGGCTGTGCCGCGCCCCTTCGCGGGGTACTCGGCATAGGGGGTGACCTTCACGGCACCGGGTTGCGTGCCCGGCAGCGCGCCCGAGGCTCCGCTCACGGTGACGACCAGACCCTCCCGCGCCGGGTCGACCACGCCGAAGTGGATCGCCCGGGCTCCGGCCGAGAGACGGATGCCGGCCATGCCCCCGGCCGTGCGCCCCTGCGGGCGGACCGCGGAGGCCGGGAAGCGCAGCAGCTGGGCATCGTCGGTGACGAAAACGAGGTCCTGTTCCTCGCTCGTCGTCGGTGCGGCCCCGACGAGGACGTCGCCCTCCTTGAGCGCGACGATCTCCCACGACGAACGGACGAGATGGTCGGGGGTCACCCGCTTGACCACTCCGCTGGCCGTCCCGAGGGCGAGCGGAGGTGCATCCGCAGCCAACGAGGCCAGCGTGATCGGCTCCTCGCCCCGCGGCAGGTCGACGTAGGCGGCCAGGGGGGCCCCGCCGGACAGGTGCGGCGGGCCGGCGGTCGGCGGCAGCGTGGGCAGCTCGAGCACGGAGACCCGGATCATCCGGCCCAAGCTCGTCACCAGGCCCACCTCGCCCCGCGCGGTCGCCCGCACCGCCGCGACCAGCGCGTCATGCCGGGCCCGCGTCCCCTCGGCCGGCAGCGGGTCGTCGGTCGTGGTGCGGGCGAGCAACCCGGTCGAGGAGAGCAGGACCCAGCACGGGTCGTCGGTGACCTCGAGCGGTGCCGCGCCCCGGCCGGCCGTCGGCGCGACCCCGGCCGTGGCCCCCGCCGACTCGAGCAGGACCGTGCGACGCGGTGTCCCGTGGGCGGCGGCGACCTCGGCGAGTTCCCCGGAGACGGTGCGGCGCAGCAGCCGCTCGTCGGCGAGGATCGCCCGCAGGGCCTCGATCTCCCGCTCGAGCTCTTCGCGTTCCTTGTCGAGTTCGAGCCGGGAGAACTTCGTGAGCCGGCGCAATTGCAGTTCGAGGATGTAGGCCGCTTGCGCCTCGGACAGGTCGAAGACGCTCATGAGGCGGCCCTTGGCCATCGCCGCGTCGTCACTCGACCGGATGAGCTGGATGACCTCGTCGAGGTCGAGGATCGCCAGCAGCAGACCCTGCACGAGGTGCAGCCGCTCCTCGCGCCGCGCCAACCGGTATGCCGTGCGGCGGCGCACGACGTCGGTCCGGAAGTCGACGAACACCCGCAGCAGCTCGGCCAGCCCCATCGTGCGCGGTTGTCCGTCGACGAGGGCGACGTTGTTGATGCCGAACGACTCCTCCATCGGGGTGAGCCGGTAGAGCTCCTCGAGGACGGCCTCCGGCACGAAGCCGCTCTTCACCTCGATGACGAGTTGGAGGCCGTGTCTGCGGTCGGTGAGGTCCTTGACGTCGCTGATGCCCTGGAGCTTCTTGGCCTGGACGAGGTCGCGGATCTTCTCGATGACCTTCTCCGGGCCGACGAGATAGGGCAGCTCGGTGACGACAATCCCGCGCCGGCGGGGGGTGAGGTCGGTGACCCGCGCGGTCGCCCGGGTCCGGAAGGTGCCGCGCCCCGCGGCATACGCGTCGCGGATCCCGTCGAGCCCGACGATCCGGCCACCCCCCGGCAGATCGGGGCCGGGGACGAAGCGCATGAGGTCCTCGAGGCTCGCGCTGGGGTGTTCGAGCAAGTGGCGGGCGGCGCCGATCACCTCGACGAGGTTGTGCGGCGGCATACTCGTGGCCATCCCCACGGCGATGCCGCTCGCGCCGTTGACGAGCAGGTTGGGGAAGGCGGCGGGCAGCACGCCCGGCTGGGTCTGGGTGTCGTCGTAGTTGGGGACGAAGTCGACGGTGGCCTCGTCGAGGCCGCTCACCATGAGCAGGGCGGCGGGTGCCATCCGCGCCTCGGTATAGCGCGAGGCGGCCGGGCCGTCGTCGAGCGAGCCGAAGTTGCCGTGCCCGTCGACGAGCGGCAGCCGCATCGAGAAGGGCTGGGCCATCCGCACGAGGGTGTCGTAGATCGCCGAGTCGCCGTGCGGGTGGTACTTGCCCATGACCTCGCCGACGATCCGGCTGGACTTCACGTGGGCACGGTCGGGTCGCAGGCCGAGCTCGCTCATCGCGTAGAGGATCCGTCGCTGCACCGGCTTGAGGCCGTCGCGGGCATCGGGCAGGGCCCGGGCGTAGATGACGCTGTAGGAGTACTCGAGGAAGGCGGCCTTCATCTCGTCGGCGACGTCGACGTCGACGATCCGCTCGATCACCGGGTCCTCGGGCGGCGGGGTCGCGCTGCGGCGGGCCATGCGGGTTGTGCTCCTCGACGATGGACGGGTCGTATGCCGCGCGGCCGGGCTCCGTGCGCATCGAACGGTCCGCGGGCGGCATACCGCGGCGGGACAACTGTAGGTGCCCGGCCCCGGCCGGCTCGGCACGGCGCACCCCGGCGAGTCCGCGACCCGCAGGTGACGACACGCGGGAAGTTGACCCGATTCGTCGGCGTGTCGCGTCGAATCGGCAACAGGCAAGCGCTTACTCGCCGGGAATGGGGGAGGGGTGGGGGGAGGGGGATGGGTGGGGGGAGCCGAAGCGGCCCCAGTGGGTGACCTCGCCGAGACCGCGCCGGCCCCGCCGCAGGCTGGGGGACTTGGGGTGTGGCACGGCATACCCGAGGCTCACCACGCCGACGAGGCGTCGAGTCATGGGGATGGCGAACGCCTCGCGCACCGCGACATGCCGCTCGGGCGGCACCCCGAAGAAGCAGCCCCCGAGCCCCTCGTCGACGGCCGTGAGCAGGATGAGCAGGGCGGCCATCCCCGTGTCGACGTCCCAATAGGGCACCGGCCACCGGGCCGGGTCGCGATCGGCCCAGCCCTTGTCCGGCTCGGCGTAACGGTCGAGGTAGTGCTCGGGATCGGACAGACACAGGACGAGCGCCGGTGCGGTCATCAGCCCGGCGAGCCAACTGTCTGGCGCGTCGACGTCCGCGCTCGCGGCCCGCCAGAAGGCGGTCCGCTCGGCGGACGTCCGCAGGACGAGGAAGTCCCACCCCTGGGAGAAGCCCGCGCTGGGGGCCCGGGTCGCGGCCTCGAGGGCGCGCACGAGCACGGCGTCGGGCACCGGCCGGGCGGGGTCGTAGCGGCGGACCATCCGGCGGGCGCGGACGACGTCGGCGAGTTCCACCCCCCGATGCTCCCACGCAAGGCCCGGTCCGCCCGACCCTCGTCGGAGCACCCGGCATCGAGGGCCTGGGCCCCGGCGGGGCGATCCGGCGCCCGGCGTGCCACGATGGAGGCGTGCCGAGCGGACAGCGCCACCATCACCACCGCAGCCGGTCCGGGACGCCGGAGGAGTCTGCGTCGATTCCCGAAGCACCCGAACTGCCACCCAACTACCCGGTCGAATGGGAGGCGGACGTCGTCCTGCGCGACGGCTCGGTCGCGCACGTGCGGCCCATCACGCCCGCCGACGCCGTGCGGTTGCGCGAGTTCCATGCCGGCCAGTCCGAGGAGTCCATCTATCTGCGCTTCTTCGCCCCGCTCAGGGAACTCTCCGACCGGGACGTCCAGCGCTTCACCGTCGTGGACTACGAGTCGAGGGTGGCCCTTGTCGCGACCCATCTCGACGCCCTGCTCGGGATCGGCCGCTACGACCTCATCGACGACACGACGGCCGAGGTCGCGTTCAACGTCTCCGATGCCGCGCAGGGCAAGGGTGTCGGCTCGATGCTCCTCGAGCACCTGGCCCTGGTCGGCTACGACGCGGGCGTCACCCGATTCGTCGCCGAGATCCTCCCGCAGAACCGGCGGATGCTCAACGTCTTCAAGGAAGCCGGGTATGCCGTGCACCACCGGCTCGAGGACGGGGTGGTGACCCTCAACTTCGACATCACCCCCACCGCCGCCTCGACCGCGGTCCGGATCGCGCGGGAGCACCGGGCCGAGTCGGTGAGCGTGGGCGGCATACTCACCCCGCGCAGCGTGGCGGTCGTGGGAGCCAGTCGGCGGGAGTTCTCGATCGGGCACACCTTCCTGCGCAACATCCTCGAGGGTGGCTTCACCGGCGAGGTCTACGCGGTGAACCCCAATGCCGAGACCGTCATGGGTCTGCCGGCCTACAAGTCGGTGACCGACCTGCCCGGGCAGATCGACCTGTTCATCCTCGCGGTAGCCGCGCCCCAGGTGATCGACGTGCTCGAGAGGTGTGCCGCGAAGGGGGCGCACGCGCTCGTCATCCCGTCCGCCCACTTCGCCGAGGAGGGGGAGCGCGGCTGGAAACTGCAGACCAAGTTGCGCAAGCACGCCCGACGGGCAGGGCTTCGCGTCGTCGGCCCCAACTCGTTCGGCCTCATCAACAACGACCCCGAGATCCGGCTCAACGCCTCGCTCGCCCCGCACGTCCCTCCGCCGGGACGCCTGGGCCTGTTCGCCCAGAGCGGTGCCCTCGGCATCGCCGTGCTCGCCTCGGCTGCCCGCCGCCAGCTGGGTGTCTCCGTTTTCGCCTCCGCCGGCAATCGGGTCGACGTCTCCGGCAACGACCTCATGCAGTACTGGATCGACGACCAGGACACCGACGCGGTCGGGCTCTACATGGAGTCCACCGGCAACCCGCGCAAGTTCTCCCGGATCGCACGGCATCTGTCCCGGATCAAGCCGGTGATCGTCGTGAAGTCCGGTGCGAGCCTGCTCGGCTTCGTTCCCGGACATCTCACCCGGCTCATGACCGTGCGACAGGAGGCGTTCGACGCCCTCCTGCGCCAGTCCGGGGTGATCCGCGCGGAGAACATCCACCAGTTGTTCGACATCGCCCAGCTCGTCGTCCACCAGCCGCTGCCGGCGGGGGACCGGGTCGCCGTTGTCACCAACTCCGACCCGCTGGGGTCGCTCACGGCCCAGGCGGCGTCGAGTTGGGACCTCAAGGTCACCCACGGGCCGGTCGCCGTGCCGCCGGACGCCGGAGTCGAGGAGTTCGCCCAGGCGCTGCGGGAGGCCTTCGACGACCCGGTCGTCGACACCGTCATCACCTCGTTCGTCCCACCGATCTACACCGACGACGAGGATGTCGCCCGCACGGTGGCGGCCGAGGCCAGGCGCAGCGGCAAGACCTGCGTGGCCAACTTCCTCGGCATGCGCGGTGTCACCGAGGCCCTCACCGAGGAGCCGGACTCCCTCGGGGTCCAGCGGGTCGTCCCGGCCTATTCCCTGCCCGAGGACGCCGTGCGCGCAGTCGCCGCAGCGACCCGCTATGCCCAATGGCGGCAACGGGATCCGGGTGACCCGGTCTCCCGCGACGGCATCGACCACGAGGCGGCGGCCGAGCTGATCGCAGAGGTCCTCGAAGAGACCCCCGAGGGCCGGAACCTCACCCAGGAGGAGTCGACGCGGCTGCTCGCGGCATACGGCATCGCGCTGTGGCCGGTGACCCCGGTGCGGACGGCAGACGAGGCGGTCGCGGCGGCGGAGCAACACGGTTACCCGGTGATCCTCAAGGCGTCGACGCGCGTGCTGCGCCACCAGACGGGGCTCTCCGGAGTCCGCCCCGACCTCGTCTCCGACGAGGCGGTGCGCGAGGCATTCGTCTCGCTCAAGACCCGGGTGGGCAGCGACGAGGACCCCTTCCTCGTCCAGCGCATGTCGACCCCGGGCGTCGCCTGCGTCGTGACGACGGCCGAGGATCCGCTCTTCGGACCGGTCGTGTCCTTCTCGATCGCCGGTCCGCCGACCGACCTGCTCGGCGACATCGGCTATCGCATCCCACCGCTCACCGACGTCGACGTCCGGGACCTCGTCGACTCGGTGAAGGCCGCTCCCATGCTCACCGGCACCGGAGGTCGCACCCCGGTCGACCTCGCCGCGCTGCACGACCTCATCGCCCGGGCCTCGGTCCTCGCCGACGACCACCCCGACCTCGCGACCGTCCACCTCGAGCCGGTCAACTGCTGGGCGTCCGGAGCCGATGCCCTCGGCGCCGAGATCCTCGTGCGCCCCGGGCTCACCCGCAAGGACGCAAGCCGCCGCGCGATGACCTGAGCGCGGTCAGCGACCGAGGGCGGCGGTGGGTGCGCCCCGGGCAGGGTCCATGCAGGTGCAAGGATGTCGGTCATGCGCAAGCAGCCCCGCGACGTCCCCGGCTTCGCCCTGCCCGCGGATCTGCGGGCCGAGATCCAGAGGGCCGGCTACTACCCGGCCCTCGTCGCCGACGTCGTCGCCTCGGCGCTGCTCGACGACGCGGTCGAGGCGCACCTGGTCCACCAGGAGACGACGATCGACGAGGACGCGATCCGCCGCCACATCACCGTTCTCGTGCTCACCTCCCGCAAGCTCGTCGTCGTGCACGCCGACGACCACGACGACGACGAACACCACCACCACGAGCGGTCGGTCGCGACGGCCACCTGCGAGAGCATCCCGCTGAATTCGGTGCGCGGGGTGATGGTCGCCCATGTCGTGTCCGCGCCCGGCTCCTACGTGCCCGGCAGCCTGGGCCGGGAGATCACCCTCACCATCGGCTGGGGTGCGGTGAGCCGGCTCGACCTCATGCCGGCGAGCTGCGGCGACCCCAACTGCGAGGCCGACCACGGCTTCGACGGCACGCTTGCCGCCGACGACATCTCGCTTCGGATCAGCGCGGCTGCCGACGGTGACGCCGCCCTCGCCGGGGCCCTGCACTTCGCCGCGACCCTCACGGCAACCCTCGGTCGCTGACGTGGGCGGGGCCGACGCCGCCGGCGGCGAGTTGCGGCCACCGGCGGGCGCGGACCGCCTCGACGCGGTGCTCCCCTCGGTCCTCACCGCGATCGCCCCCACGGGCAGCCGCCCGTATGCCGCCCGCCCCCTCCTCCCGCTGCCGCCGGCCCGCCGTGCGGTGGTCGTCCTCGTGGACGGGCTCGGCGACCTGCTGCTGCGCCGACGTGCCGGGCATGCCCCCTTCCTGCGCGAGGCGTTGGGCGCGGCATACACCTTGCAGTGCGGCTTCCCCTCGACGACGGCGACCTCGATGGGGTCCTTCGGCACCGGCCTGCCGCCAGGGGCGCACGGGCTCGTCGGCTACGAGGTGCTCGTGCCCGGCGAGGACCGGATCCTCAACGAGCTCTCCTGGGAGGACGGCCCCGATCCCTTCGCCTGGCAGCCCGAGCGGACCGTCTTCGAACTGGCCGGCTCGCTCGAGGTCGCCGTCACCCGGATCGGCCCGGGCTTCTTCGACGGTTCGGGGCTCACGAACGCGGCCCTGCGTGGGGGCAGGTTCGTCGCGGCGAGTGCACTGTCGGCCCGGGTCGACGCGGCGCTCGCGGCAGTTCGGGCGGCCGATCGGGCCCTGGTCTACCTCTATTGGGGCGACCTCGACAAGGTCGGCCACGTCCACGGTGCCGGCTCGTGGCAGTGGGGCGAGGAGCTCGAGTCGGTCGACCGCGAGCTCGCCCGACTCGCGGCGGGGGTGCCCTCCGACACGACGGTCGTCGTCACGGCCGACCACGGGATGGTCGACATCCCGTTCGAACGCCGCCTGGATCTCGCGCTCGAACCCTGGCTGCTCGACGGGGTCGCCCACGTCGGCGGGGAACCCCGTGCGGTCCAGCTCTACTGCCGACCCGGGGCCGCCGCCGACGTCGCCGCCGCCTGGCGGGACCGCCTCGGCGCGGCCGTGCAGGTGACCGACCGGGCAGCCGCCGTGGCGGCGGGACTCTTCGGCGACCCCGCCCTCGTCGCCGAGCGCGTGCTGCCCCGGATCGGTGACGTGCTCGTCTCGTGCGTCGACCCGATCGCCGTCGTGGACTCCGGCCGGATGCGCCCCGAGTTGCTCGCCCTCCTCGGCCTGCACGGGTCGGTGACCCCCCAGGAGGCGGCGATCCCGTTGCTCGTGTGGCCGGCCCGCGCCCACGCGAGCGCATAGGGTCTGCTCGTGGCCGAGCTCGTCTTCTTCTCCGGCACCATGGACTCGGGCAAGTCGACCCTCGCCCTGCAGATGGAGCACAACCACCGGGCCCGCGGCAAGGCGGGCCTGGTCTTCACCAAGCTCGACCGAGCCGGGGCAGCGGTCCTGTCCTCGCGGCTCGGCCTGTCCCGGGGGGCGATCGAGGTCACCGACGGCCTGGACTTCTGGGAGCGGGTGGTCTCGCTCATCACCGAGGGACACCGGGTCGACTTCCTCGTCTGTGACGAGGCGCAGTTCTACTCACCCGCCCAGATCGACCAACTCGCCCGGATCGTCGACGAACTCGACGTCGACGTCTTCGCCTTCGGGATCATGGCCGACTTCCGCACCCAGCTGTTCCCGGGTTCGCGCCGGCTCGTCGAGCTGGCCGACCGGGTCCAGGTGCTCCAGGTCGAGGCCCTGTGCTGGTGTGGCCGACGGGCGACCCACAACGCCCGCGTCCTCGACGGCGTGATGGTGACCGAGGGCGACCAGGTCGTCGTCGGGGACACGGCGCGGGGGACCGGCGTCGTCGAGTACGAGGTGCTCTGCCGGCGCCATCACCAACGCCGGATGACCTCGCACGCCGCCCGGGCCGCGGCGCTCTCGCCCGACGTGCTGCCCTTCGACCTCGCGCCCGTCGAGGGAACCTGACCGCCCCAACGGCCCACCCACCGCCCGGCCCTGTGCGGCGCTCAGCCCTCGTCGTCGGGCTTGCGCGAGGTTGCCCCGAAGACGATGTCGTCCCAGCTGGGAACGGGCGTGCGGGCCCCACGCCGTCCGGTCGCACGCGCCGGCTCGGTGACGTCGTCGAAGCCCGAGGTATGCCGTGTGGTCCCCTCGCTCGCCTCGTCACCGATCTCGGTCACCGCTGCGTCGGCCCTCTCGACCTCGGTGACCTCGACCTCGGTGATCGCTGCCTCGGTGACTGCGACATCGGTGACTTCGACCTCGATGACCTCGACGCTCCCATGTGCTGCAGCGGGCTCGGTGGCCGGGTTCTCGCCGGCTGCCTCGTCGAGGGGGAGGACGGCCGGCTCGTGCCGGCGGCGACCCATCCGGCGCCCGCGGGCACCGGAGCGTTCGCGCATCGCGCTCACGAGGTCGAGCGGCGCCTCGCTGCGCTCCCGTTCGGTGCTGCGTCGGCCGGTCCCGCCCGAACCACCTGCACCACCGAGGCCGCGTGACCCGTCCGGGCTCGCCGCGTGGGTCGACGTACGGCCCGGGGCACTTCCGGCCGGGCGCCGCGGGGCGTCGACCCCGCCCTCGGCCTCGACGTCGTAGACGGGTGCGTCGCGGATCGGGGCCGCCGCCGCCGCAGGCTCGTCCTCGCTGAGCCAGCGAGCCTCGTCGTCGCGTGGGGTGAGCGTGCGGTCGGCGACGTCGAAGGACCACGCTGCCTGTCGCTCCCTGCCGCCGGCGGCGAAGGTGAGCACGACCGTCCACTCGGGACCTTCGCGTCGCCAGGAATCCCAGCCAAGCCGGTCTGCGGTCACCGCACGGGCGACGAGGCGTTCGAGGACGCGCTGCTCGAGGGTGGCAACGGAGCCGGACGCCGCTCCCCGGTGACGCATCCGCACCGCCCGGGCGAGGTTGGCCACGTGCTCGCGCTCGGCGAGGATCGGTCCCTCGTACTTGGCGATCTTGGCCGGACTCCAGCCTGATCGCTCGGCGATCTCGGCGGTGGACAGTCCGGCGCGGACCATCGCCTGCACCTCGCGGGGGCGGGCGCCCCCCTCGATCTCGATCTGCAGTTGGCCCAGTCGAGGTCGGTCCCGGCGCGCAGCCGCGCGCAACGCCTCGTCGAGCGGGAGGCGGAAACGTGCGCCGTCGTCGCCGACGAGCAACAGGTGCGCGCCGTCCTCGTGGACGCCGATCAAGCGCAGGTCCTGCATGGTCTCTCCCCGGTCGGCGACTCGTCGGCTCGACTCTCTCATCCGAATGGGCGTGCGTGAAGCGCCCACGCCGCTGCGGCGGCATACCGGCGCGGGCCAGTCGGGCCGGGAGCCCCGCCGCGCGTGGCTAGGCTGGAGGACCGATGTCCAGTCTCCCTCCACCTACCCAGCCGCCCCGGGCGCTCGATCCCGCGTTGCTCGCCCAGCTCGAGAGGGTCGCCGTCACCGTTGCCCGCGAGGCCGCGAGCCTCGTCCTCCAGCAACGGCCCGCACGGTTGGACCCGCGGGCGAAGACCTCGGCGACGGACGTCGTCACGGTGATGGACACCCGTTCCGAGGAGGCGATCCGCCGCCGGCTGCGCGAACTGCGCCCCGAGGACGCGCTCCTGGGCGAGGAGGGGGGTGCGAGCATCGGCTCGACGGGGATCACCTGGGTGGTCGACCCGATCGACGGCACGACGAACTACCTCTACGACCTCCCCCTGTATGCCGTGTCCGTCGCCGCCGCGGTGGGGTCACCACCGGCCCTGGGCTGGCGCCCGGTCGCCGGGGCGGTCGTCGCCGCCGCCTGGGACGTGTGTTGGTCGGCCCATCTCGGCGGCGGAGCACGGCGGCAGGGCCCCGGCGGCGTCCCCGTCGCGGCCGTCCACGTGGGAGGCGGCTCCGAGCTCGGCCAGGCCCTCGTGGCCACGGGCTTCGGCTACCGCCCGGAGCGCCGCGCCGTGCAGGCGCAGGTCCTCACCCGGGTCCTGCCGCAGGTGCGCGACATCCGTCGGCTCGGCAGTGCGGCGGTCGACCTGTGCCTCGTCGCCGACGGGCGGATGGACGCCTACTTCGAGACCGGGCTCAACCCCTGGGACCTCGCCGCCGGCTGGTTGGTCGTTACGGAGGCCGGGGGTGTCGTGCTCGGACCGGACGAACCCGGCGAGAATGAGGCGAAGCTCACGGTCGCCGGCAACCCGGTCCTGGCTGCCCTCCTGGGCGACCTTCTGGCACACTGACCCACTCGGGCCCACCCGAGGCCCACCTCGTGGCCAACCCGTGGGCCACTCGAGCGCCACCCGAGGAAGCCCCGAGGAAGCCCCGAGGAATACTGTCGGCAGCGTCGCCGACGAAGCACTCACCCTGCGCTCACCCCGCCCCCGGGCGGTGGTGCACGGCATACGGACACAAGAGGCGACCCGCCCCGGAATGCGGCACAATCGCGCCCCGCGGGCCCGTCCATGGCGATTGTCCGGATCGGGCACAAAACGGGGCCGCAGGATGTTTGCGTGCGTGGCGAGAAATGCTCGAGGTCACCGGGCAGTCGAGACCGCAGTCGCGACAGCGACGGCCGGCCGACCCCGGGACGAGCAGAGGCGAGCCGGAACGAGCAGAGGCGAAGCGGAGGAGAACGACAGCAGATGGCAACCGACTACGACGCCCCACGCAAGACCGATGACGACCTGTCCGAGGATTCCCTCGAGGAGCTCAAGGCCCGTCGGGTCGACAAGGCGTCCTCGAGCGTCGACGTCGACGAGGCGGAGCAGGCCGAGGGCTTCGAGCTGCCCGGTGCCGACCTGTCCGGCGAGGAGTTGTCCTACCGGGTGATCCCGCGCCAGGCCGACGAGTTCACGTGTTCCCATTGCTTCCTCGTCCATCACCGCAGCCAGCTCGCCAAGACGGTGGGCGGCCAGATGATCTGCCGGGAGTGCGTGGCCTGATGGCCGGGCTGCGGGTGCTCCTGCGCCGGCTGGACCCCGACCTGCCGGTCCCCGCGACCGCACATCCCGACGACGCCGGGGTGGACCTGCACGCGCGGATCGACCTCGTCCTCGCTCCCGGTGAGCGTCGGCTCGTCCCGACCGGGATCGCCCTCGCCCTCCCGCAGGGGTATGCCGCCTTCACCCACCCACGCTCGGGGTTGGCCCACCGGCACGGGGTGAGCATCGTCAACGCGCCGGGCACGGTCGACGCGGGCTACCGAGGCGAGGTCATGGTGAACCTCGTCAACCTCGACCCGAGCGAGCCGGTATCGGTGCGACGCGGTGACCGGATCGCCCAACTGGTCGTCCAGCGGGTCGAGCGGGTCGAGTTCGAGGAGGTCGATTCGCTCCCGGACAGTGCGCGGGGGGAGACTGGGCATGGTGCGAGCGGAGGATTCGGTGGCGCAGCCCCCGACCCGCGTGCATCGGAGCGACCGGGCGTCTGAGCACGCCGACAGATGAGCACGTGAGGATGGCCGTGGGACTGTTCGGACGGAAGCGGGCCGCGCGGAGCGGGCCGACCGAGGACCTCGAGGAACTCGAAAGCGCAGTGGGGGGCGGCGCGCCCGAGCCCGTGGTCGACTCGGATGCCGACCCGCTGGCGGACGAGCCGACCGCCGAGCCCGAGGTCGCCGAGCGCCGGTTCAGTCGACTGCGCGGTCCGTTCGACGTCGACGAGGTCGACTCGCGGGAAGGCTACCTCGACCTGGGCGCCCTGCTCGTGCCCGCCGTGGCCGGGATGGACCTGCGGTTGGAGATCGACGAGGGGAGTCAGACGATCGTCGCCGCCCAGGTCGCCTCCGGTCCCTCGAGCATGCAACTGCAGGTCTATGCCGCCCCCCGCACGGTGGGCATCTGGCCGGAGATCCGCACGGAGATCGCCCAGGGAGTGACCGGCCAACGCGGGCGGGCCGAGGTCGTCGACGGCTCCTTCGGCAGCGAGCTGCGGGCGAGCCTGCCCGGCGGTCAGGCGATGCGGTTCGTCGGCATCGACGGCCCGCGGTGGTTCCTGCGGGCCGTCCTCAGCGGCCCGGCGGCCAGCCACGAGTCCGCCGCACAGCCCCTCTACGAGGTCCTGCGGCAATGCGTGGTGGTCCGGGGTTCGCAGGCCATGGCTCCCCGCGAGCTGCTGGCGCTGCGGCTTCCGCCCGAGGTCGGGCTCGTGTCCGAGGGCGCCGAGCCGGGCGAGGCCGACGACCTGCGGCCCTTCGAACGGGGTCCCGAGATCACGGAGGTTCGCTGATGGCGCAGACCCCCCGTGGCGCGTGGGGCCGGTTCCTCGACCGGTTCACCAAGAGTGCGATCGAGCTCGAGGCCGACGAACTGCACGACGCGACGGTCCGGCGCGGTGCGACCCCGATCGACGAACTCGTCGACCGTTCTCCGGTCACCGTCTTCGGCGAGGTCCGTTCGGTGGCCCTGCGTCCGAGGGCCCAGGTGCCGGCGCTGGTCGTCGAGTTGTCCGACGGCACCAAGCCGCTGCAGCTCGTCTGGCTGGGCCGTCGGGCGATCGCGGGCATCGAGCCCGGGCGCCAGCTCATGGCGCGGGGGCGGGTGACCTTCCGACGGGGGATCGCGACGATCTTCAACCCGTCCTACGAGATCGTTCCCTGACGGTGGACGAACCGGCATACGTCACCGTCGAAGAGCTGCTCCGGGCGCGCCTCATGGCGGCGTTCGGCGGGTGGCGGGGCGCGGTCGAGTCGGCTGTGCCGACCCTCGTGTTCGTCCTCGGGTGGAACCTCACTCAGGACGTCGGCCGGTCCGCCCTGGCCGCGCTCGGGTGCGCCGTGGTCGTGGGGGTGGCCCGCTTGGCGCAGGGGCAGACGCTGCGCTTCGTCGGCTGGTCGGTGCTCGGCGTCGCGGTCGCTGCCATCGTCGCCTGGCGCACCGGACGTGCGCAGGACGCCTTCCTGCCCGGGATGCTCCAGACCGGCTTCTCACTGCTGCTGTTCCTCGTGAGCAACCTGGTGCGCTGGCCGGTCTTCGGCTTCCTCATCGCCGCCGGCGACCCCGACCTCGCCCAGACCTCTGCCCGGCTACGCGAAGCGGGGTCCCGTGCCTCGCGGGCGGCTCGGGAGCGGCTGCCCGAGCACGAACGGGCCCAGGCGGAGGCCGCCGACGCGGCTGATGCCGACGCGCTCACCCAGGCGCTCACCTCCTGGCGTCGACACGACGGGATCGTCCGGGTCGCCGCGCGCCTGGGCTGGGTGCTCGTCGCCCTCGCCGCCGTGCGGCTGGCCGTCCAGGTGCCGCTCTACCTACGCGGTGAGGTCGAGGCGCTCGGGATTGCTCGCCTCGTGCTCGGCTGGCCCGCGTATGCCGTGGCGGTCGCCGTCGCCATCCTCCTGCTGCTGCGGGGGCACACTCCGCTCGACCGGCCGGCCGGTCGGTCGACGCCTGCGCCGCCCGGAAACCCCTGAGCCGCCCGACCCTCAGAGCTGGTCGTCCTCGTCGTCGTGCTGTCGAGGCAGGTGACCGGGGGAGAGCATCTCCTCGAGCTGCCGGCGGTCGGCCT
>JAKPEG010000076.1 GCA_029552065.1 Actinomycetes bacterium
TCGCGGCCGAACTGTTCATCTCGCACCGGACCGTGCAGAACCACGTGCAGAACACGTTGAGCAAGATGCAGATGCACAACCGGGTCGAACTCGTCCGTTACGCGATCGAGCGCGGCCTGCACGGCTGAGCGCCTGCACGACTGGCGCCTGCACGACTGGCGGCTGCACGACTGGCGGCTCAGCCGAGCGCGGCCACCGCGGCGTCGTAGTCGGGTTCCTGGCCGATCGCCGGGACCAGTTGGCTGTGCAAGACGGTGCCGTCGGTGTCGATGACGACGACCGAGCGGGCGAGCAGCCCACGCAACTTGCCGTCGACCATGGTGACGCCGTAGTCGTGGCCGAAGCTGCTGCGGAATGCCGAGCCTGTCGTCACGTTGTCGATGCCCTCGGCTCCGCAGAAGCGCGCGAGCGCGAAGGGCAGGTCCTCGGAGACGCAGACGACCCGGGTGTTGTCGAGCCCCGCGGCCAGTTCGTTGAACCGGCGTACGCTCGCGGCGCACACCCCGGTGTCGATGCTCGGGAAGATGTTGAGGACCACCCGCGAGCCGGCCAGGCCCGCCGAGGTCACGTCGGCCAGGTCGGCGCCCGTCACGGTGAACTCGGGCGCGGGGGAGCCGACGACGGGAAGGTCACCAGAGGTGTGGACCTGGGCATCGCCCAGCGCGGTGGTTGCCATGGGAGAGTTCCTATCACGTATGCCGTGTGCGTGCCCCGTGGGTGAGCCCGCCGCGAGACGCCGGGCCCTCCGTCCGGGCGCCGCTCGGCTGCCCTAGTAGCCCGTCGCGGCCCGGAGCGCGTCGAGCACGCGCGCGTCGATGCCTCCTGGACTCAGGCGCAGTTCGTAGTTCTCCACACCCGCCCAGTCGGCGAGCGCGATGTCGAGGCCGGCCTCATCCGGCGCACCGGTGAAACCCAACCGGGCCAGGCGCTCGCGGACCTCGGCGGCGAGCGCGCCGTGCAAGGGCTCGACGTCTTCGGGACCCCCGAAGTAGAGGTCGTTGAGGTCGAGCAGCCGAGCGAGCTCGGTGACCGCGTCGGGGTGGTCGTCGACGCGCAGGTCGACCAGGACGCCGCAGTCGTCGTAGCCCCCCTCGACGTCGACGACGTAGAGCGCGGCCCCCTGACGGCCCCGCCGGTCTCCACCGGCCCGGTCGCCCGCCACGAGGGCGGCGAGCAGCCGCCGGGCGAGCGCCTGCCCCGACGAGTCGAGCCAGGCCCGCTCCATCTCCCCGACCACCTGCTCGCCGACGAGGATGTTCCCCTGCACGGCATACCTGCCGTCGAGGTGGTCGCCGCCGACCCGCCCGCCGGCCCAGTCCATACACTCGGTGCCGGTGAAGGTCGCGGCGTCGTGGGTGCCGACGACGCCGACCTGTCGGGTCTCCCGCAGCGGGTCGGCGGCGGTGATCCGCGCGACCGCATCGGCGGCGCTCGCCCCCGCGGCGAGCAGGGCCAGGGCGTCGGCCTTGTAGGACACCTTGGCGAAGGACTGGGTGGCCACGGCACCGATGCCGGCGGTCACCCCGGGCACGACCGAGCCGACCCCGAGGAACTTGCTCGCCACCGCCACGCCGTATGCCGTGCCGCCGCTGCCCGCGATCGAGAAGGTCATGGCCGCGACCATAGTGCGGACCGCGCCGGTCTTGCGGATTGGGACACCTACACTGTCCGGGTGAACTCCGACCCCAATGCCGCGCTGCACGACCAGCTGGCAGCCGCTGCGGCCCTCCAGCATGCCGGGCAGCAGCCGACGTGGCCGGACGCGTCGGCGCTCGGGTCCGCGGTCGCCGAGCTCGCGGCATACCCCCCGCTGGTCTTCGCGGGGGAATGCGACGTGCTGCGCACGCGGATGGCGGCGGCGGCCCGGGGTGAGGCCTTCGTCCTCATGGGCGGCGACTGTGCGGAGACCTTCGAGAGCGCGACGGCCAACAACATCCGCGAGCGGATCAAGACGATCCTGCAGATGGCGGCGGTGCTCACCTACGGCGCGTCGGTGCCGGTCGTCAAGGTGGGGCGGATGGCCGGGCAATACGCCAAGCCGCGCAGCGCCGACACCGAGACCCGGGACGGGCTCACCCTGCCGGCCTACCGCGGCGACATGGTCAACGACTTCGCCTTCGACGCCGCGGCGCGGGTGCCCGACCCGCACCGGCTGGTCTCGGCCTACCACCGTTCGTCGGCGACGCTCAACCTCGTGCGTGCCTTCACCATGGGCGGATTCGCCGACCTGCGGCACGTGCACGACTGGAACAAGGGGTTCGTGGCCAGCGCGGCCAACGCCCGCTACGAGCGGCTCGCCCACGACATCGACAAGGCGATGAAGTTCATGGCCGCGTGCGGCGCGGACTTCGACGCGATGCGCACGACCGAGTTCTTCTCCGCGCACGAGGCGCTCCTGCTCGACTACGAACGCCCGCTCACCCGGATCGATTCGCGCACCGGCAATCCGTATGTCACGTCTGCGCACTTCGTGTGGGTGGGGGAACGCACCCGGGAGCTCGACGGCGCGCACGTGGATTTCCTTGCCCGGGTGCGCAATCCGATCGGCGTCAAGGTGTCCGCGAAGGCCGAGCCGGACGACGTCGTCCGGCTCGTCGAGCGGCTCGACCCGAGCCGCGAGCCCGGGCGGCTCGCGGTGATCACCCGGATGGGTGCCGGCCGCGTGGCCGACGCGCTGCCACCGATCGTCGAGCGGGTCCGCGACGCCGGGGCGAGCGTCACCTGGATCTGCGATCCCATGCACGGCAACACCTTCGAGTCCTCGGGCGGTTACAAGACCCGCGACTTCGACGACATCGTCGCCGAGGTGCGGGGCTTCTTCGACGTCCATCGCGCACTCGGCACGGTGCCCGGCGGGTTGCACGTCGAGCTCACCGGCAACGACGTCACCGAATGCGTCGGCGGCACCCACAAGGTGCTCGACGCCGACCTCGCCACCCGCTATGAGACGGTGTGCGACCCGCGGCTCAACCACCGGCAGAGCCTCGAGCTGGCCTTCCTCGCCGCCGAGATGCTCGCGGCCGACGTCACCGCCTGAGCGGCGGACGTCGGTGACTACGAGGATCCGCGCGGACCTGCTCTCCGACACCCTCACCCGCCCGACCCCGGCCATGCGGGCGGCGATGGCCTCGGCCGAGGTCGGCGACGACGTCTTCGGCGAGGACCCGACGGTCCGGGCGCTCGAGGAGCGCGTGGCCGGCCTGCTCGGGCACGAGGCCGGGATGTTCACCCCGAGCGGGTCGATGGCCAACCAGCTCGCACTGCGGCTGCATGTGCGCCCGGGCGAGGAGTTCATCTGCGACAGCCTCGCCCACGTCGTGCGGGCCGAGCTCGGTGCCGCGGCGGTCCTGTCCGGCATCACCACCCGCACCTGGCGTGCGCCGCGTGGACTGCTCGACCCGGCCGAACCGCTCGACCTGCTCAGTGTGGGGGTCGGTCCCTATCAGGTGTCCACCTCGCTCGTCGTCGTGGAGAACACCCACAACTTCGGCGGGGGCACGATCCAGCCGATCGAGGCGATCCGAGCGGTGCGTGCGGGGACCCGGCCACACGGCATACGAATGCACCTGGACGGGGCCCGGCTGTGGAACGCCCACGTTGCCACGGGGATCGCGTTGGCCGACTGGGCGGCCTCCTTCGAGACCGTCTCGGTCTGCCTGTCCAAGGGCCTGGGCGCCCCGGTCGGATCGGTGCTCGTCGGTTCGGCCGAGGCGATCGGCGAGGCCCGGGTGTGGCGCAAGCGCTTCGGCGGGGGCATGCGCCAGGCCGGCATCCTCGCGGCCGCCGGGCTGCACGCTCTCGAGCACCACGTCGAGCGGCTCGCCGACGACCACACCCGGGCCCGCCGGGCCGCCGTCGCCTGTGCCCAGGCCGCCCCTGGCTGCGTCGACCCCGAGACGGTGCAGACCAACATCCTCATGCTCTCGACGCAGCCGACGGGGTGGACGCCCGCCGAGCTCGCCGCCGCCCTCACCGACGCCGGCGTGCGCGGCTATCCCGCGGGGCCGGCCGCCGTGCGCCTCGTCTGGCACCTCGACGTCGACGACGCGGCGACGGCATACGCGATCGACGTGCTCACCGGCCTCCTGGGCCAACGCGCGCGGTCCTGACCTCAGCCGCGGGCAGGGTCGGGCCGGCGATCCTCGCCAGCCCCCGCCGGCTCAGACCTCGTGGTGGAGCGCCTCGGCGAGAGCACGAGCGGGTTCGGAGCGACGGCCGACGAGCTCGACGGTGTACATCGCGGCGAGCACGAGGCCGCCGCCGACGAGCATCCGCCAGGTGAGCGTCTCGCCGCCGAAAGCGACGGCGAAGCCCGCCGCGAAGACCGGTTCGAGGGTCATGATGATCGCCGCCCGGGTCGCCGGCAGGTGTGCCTGGGCCCAGGTCTGCGCCCAGAGGGCGAGCACGCCGGCCGCGGTCGCCATGTAGACCACCGCCGCCCACTGGCCGCCGTCGGTGGGCAGGGCGATCCCGTCGGGCAGCGCCGCGAGGACCGCGACGGCCGCGATGACGAGCATCTGGACGGCCGACATCCCGGTCGCCCGGTCGGGTGTCGACAGCCGCCCGAGCCCGACGATGTGCAGGGCATAGAGCGCGGCGGCGCCGAGGGTGAGCGCCTCGCCCGGTCCGACGGACAGGCCGTTGAGGGAGAGCAGGGCCAGGCCCGCGGTGGCGAGCAGCACGGCATACCAGGTGCTCGGGGCGACCCGCTCGCGCAGCAGGACGGCGGTGAAGATCGGGGTGAGCACGACGTAGGTGCCGGTGACGAAGCCGGACACGGAGGCCTCGGTGTGCGCGAGGCCGACGGTCTGCAGGATCTGGGCCGCGCCGTAGAGCCCGCCGAGCACGAGCGAGGCGGCCCAGTCGCGGCGGGAGAGCGCGCGCAGCGGCCGCCAGAAGAGCACGACCATGAGTGCCGCTGCCAGGGTGAAGCGCACGGCGAGAAAGTCCGTCGGGGGGATCGAGCGCACGAGGTCGCGGATGAGGAAGAAGGTCGACCCCCATACCGCCGTGAGGGCGACGAGCAGAGCGGTCGCCAGGGTGCGGGCGCGCGCAGGGGAGCGGGTGGCCATCCGGTATGCCGCGTGGTTCAGACGATCGTGAGGGTGACCGTCGAGCCCTTGCGCGCCATCGAGCCTGCCCCGGGGTCACTCGCCCGGACGGTGTTGAAGAAGCCGCCCAGGACGTTGGAGAAGGCGACCTTGAAGCCGAGATCCTCGAGGGTCTTCACCGCCTTGGCGCGCTGCATGCCCACGACGTTGGGCACCTGGACGAGGACCGGGCCCTTGGAGACGACGATCGTCACGGTGTCGCCCTTGAAGAGGGTGCCCTGGTTGGGGTTCTGGCTGACGATCGCGCCCTCGGGGACGGTGTCGCTGTTGACCGCGGCCCCGCGGACGACCTTGAGGCCGAGCCCCTCGAGCTGCTTCTGCGCCTCGTCGGCGCCCTTACCGGCGAGGTTGGGCACGGGGATCGGCTGGCGACCCTTGCTCACGACGATCGCGACGGCCGTGCCGGGCTTGACCGAGGTCTCGGGCGGCTGGTCCTGGCTCACGACCGTGCCGGCCGGCACCGTCTCGTCGAAGGCCTCGGTGACCGCGCCGAGCACGAGGTGGCGCTCGGCGAGCAGCCGCTCGACGTCGGCCCGGGGGACGCCCGTGAGGGCCGGGACGCCGTAGCGCTCCGGGCCCTTGGACACCTGCAGGGCCACCGAGGTGTTCTTGTGCACCTGGGCACCGGCGCCCGGCTCCGAAGCGATGACCTGCCCGGAGGGCTCGGTCTCCGAATAGGCCTCGGTCGGGGCCGCCTTGAGGTCGAGCCCGGCGAGGACACGCTGGGCGTCGGCGAGCGGCTGGTGGGCGAGCGTGGGCACGAGCCGCACCGAGCCGGGGCCGAAGGAGTCCCACCACAGCCAGCCGCCGGCGCCGCCGACGAGCAGGAGCAGCGCGAGCACCCACGGCCAGCGTCGCCGTCCGCGACGGACCGTCGTCATGCTGGTGGCCGGCGTCGAGGCGGTCGAGGCCGTCGTCTCGGTCGTGGCCGGCTCGCCGAGCACGGTGAGCACGGCGTTGGGTTCGGTCGGCGGGGTGAGCAGCGGCAACGCCGTCGTCGGCGCGACCGTGGCCAGCACCGCGGTGTCACCGGGAGAGGACGACCGGTCCTCGACGTCATCGGATGTCGCGGTGGAGGCGGTTGCGCCGGTGGCTGCGGGCACGAGCGGGGTGGGCGGCATACCGGCGAGGAAACGCGGCACCGCGTCGAGTTCCTCGTCGGACAGCTGGCGGGTCGTCTCGCGCAGGAGCGCGAGCAGCGCGCCCGCGTCGGCCGGACGGTCCGCCGGATCGCGGGCCGAGGCCGCGCCGATGAGCCGGTCGAGCTCGAGCGGCACGGTCGCGACCCGGTCGGAGGCGAGCGGGACCGACCCGTGGACGTGCTGGTAGGCCACGTGCATGGGATTGTCGCCCTGGAAGGCCTTCTGGCCGGTGAGCAGCTCGTAGAGGATGAGCCCGGCGGCGTAGACGTCGCTGCGGGCGTCGGCGCGGTCGCCGTCGAGCTGCTCGGGGGCGAGGTAGGAGACCGTACCGAGCAGCACCCCGGTCGTGCTCGTGCGGGTGCTCGAGGTGACCGCGCGAGCCAGCCCGAAGTCGGTCACCTTGATCGTGCCGTCGTCGCGGACCAGGACGTTCTCGGGCTTGACGTCGCGGTGGACGAGCCCGGCCCGGTGGGCTTCGGCGAGCGCCGCGAGGATGTCGGCGAAGGTCGCGACGGCCGCCCGGACGCTCATCGCCCCGTCGGCGCTGATCCGCTGGCGCAGGGTCTGCCCCTCGACGAGCTCCATGACGAGCCAGAGCTGGCCGTCGGACTCCTCGAAGTCGTGGACGGCGACGATGTGCCCGTGGGAGAGCCCGGCGGCGACCTGGGCCTCGCGGCGGAAGCGGGCGACGAAGGCCTCGTCCCGGGCGAGGTCGGGGCGCATGAGCTTGACGGCCACGCGGCGCCCGAGCCGCTCGTCGAAGGCGAGGTAGACGGTGGCCATCCCGCCGTCGGCGATCCGCGAGAGCAGGCGGTAGCGCCCGCCGAGCACGCGCCCGTCGGCCTCGACGCCCACCTGCGAGGTCACGGGAGACGAGTTTACGTGCGGTATGCCGTTCGCCCCCGCAGCCACGCATGCGACGCACGGGGCGGATGTGACGGAAGTTGCGCGCGTGACCGGGCCGGGTCGACGCTCAGCGGCCCGGTGCAGTGCGCGCGTGACGGGCACCGGGCCGTAGGGTGTGGCCGTGGTCCCGCAGCCCGTGCTCCCCGATCCCGACGAGGCCCACGAGGCCCACGAGGCCGACAGCGCCGACGAGACCGGCGCCGTCGAGGCGCTCGTCGGCGACTGGGTCTACCTGCCCGACATCGCCGAGCGCTACGGCATACCGCTCTCGCGAGTGCGCCGGCACATCGCCGACCGCGACCTGCTCACCCACCGGGTGGGGCCCAACCGGGCCGTGGCCGTGCCGGAGGGCTTCCTCGGCCCCGACGGCCCACGTCCCGACCTGCGAGGGACCTTCACCGTGCTCGCCGACGGCGGGATGAGCGACCTGGAGATCCTCCGGTGGCTGCATACGGTCGACCCGAGCCTGCCCGGGGGAGGGACGCCTCTCGGCGCGTTGGCGGCCGGCTTCAAGACCGAGGTGCGCCGCCGCGCCCAGGCCCTCGCCTTCTGACCCACCCACTCCCGTGGGCGCAAGTAAGCGCTTGAGTGTTGCCGATTGAGCGGTGATGGGGCTCCTGGGGCGAATGTAAGCGCTTGAGTGTTGCCGACTTGACGGGCGGAGGCAGGGACGCCTCGACGACAGGGAGCGGAGCGGAGGGACCGGCGTCGCTCAGGAGTCGCGGGCCGTGCACACCTCGACGAGTTCGCCGAGGACGAGGGCAGCCGTCGGGTCCAGTGCCGGGGCCGCGACGGCGAGGGCCGACCGCGCCGCAGCGGCCAGCGAAGCGATGTCCGCCTCGACCCGATCGACGGCGCCGCCGCGCGCGAGGATCGCGCGCAACTGCTCGACCCCCTCGGTGCCCAGATCGGCCCGACCGACCAGCGCCCCGATCGTCTCGGTGGCCTCGGCATCGGCAGCGTCGAGGGCATAGGCGAGCAGGACCGTGCGCTTGCCCTCGCGAAGGTCGTCGCCGGCGGGCTTGCCGGTCTGCTGCGGCGAGCCGAACACCCCGAGCAGGTCGTCGCGCAGTTGGAAGGCCTCGCCGAGGGCGAGCCCGTAGTCGGAGAGAGCCGGCAACGCCGCCTCGGGCACCCCGCCGGCGAGGGCACCGACGAGCAACGGGGCCTCGATCGTGTACTTCGCGCTCTTGAACCGGATCACCCGCCGGGCCGAGGCGAGCCGCTCCGCCGTGTCGAGCCCGGCCCATCCGCGGGCAGATTCGAGCAGGTCGAGGAACTGGCCGCCCATGAGCTGGGTGCGCATCCGGTCGAAGGTGCCGCGAGCAGCCGCGAGTCCCACCGGGTCCAGGCCGCTCGTCGCATAGAGCTCGTCGGTCCACTGCAGGCACAGGTCGCCGGCGAGGATCGCGCTCGCCTCGCCGAATCGGTCGGGATCCCCGGACCAGCCGCGCGCGCCGTGCAGCGCCGCGACGGCGCGGTGGGCGGACGGCATACCGCGTCGGGTGTCGCTGCCGTCCATCACGTCGTCGTGCAGGAGCGCGGCGGCCTGGAAGAACTCCATCGCGCAGGCCAGGCGCACGAGGCCGGCCGGCTCGGGGCCACCGGCCGCGCGGTAACCCCAGTAGGCGAAGGCGGCCCGCAACCGCTTGCCGCCGGTGAGCAGGGCCCGGATCGGGTCGAGCAGCGGCGCGAGATCGGTGCCCAGCTCGGCGAGCACGCGCTCCTGGGTGTCGAGCTCGGCGGCGATGGCGGTGGCGACCCGGGCGCGCAGCGACTCGCGGTCCAGGGGGTCGGTCACGGGTTGCCTTCCGGTCGTGCGGCAGAGGGTATGCCGTCGGCTCGCCTCCCAGCCTAGTGCGGGCGTCGGCATACTGGGCCGGTGCCCGCTGCGGTCGACCACATCCTGCTGACCCGGTTCAGCGCCGTACTCCGACCGGGCGCCGAGCCGATGCCGGAGTCGTGGCTGCGCTACCGGCTTGGCTTCTTCTACGACGCCTGCCTTCCTTCGGTGCTCCGGCAGCGCGGGGCGGGGCCCTTCCGATGGCTCGTGCTGTTCGACGACCGCTGTCCCGAGGACTTCCGGGAGGACGTCGAGGACCTCGCCCACGAGGCGTTCACCCCGATCTGGACGCACGAGCCCTTCCGCCGGGACAGCTTCGCGGCCCCGGTCGCGGCGGTGAGCGACGCGGCATACCTGCTCACCACCCGGATCGACAGCGACGACGCGATGGCGGTCGACTTCATGGCCGCCGTCCAACGCGAATTCGGCTGCGAGGAAAGGCTATTCGTCAATTTCCCGGCAGGCCTGCAGATCGACCGTGGAGGTGGGGTCTACCGCAGTCGCAATGCGTCGAGCCCGTTCCTGTCCCTCATCGAGCGGCGGGTGCCCGGTCGCCTCCCCGACACCGTGTATGCCGTCCCGCACGCCCGCGCCCGCCGACACGCGCCGGTCCGTCAGGTCCCCGCACCCCCGATGTGGATCCAGGTCGTCCACGGGCTCAATCTCGCCAACATCGTCAACGGGGGACGGGTCGACCCGCAGGTCGTCTCGCGGCGCTTCGACTTCGACCTGGGCTACGACGCGCAGGTGTCCGGACTCGCGCTGCGCCGGGCGCAACTGGCCCAGGCCCGGCGGGTCGCCCGGCTCTGGGGACGCCACCCGGGGGAGTTCACCGCGTGGCTCGAGGGGCGTGCCACGCCGATGCGCGGCACTCACGAGCGGGAGCAGGACGACGGCCGCACCTTCACTGATCGGGTGCAGGACTGGGAGCGGCGCACCGGCGTCCGGTGGCGTTCGTCGGGCACACGGGAGCGGATCCGGGCGGGCAACCGGGCCGTCACAGGTGGTCGCTGGCGACTGGCCGGGCGGGTCAACGCCCTGCTCGCAGGTCCGGCCCAGGTCCTCGCCGGGGACCTGCCGGCCGTGCTCGCGGCCGACCGGGTGGTCGTGCTCGCCGAATGGTCCCGGTCCCGCCGGCTGCGACCCGACGCGCTCGCCGCCGCGCGGGCCTGGGTCGACGCGGGGTATGCCGTGCTCCTCGTCGCCGCGCGCGACCCCTGGCGCGGGCTGCGGGTGGGCAGCCTGCCCGCCCGGACCGCGGTCCTGCGCCGGGCAAACGTCGGCTACGACTTCGGCTCGTGGGGCGAGGCGCTCACGGCCTTCCCGCAGCTCACCGCTGCCCGGTGGGTCGTGCTCACGAACGACTCGCTCGTGGGCCCGCTCGGCCCGCTCGACGAACTGGTCCGACGGATGGAGTCCAGCGGCGCCCACGTGTGGGGGCCGACCCTCAACCGGCAGCCCGCCGAGCACCTACAGAGCTACCTGCTCGGCTTCGCCGGGGGAGTGCTGGCCCGGCCCGAACTGCGCGACTTCTTCGCCGGCATCTTGCCGCAGGACTCCAAGCGCGGGGTCATCCTGCGCTACGAGTTGGGCCTCACCCGGCTCGTCGACGAGCTGGGGCTGCGCCGGGCTCCGGGGTGGACGCACGAGGAGCTCGGGCTGTGGGAGCTGGCCAATCCGCCGGTGCACGCATGGGGCGCCCTGCTCGAGCGGGGCTTCCCGTTCGTCAAGCGGGTGCTGCTCACCGGCCGCGACTTCGAGACCGTGCGCTCGACCGTCGAGCAGGTCGTGCGCGAGCGACGGTGGAGCCCGCCGGCGGCGGGCTGATCCGCCAACGGCATACCCGCTCGTAGGATGACCACATGCGCACCCTGCCCCGGCCCGAGCACCTCACTCGGTCGATCCCCGAGGCGCTCGCGCAGGGCAAGCCGTCGATCAGTTTCGAGTTCTTCCCGCCCAAGGACGACGCGGGGGAGACCGCGCTGTGGGAGGCCATCCGCGACCTCGAGAAGACCCGTCCGACCTTCGTGTCGGTGACCTACGGGGCGGGCGGTTCCAGCCGGGACCGGACCATCCGGATGACCGACCGGCTCAGCCAGGAGACGACCCTCACGGCACTGGCCCATCTCACCTGTGTCGGTCACTCGGTAGCCGAGCTGCGCCAGATCGTCGGGCACTTCGCGGCCGTCGGCGTGCGCAACGTCCTGGCCCTGCGGGGCGACCCGCAGGGCGGGCTGGACCAACCCTGGCAGTCGCATCCGCAAGGTCTGGACCATGCCGAACAGTTGGTGGCGCTGGTGCGCGAACTCGCGCCGATGACCGTGGGCGTGGCCGCCTTCCCGGACCGCCACCCCGAGAGCCCGAGCCTCGACCACGACGCCGACATCCTCGTGCGCAAGGCGCAGGCGGGCGCCGAGTTCGCGATCACCCAGTTCTTCTTCACCCGCGAGGCGTATGCCGTCCTGCGCGACCGGGTGGTGGCGCGCGGCTGCGACCTGCCGATCATCCCGGGGCTCATGCCGGTGACCAACGTGAAACAGCTGGCCCGGATGACACAGCTGTCCGGTCAGCCGGTGCCGCGCTCGGTCACCGAGCGGCTCGAGGCGGTGGCCGACGACCCGGTCGCGGTGCGCGCCGTGGGCGTGGAGATCGCCACCGAGTTGGCCCAGCAGCTGCTCGCCGACGGGGCGCCGGGCATCCACTTCATCACGATGAACCGCTCGACGGCGACGCTGCAGGTGTGGGACAACCTCGGGCTCGAGGCGGCGCAGTAGGCCTGCGCCGAGGCCCAGGTGCAGGGGGACGGCGCTATTCGTCGCGGGAGGAGTTGCGCCGGGCGACCTCGCGTGGCGGGCCGGACCGCGGCGCGGCGATCCCGGCCCGTTCGCCCCAGGCGTCGTAGCGGGCCTTGAACCGCCGCACCCGGGAGAGCAGGAGGAAGACGACGATCGCCCCGCCGACGAGCAGCAGCCCGGCGATCCCCGCAGCCAGCCACGGATTGGCGAAAGCGGTCGTCATCACGGCCGCGACGGTGACGTCTTCGGCGGTCGAGACGACGACATTGCTCACCGGCTCCGGCGAGGTGTTGACGGCGGCTCGGGTGCCGGCCTTGACCAGGTGGGAGGCCATGGCGAGGATGCCGCCGGTGGCCGCGGTGAAGGCGGCGTTGAGGTCGGCGTTCTCGTGGCCGAGCAGGTAGCCGAGGGTCGCGCCGACCGCGGGCCGCACGACGGTGTGGATCGAGTCCCAGGTCGAGTCGAGGTAGGGGATCTTGTCGGCGACCATCTCGATGACGAAGAGGATCCCGGCGCCGACGAGCACGTCGGTGCGTCCGAGCACCGCCGGCAGGCCGGCCACGTGGAAGATCCGCTCGGCCAGCCCCATGACGAGCACGACGGCATAGGCGTTGATGCCGCTGGCCCAGCCGGTGGTGAAGACCCAGGGCAGGATCTCTGCACCCATGTCGGTTGTCCCTCTCGTGTGGACGACCTGGTGCCGTCCGGAGGATTCAACGACAGGGGAGGGCGCCCGCATCCCCGACGCGCCGCAACGACCTGATAACGGATCCGGTGTCGATTCTCGGATCGGCTTCCCCGGTGAAGCGGCACCCGGGCGCCCCTCGGCGTGACGCCCGGTGACAACGCGGGCAACCCCCTGCGGGTCCCGTGTTGCCACCGGGCGCCTCCACCGCCCCCGTGTGGGACCACTGTGTCAGCGTCGGCGTTGGGGGGCATCCGTACGGATACTCAGATTCCCCGACTTCCTCACGCGGGCGGGACGACTGCGGTATGCCGTGCGGTGCAGGACAGCCCGCACCGCGCGACCTCGGCGCGCTCAGGCGACCTGCACCGGCATACCGCCGCTCATGGCGACCAACTCCGCGAAGGTGGTGGGGAAGACGGCGTGCGGGTGCCCCGCGGCCGCCCACACGACCGGGTATGCCGCGAGCGCCTCGTCGACGAGGGTCCGCAGCGGGGCCGTGTGCCCGACCGGGGCGACTGCGCCGATGGCGAAGCCGGTCCGCTCGCGGACGAAGTCGGCGTCCGCGCGCCCGAGCCGGTGCAGGCCGAGGTCGGTGGCGACCTTGGCGGTGTCCACCCGGTGCCCGCCGGAGGTGAGGACGAGCAGTGGTTCGGGCTCGTCACCGGGACCGGCTTCGGCGGCGAAGACGAGCGAGTTGGCGATCTGGGCGACCTCGACTCCGAGCGCGGCAGCCGCCTGGGCGGCCGTGCGCGCGGTGTCGTCGAGGACGACCACCTGCCCGGGCACGCCCGCGGCGGCGAGGGCGGCGCGCACCCGGGCAACCCCGGGATGGGCGAGCAGGGAGTGCTGGGGGTCCGGCAGGTCGGTCATGGGCCGAGGGTAGGGGTTGCGGCGGTCCCCGTCAGAACGGGTCGCAGCCGTCGCAGCCGCCGAGGTCGCATCCGTCGCCGCCGCCCAGCAGGTCGGCGGCCGAGGAGGCGAAGTCGCCGACCCCGCTCGCCACCCCGCCCAGGGCGTCACCGATGCCGCCTGCGAGGTCGCCGATCCCGGCGAGGGCGTCGAGGCCGTCCGGAGCGCTGAGGGCGTCGAGCAGGCTCGGGCCGCCCGAGGTGAGGTCGAAGCCGAGATCGGCGAGGTCGGCGATGTCGAACCACCCGAGGTCGAAGATCGCGTCGGCCCAGCCGGCGGCGTGTGCGCGTGCGGCCACCTCGCCGAAGACCCGGGCCCAGTGGTCGGCGACGCCGAAGACGATGGCATAGGGCAGGTAGCGGCTGAACAGGTCGCGCGCCTGCTCGAAGCGGATCTGGTTGGCCTCGGCCTTGGTGAGGTATTCGCGGAAGCCCAGCGCCTGGATCCGCACCGCGCTGCCCTCGGCGGTGCGGGCCGAGCGCTGACGTGCCCCGCGGAAGAGCAGGTATGCCGCGAGCAGGATCCCCGCGGGGAAGAGGTAGCCGACGGCGCCGGCCTCGCCGCGGGCGCGCAGCTGCCAGACCCCCAGGGCCGTGACGGCGGCAGCGAGCACGAGCACGGGGGTCATGAGGCAGCCCAGGCGACGCTTCTGGATGCGGGGGTGCTGGGTGTACCACCCGTGGTCGACGACCTCGCGATAGAGCCCGACCCGGGCCACCCGCATTGCCTGGGCGAAGTCGGGGCCGAGCTCGCTCAGTCGCACCTGGGGTGCCTTCGCGTAGAGGGCGGAGAGCAGGGTGCGTTCGACGTCGCTGCACCCGTCGAGGGAGGGCAGCGGGTCGGGCATCGTAAGCAGGTAGTCGCGGGTGGCGGGGCGCCCCTTCCGGTCGGGCCGGTCGGGCCGGTCGGGCCGGTCGGACTGGCCTGGGCGCGTGCTCTGGGCCTGCGGGTGGATCCGGAAGTAGCCGCGCACCGCGAGGTCGATGAGGGTCGCCGACAGGTCCTGCCGGTCGGCGCTGCCGTCGATGACCGTACCGGCCAGGCCCGGGGTGACCCCGTCGGGCGGGGTGAAGCGCACGGCGATCGGACCGGCATACTCGGTGCCCCGCCGCACCCGCACCCGACGCACCTCGTGGCCCTGTCCCGGGATCTCGCCGGGGGTGATGCCCTCGAAGACCTCGTCCCGGCCGCGTCGGCGATACCACCAGAGGACGGGCAACACGAGCAGCACGGGGACGATGCCCAGGGCGATGAGACCGATGTCCTCGTGTCGCACGGCCTCACGGTAGTGGGCGGTCGAGGCCGGCTTGACAGGCTGTCGGTGGGGGCGGCTAGAGTCTTTCTCGAACACATGTTCTGGTGATGTCGGGGTCGAGAGATGTCGCCAGGAGCCGCGGATGGGTCGAGTCCGTCGGTCGTCACAGTCGTCACCGAGCCCTGGAAGGGGTCATGTCGTCGTGCGCCGATACGCCGAACCGGTCGAGGTGCAGCTCCGGATGCCGCAGGTGCC
>JAKPEG010000078.1 GCA_029552065.1 Actinomycetes bacterium
GGTCGGCGCGACCCTCAAGAAGACGTGCATCCTCGTGAAGGACAGCCCGTCGTTCATCGTCAACCGGCTGCTCGGGCGGTTCATGGGCGAGGTGGGTCGGGTCAACGACGCGGGCACCCCGGTCGAGGTCATCGACGCGGCCTTCATGGGCTTCGCCCCGATGCCGCCGTTCATCCTCCTCGGTCTCGTCGGCCCGGCGATCGCCCTGCACAACGGCGAGACCCTCCTGCGGGCCTTCCCCGACCGGTTCTACGTCTCGGAGACCCTCAAGCGGATCGTCCAGGCGGGCAAGCCGGGCTTCTACAAGCTCGTCGCCGGCAAGCCCACTCCCGACCCCGAGGTGCTCGAGCTGCTCCTCACGCCCCAGAACCCGGTCGTCCTCACCCCTGCCCAGGTCCGCGAGCGGGTGCTCGGGGCGATGGCCCAGGAGGCCCGGCTCATGCTCGACGAGGGCGTCGCGCAGGCGCCCCTCGACATCGACCTCGCGATGATCACCGGGGCCGGCTTCCAGTTCTGGAACGGTGGGCTCACCCCGCTGCTCGACCGCTCCGGGGTGTCCGAGGCGGTCGCGGGCGGCCGCTTCCTCCCGCCCGGCGCGGCGAGCGTTCCCGCCTGACCCGCACCCACCCGAGGGTATGCCGCGTGCTCGCCACCCGGCATACCCTCGGGTTTGCCCCGGTCTTGGGCGTCCGGCGGGCGCGATGACATCTCACAGACGAGATATCATCGCCTCGTGCCCGAGAACTACCGCGAACGCATCGGCGTGCTGATCCGGGACGCCCGCCGCCACCAGGGGCTGACCCAGTCCGAGCTCGGCAAGCGCCTGGGCACGAGCCAGAGCGCGGTCGCCCGGATCGAGCAGGGGCAGCAGAACCTGTCCCTCGAGATGCTCGCGCGCATCGGCGGCGCGCTCGAACGCGAACTCGTCACCTTCGGCACGGCCCGGCCGCAGCACCTGCGGATCGTCGGCGGGCGCAAGCTCTCGGGCCGGATCGCGGTGAAGACCTCGAAGAACGCCGCCGTCGCCCTCCTGTGCGCGACCCTGCTCAACCGAGGTCGCACGACGCTGCGCAACCTCGCCCGGATCGAGGAGGTCAACCGGATCATCGAGGTGCTCACCTCGATCGGCGTCCGGGTGCGCTGGTTGCCGGACTCCAACGACCTGGAGATCGTGCCGCCCGCGGTGCTCGACCTCGAGGGGATGGACGCCGAGGCGGCCCGTCGGACCCGGACGGTGCTCATGTTCCTCGGGCCGCTCCTGCACGACCGGGACCGTTTCCGGCTCCCCTATGCCGGCGGCTGCGACCTGGGCACCCGGACGGTGGAGCCTCACCTGGCCGCGCTGCGGGCCTTCGGGTTGGACGTCGTGGCGACCCACGGCTTCTACGAGGCGGTCTCCACCCCGCACCAGCCGGACCGGCCGATCATCCTCACCGAGCGCGGCGACACCGTTACCGAGAACGTCCTGCTCGCCGCCGCCCGCAACCCCGGCACCACCGTCATCCGCAACGCGAGTCCCAACTACATGGTCCAGGACCTGTGCTTCTTCCTCCAGGAGCTCGGGGTCGGCATCGAGGGGATCGGGACGACGACCCTGCGCGTCACCGGGGTGGCCGACATCGACGTCGACGTGGAGTACTCCCCCAGCGAGGACCCCATCGAGGCGATGTCGCTGCTCGCCGCGGCCGTCGTCACCGAGTCGGTCATCACCATCGAACGGGTGCCGATCGAGTTCATGGAGATCGAGCTGGCCACCCTCGAGGGCATGGGGATGCGATGCGAGGTGTCGCCGGAGTATCCCTCGGTCAACGGGCGCACCCGCCTCGTCGACCTCACCACTCATCCCGGGCCGCTGCACGCGCCGATCGACAAGATCCACCCGATGCCCTTCCCCGGGCTCAACATCGACAACCTGCCTTTCTTCGCCCTCATCGCGGCGATGGCCACGGGGCAGACGCTCATCCACGACTGGGTCTACGACAACCGGGCGATCTACCTCACCGAACTCACCAAGGTGGGCGCCTCGGTCCAGCTCATGGACCCCCACCGAGTGCTGGTGGAGGGGCCGACGAAGTGGCGGGCGGCCGAGGTGATGTGCCCTCCGGCACTGCGCCCCGGGGTGGTCGTGCTGCTCGCGATGCTCGCCGCGCCCGGGGTCTCGGTGCTGCGCAACGTCTACGTGATCAACCGTGGTTACGAGGACCTCGCCGACCGGCTCAACGCCCTCGGCGCCACCATCGAGGTCTTCGGCGACTCCTGACCTCGGTGCTGGGCCGCTGCAGGTGCCCCTGGGTGCGGAAATGGGCCGACGCCCGGGCCCAGAGTGCGGAAATGGGCCGGCCCGGAGGTTTCCGAGCGGCCCATATCCGCCACCTGCGGGTTGGAGCGGGCGCTGCGAGAGCGCCCGCTCGGACCAGCGTCAGACGAGGTGGGTGAGGTAGTAGAAGGCGATGACGAAGAAGACCGCGACGGTCTTGATGATCGTCATCGCGAAGATGTCCTTGTAGGACACCTTGTGGGTGAGCCCGGTGACCGCGAGCAGCGTGATGACCGCACCGTTGTGCGGAAGCGTGTCCATCCCGCCGCTGGCCATCGACGCGACCCGGTGCAGGACCTCCATCGGTATGCCGGCTGCCGTCGCGTTCTCGATGAAGGTGTTCGACATCGCACCGAGCGCGATCGAGAGCCCGCCACTCGCCGAACCGGTGACGCCGGCGAGCACGTTGACCGTGACGGCCTCGTTGACGAGCGGGTTGGGGATCTTGGCCAGCCCGTTCGCCACCACGAGGAAGCCGGGCAACGCGGCGATGACGGCTCCGAAACCGTACTCGGACGCGGTGTTGGTGGCCGCGAGCATCGCGCCGCCGACCGCCTCCTTGGACCCATGGGCGAAGTGCCGGGTGACCGGCTTCCAAGCCAGGACGAGGACCGAGATGATCCCGACGAGCAGGGCACCCTCGACGGCCCAGATGGCGACGTTCGGCGAGGTGGCGACGGTGACCGGGTCGGACTTGCCCACGACGGTCGGTGAGAACGAGGTCTTGTCGCCGTAGAAGTTGGGGATCACGCTGGTGAGGATCTTGTTGACCACGCCCACGAGCACGAGCGGCAGGATCGCGATCGCCGGGTTGACCTTGCGATCGCCGCTGAAGACCTCGGGCTCGTTGATGTGCCCGTCGCCGTAACCCTCACCCTTGGCCACGGCCTTCTTCCGCGCGCGCTCGAGGTAGAGCATGCCGAGGGTGAAGACGAAGATCGCCCCGACGAAACCGAGGATCGGGGCGGCATACGCGGTGGTCTTGAAGAAGGTCGTCGGGATGATGTTCTGGATCTGCGGGGTACCCGGCAGGGCGTCCATGGTGAAGGTGAAGGCGCCGAGCGCGATGGTGCCGGGGATGAGGCGCTTGGGGATGTCGCCCATCCGGAACATCTCGGCGGCGAAGGGGTAGACCGCGAAGACGACGACGAAGAGCGAGACGCCGCCGTAGGTGAGCAGCGCACAGACGAGGACGATCGACAGGATCGCCCGCTTGGCCCCGACGATCTTGATCACCCAGGTGACGATCGAGCGGGCAAAGCCGGACATCTCGATCGTCTTGCCGAAGATGGCCCCGAGCAGGAAGACCGGGAAGTAGTTCTTGATGAAGCCGACCATCTTGTCCATGAACAGGCCGGTGAACATCGGGGCGACGAGAGACGGGTCGGTGAGCAGCACGGCACCCATGGCGGCAATGGGCGCGAAGAGGATGACGCTGTGGCCCCGATAGGCCATCCACATGAGGAAGGCCAACGCGGCCAGGACGATGATGAAGGACACGGGTACTCCTGCCGGAAGCGTGGGCAGTGCGGGATGCGTCCCATCGTGGACGGCTCGGGCACGAGGCTCAGTGTGCTGCGCACCCATGAGAAGAGGCCAAGAGTATGCCGTCCACACACATCTCCTCCGGTGAGCCGGTGATGTCATGGGACTCGGCGCAGCGTCGCGAGCACTCGCAGCGGCGCCATTCGACCCTCAACCCTCGCACGCCCAGGAGCCCTCATGGCCGACCCCGTCGCCCACGCGGTCGTGCACACGCTCGACGAGGCGATGGCCCTCGTCCGCAGCGGTGACACGATCGCCACCTCCGGCTTCGTGGGGTGCGGCACGCCCGACGCCCTCCTCGAGGGCCTGGCCCGGCGCTTCCGGGAGACCGGCGAGCCGGCCGGCCTCACCCTCTACTTCGCAGCCGGTCAGGGAGACGGGGGTGAGCGCGGACTCAACCGTCTGGCCGTCCCGGGGCTGTTGAAGCGGGTGGTCGGTGGGCACTGGGGCCTCATCCCCAAGGTCGCGGCGCTCGCGGTCTCCGGCGAGATCGAGGGCTGGAACCTGCCCCAGGGAGTGGTGAGCCGGCTCTACCGCGACATCGCCGCCGGCCTGCCGGGCACGGTCTCCCGGATCGGCCTGCATACCTTCGTCGACCCGCGGTCCGAGGGCGGCAGGGTCAACACGCGCAGCACCGAGGACCTCGTCGAGGTAATCTCGCTGGGCGGCGAGGAACTGCTCTTCTACCACGCCCGCCCGATCGATGTCGCCCTCCTGCGCGGCACGAGCGCCGACGAGCTGGGCAACGTGAGCATGGAGCGCGAGGCGCTCACCCTCGACAACCTCGCCATGGCATCGGCCGCCCGAAACAGCGGCGGAAGGGTGATCGTGCAGGTCGAGCGGATCGTCCAGGCAGGCTCGTTGAACCCACGTCTGGTAAAGATCCCCCACATCCTCGTCGACGCGGTGGTGCTCGCGCCGCCGGAGCTGCACGGGCAGACCTACGCGACGCCGTTCAACCCCGGCTATGCCCACGAGGTACGCATCCCGCTGTCGATGATCCCGCCGATGCCGATGAGCGAACGCAAGGTCACCGCCCGCCGGGCCGCCTTCGAGCTGCCCGACGGAGGCGTGGTCAATCTCGGGATCGGGATGCCGGACGGGGTGTCCAGCGTCGCCGCGGAGGAGCGCGTCATCGACCGGATCACGCTCACCGCCGAGCCTGGTGTCATCGGCGGGATGCCCGCCGCGGGCGGCGACTTCGGCGCCGCCCTCAATCCGGACGCGCTCATCGACCAGAACCAGCAGTTCGACTTCTACCAGGGTGGCGGACTCGACCTCACCGTGCTCGGTCTCGCCGAGGTCGACCGGGCGGGCAATGTCAACGTCTCGCGCTTCGGCCCCCGGCTCACCGGTGCCGGCGGATTCATCGACATCAGTCAGACCGCCCGCACGGTCGTGTTCGTCGGCACCTTCACGGCCGGCGGCCTGTCCGTCGACATCGCCGACGGCGCGCTGCGCGTGCGCACCGAGGGTGCCCACCGCAAGCTCGTCGAGCAGGTCGAGCAGGTCACCTTCAACGGCCGGTATGCCGCCTCGCTCGGCCAGCAAGTCCTCTACGTCACCGAGCGCGCGGTCTTCCGGGCGACCGAGGCCGGACTCGCCCTCGTCGAGATCGCTCCGGGCATCGACCTCGAGCGAGATGTCCTGGCCCGGATGGACTTCGAGCCGATCATCGACGAGCTCGCGCTCATGGACCCGCGGATCTTCCGTCCCGCCCCCATGGGGCTGGCAGCCGAGCTGCGCCCCACCCCGCCCCGCCCGCCGCGTCAGCGGCCCACCCACCTGCCTGTCTGAACGCCACCCACTGTCGAACAGGAGCTGAGCCGATGTCCATCGAGGGACCCATGGAGGGAACCGTCGTCCTCGTCACCGGGGCAGGCGGAGGGCTCGGGCGCAGTCATGCGCTCGCCTTCGCCGCTCTCGGCGCGCGAGTCGTCGTCAACGACCTGCTCGATCCGGGCCCGGTCGTGGCGCAGATCGTCGAATCCGGCGGGGCCGCGATCGGGGTCCGCGTCGGGGTCGACACCTGGGAGGGTGGGGAGGCCATCGTCGAGGCCGCGGTCGCGGCATACGGTCGTCTCGACGTGCTGGTCAACAATGCGGGGATCATCCGCGACAAGAGCTTCGCCAAGGTGACCCGCGAGATGGTCGACGAGGTGCTCGCCGTGCACCTGCACGGTGCCTTCCACCTGAGCAAGGCGGCGTGGCCGCACCTGCTCGAGCGGGGCGGGGCGATCGTCAACACGACCTCGGGCTCGGGGCTCTACGGCAACTTCGGTCAGGCCAACTACGCCGCGGCCAAGGCCGGTCTGGTCGGCCTCACGCGGACCCTCGCCCTCGAGGGGGCACGCGCGGGCGTCCGGGTCAATGCGATCGCCCCACTGGCCCGCTCGGCGATGACCGAGACGATGATGGGACCCGAGCAACTCGAGCGCCTCGACCCCGCCTGGGTGTCGCCATTGGTCACCTGGCTCGCCTCGAACGAGTGCCCGGTCACCGGCCATGTCTACTCGGTCGGCGCCGGCCGCTACGCGCGGGTGAGCCTCGTCGAGGGCGTCGGCGTCCACTTCGACAACGTGCCAAGCCACGCGGACCTTGCCGCGGCGGTCGATCGGATCGACACGCTCGCCGGCGGCAGTGAGCCCGGCAGCCTCGCCGACCAGATCCGTCTGGTCCTTCCCTCTGCGTGACGGGTCCGCCGGCCTGCCGGGGGCCTAACATGGGCGGGCGTGGCCGACGATTCCACTCTCGCGCTGTTGCGACTGCTCGCCGACGGGGCGGACACGGCGGCCGTCGGGCGGGTGTCGGCCGATCCGCAGGCCCGGGAGCTCGCGCTCTCGGCCGCCCGGCTGCTCGAAGACCAGCGCCGACGCGAACGTGAGCTGCGGGCCCTCGTGGACACCGCTCGCGATCTCGCAGCCGCCCACGATCCCGAGCGGGTCCTCGACGCGATCGTCCACCGCACCCGGATGCTCCTGGGCACCGACGTCGCATACCTCACCCTCTTCGACGCCGACCGGGGTGACACCTATATGCGGGCCACCGACGGCACGGTCGCGGCGAGCTTCCGAGCCCTGCGGCTGGAACTCGGGGCGGGGCTCGGCGGGCTCGTGGCCTCCACCCTGCAACCGTGGTGGTCGCCGGACTATCCGCACGACCAACGGTTCGCCCACACGCCCACGATCGACTCCGGGGTGGCCGACGAGGGGTTGGTCGCGATCTGCGGCACGCCCCTGGTCGTCGGCGGCGATTTCGTCGGCGTGCTCTTCGCCGCGAACCGTTCCCGGCATGCCTTCACCCACGAAGAGGTCGGCCTGCTCGGCTCGCTCGCGACCCTGGCTGCCGTTTCCATCGTGCAGGTCCGAGCGCTCCACGAGACTCAGGCCACCCTGCGCGAACTCTCCCTGGCCCACGACGCCGTCCGTCGCCACGGCGAGGCCATCGAGCGCTCGGCCGCGGCCCACGACCGCTTCTCAAGCCTCGTCGTCGCCGGCGGTGGGGTCGACGACATCACCCGTGCCCTCGTCGACCTGCTCGGTGGCTGGGCGGTCCTCGTCGACGCGAAGGGCATGCGGCGCAGCGAGTTCGGGCCGGCCCCGGGAGCTCCGGCCGCCCTCGGGTCACTCGATCCGTTGTCGGGCGACCCGGTGGTCGAGCAGGCCCGAGCGGCCGGGCGCGTGGTGAGCGAGGGCAACCGGTATGCCGTGCTCCTGCGGGCGGGGACCGATCCCATGGCAGTGCTCACCGGGGAGGCGCAGACGCTCGCACCCGCGGATTGGCGCATCGTCGAGCGCGCCGCCATGGTGACCGCTCTCGTCCTGCTGTTCGAGCGGCAGGCAGAGCTTGCCCGCCAGCGCGTCCGCTCGGACCTCGTGGCCGACCTCGTGACCGGAGCCCTCGATCCGGCCGAGGCGTCCCGGCTCGGCCGGGCTCAGGGATTCGACCCGACAGTCCCGTTCTGTGTCGTCTGCCTGCGACCGACCACCCAGCCGGTGAGCAGCCTGGTCCTGGCCGCGGGTGCCGCCGTCGGGGGTGGGGGACTCGTCGGAGAGCACGGTCGCACCGTCCTGATCCTCGTCCCCGGGGAAGATCCGGGAACGGCCGCCCGCCACCTCGTCGAGCGGATGCACGGCTTCGGCGAGGTCACCGCGGCCGGGGTCGGCCCGATCACTGGACCGGACGGCATACCCGCCGCGGCAGCCGAGGCGCGGCGGACGGTCGACACCATGCTCGCTCTCGGACGTCGCGGCGAGGCGGTCGCCGCGACCGATCTGGGCTTTGCCGGCCTGGTCGTGGGTTCGACGCCCGACGTCGCCGACTATGTGCGACGGGTGTTGGGGCCGGTGCTCGACTACGACCGCGCCCATGACACCGAACTGCGCGCCACCCTCGAGGCATTCTTCGCCGCGGGTCGCAGTGCCCAGCGAGCTGCCGAGCCGTTGCACGTCCACGCGAACACCGTCACCCAGCGGCTCAGCCGCATCTCGGCACTCCTGGGCGAGGAGTGGACCGACCCCGACCCCTCGCTCGAGATCCAACTCGCCCTGCGACTGCGCCTGCTGCTCCCCCCTGCCGCCCGCCGTCGCGCTCGCCGCGAGTAAGCGCTCGAGTGTTGCCGTGGGTACGCCCAGGGGCGCCAAATCGCGTCCAATCGGCAACACTCACACGCTTACCTGCCCCGTGGGTGGGAGGCGGGACGCGGGAGCCACGGCCGGAGGGTCAGACCGCGAGCAGCCGCTCCACGGCGTCGCAGGTCGCCGCGATCCCTTCGGCGTGCAGCAGGATGTCGAAGTGGTTGGTGTCGGGCACGTGGGTGACCCGCAGCGCCTCGGGCAAAGCCAGGGCGGCGAGCCGGCCCTCGTCGTAGAGGCCCTGCGGCTCGTCGAAGAGTCCGCGCCGCGCCCAGAGGAACTCCATCGGCACCCCGGCGGCGACGGCCGCCGCAACGGCACCGGGCAGTCGCGGGTGCGCCATGAGGTCCCGCCCGTCGGCACGGATCGCGGCATCCGAACACGAGCTGCGGACAAGCCCGTCCTGCCCGTGGACCATGTCGTGCCGGAGGTAGGTGAGCATCGCCTCCCGGTCCTCGCCCGCGAGCAGCCCGGCGATCGCGGGGTTGGTCGCGACGAAGGCGACGAACGCGTCCTCGTCCGGGAAGCTCATCGTGAGCCGCTGGAGCGACGGACCGAGCACCGTGGCCAGTGTCGCGTCGACGTCGAGCCCAGGCGGCAGCGGGAAGGACAGTCCGCCGTCCACGAGCACCGCGCCACGCAGCGCGCTCGGGTGAGCGGCCGAAAAGAGGGCCGTCACCATCGCCCCCATCGAGTGCCCGACGACCAGCGGCGGCGCGGGCGCGGCCTCGGCGATGGCGAGCAGGTCGGCGACGTGCACGTCGAGCCCCCCGTGGTCCGGGTCGGCCGGGCTCTGCGCGCGGCCTCGCAGGTCCGGGGCGAGGATGCGCACGTCCGGCCGTCGCCGGGCGAGCTCGGCTGCGAAGCGCGGCCACCACAGGCCGTTGGCGGTGATGCCGTGGACGAGGACGACGACGGGGGCGTCGGCGGCGGGCTCGCCCACCGACAGATCATGCACGAAGGGGCTCATGCCCCCATTGTCGCGGCGAGCGAGTCCGCGATCGCCTCGGGGGTGAGCCCGATCTCCTCGAGAATCTCCCCTCGGCTGGCGTGGCCGAAGAAGCGCTTCGGTATGCCGTGCACGTGCACCGGCGTGGTCAGCCCCGCCTCGCGCAGTGCCTGCGCGATCTGCGAGCCCACTCCCCCGACGACGACGTTGTCCTCGATCACCGCGATCCGCCCTGCGCTGCGGGCGAGGTCGACGAGATCCGGGCCCACCGGGACCGCCCAACGGGGGTCGACCACCTGGACTCCGAAGCCGGCGGCGGTGAGCTTCCTGGCGACGGCCACCGCGGTCGTGCACATCTCGCCGATGCCGACGAGAAGCAGATCGACCGGCCTACCGACGTCGGGGTCGCGCAACACGTCGACCGAGCCGACCGCCCGCAGGGCGGCCAGCGGTGCCGGTGGGTTCTGCTTGGAGAATCGCAGCACCGTCGGTCCGTCGGAGACCTCGACCGCCTCGCCGAGCGCGCGCTCGAGCTCGATCGCGTCGCGCGGTGCGCAGACCCGCACGCCGGGCATGAGGCCGGTGATCGTGAGGTCCCACATGCCGTTGTGGCTGGCACCGTCGGTGCCGGTCACCCCGGCCCGGTCGAGGACGACCGTCACCCCGGCGCGGTGCAGGGCGCAGTCCATGAGCAGCTGGTCGAAGGCCCGGTTGAGGAAGGTCGCATAGACGCAGACGACCGGGTGCAGCCCGGCATAGGCCAGGCCCGCGGCCATGGTGAGTGCATGCTGCTCGGCAATCCCCACATCGAATACCCGGTCCGGGAACCGACGCGAAAACTCTTCCAGCCCAACGGGAATGAGCATCGCCGCCGTGATGGCCACCACGTCGGGACGGCGCTCTCCGACGCGCACGATCGCATCGGAGAATTCGTCGGTCCAGATCCGCCCCTTCACCTGCAACGGCAGACCGGTCTCGGGATTGATCCGGTCGACGGCGTGGAAGCGGTCGGCCTCGTTGTCGCGGGCGAGTTGGTAGCCCTTGCCCTTCTTGGTGATGACGTGCACGATGACCGGCCCGCCGAAGGAGCGCGCCTTGCGCAGCGCGTGCTCGATGGCCTGCTCGTCGTGCCCGTCGACCGGCCCGACATATTTGAGCCCGAGGTCCTCGAACATCCCCTGCGGGGAGAGCATGTCCTTGAGGCCCTTCTTCATCCCGTGCAGGGTCCCATACATCACGGGGCCGACGACCGGGGTGCGCCGCACCGCCCGCTTGCCCATGTCGAGGACGTGCTCGTAACCCTGGGTAGTGCGCAGGGTGGCCAGGTGGTCGGCCAGGCCGCCCTTGGTCGGGGCATAGGAGCGGGCGTTGTCGTTGACGACGATGACCAGCGGCAGGTCCTTCTCCACCGCGATGTTGTTGAGCGCCTCCCAGGCCATGCCGCCGGTGAGTGCCCCGTCACCGATGACCGCGACGGTATGCCGGTCGAACTCCTTGCGCAGCCGGCGCGCCTTGGCGATCCCGTCGGCCCACGACAGCGCGGTCGAGGCGTGCGAGTTCTCGACGACGTCGTGCGGGGACTCGGCCCGGCTGGGGTAACCGGACAGGCCCCCCTTGGTGCGCAGGTTCGCGAAGTCCTGCCGCCCGGTGAGCAACTTGTGGACGTAGGCCTGGTGGCCGGTGTCGAAGACGATGGTGTCCTGGGGCGAGTCGAAGACCCGGTGCAGCGCGATGGTGAGCTCGACGACCCCCAGGTTGGGCCCCAGGTGGCCACCCGTGCGGGTCACCGCCGAGACGAGGAATTCGCGAATCTCCCGAGCCAGGTCCGGCAGTTGCTCGGGTGCCAGGGTGCGCAGGTCCGAGGGTCCCCGAAGGGAGTCCAACAGGCCCACGGACACGCCTCCATCCGCCCTCGGTGACCGGGTCGCTCGCCGGTGTTCACAGCCCACCCGCGTCGACCGAGTCTAGTTCACCCCGGGCGACCGGCATGCCCGACCTGCGGTCGCGTCGGTCGGCAGCCCTGCGCCCGAGGTGACTGAAACCGCGCCGGTGAGCAGCTAGAGCCGGGGGACGAAGCGCCGACCCTGCAGGGCCTGGTGGATGAGCTCGGCGCCACGACGGGCGGCCCGCAGCCGCAGCCCCTCGGTCTCGATCTGGCTGATGATCTCGGCCAATGCCTCCGGCGTGACGTGTGGCCCGAGCTCGACGCGCGCAGTCCGGTAGGCCTCGCGCATCGCCGTGATCTGGCCGTCGAGGTGGCAGCGCGCGAGCCAGGCGAGCGCGACCGGATTCTTGCGCCACCCGACGTAGGCCCGGTAGTCGGGCGGGCAGTGGTCGAGCAGCCATCCGACGGCCCGCCGCTCCCATCCCGGCGTATCCGCAGGCGGCACGCCGTGCGGCCAGCCAGCAGGGGCGTGCGCGTTCACGCCGACGAGTATGCCGTCCGGCGGCGACAGCTCGCCGCTATGCCAGGCGTGCGCCACCCGTCACGTCTGGCATAGCGGGCCGGCCCGTTGCCGGCAGGAATACACCGGTGACGAGGTCGTGTGCACCATCGGGGCGGGCCTGCTCGGCATACCAGCGCAGTCCACCGGCCGGCTCGGAGACGACCGTGACGTAGCGGAAGGCCCCGTCGGAGTGCGGACTCACCAGACGCACCCCGTCCACGCGCGTGAGCGCTCCGTCGACCGCGACCACGGCGCCGGTCGTCTCGAACCAGTTGGACGCGGCGTCCGGCCGCCCGTCGTAGAGCAGGACGAGCGGGTCCTCGCCGAGCACCGCGGCCACCCGGGTCCCCCGCGCGTCCCAACCACCCGGGTGCGGCGCGAGCACGACTCCCTCGTCCGCCCATTCGAGGCCGTCGGTACTCGTGAAGAGCCGCGTGGTCATCCGGTCCTCCTCGCCCGGCAGGTCGAGCGGGTGAGCGGTGGCCCACATCCGCCACCAGCCACCCGCACACCGGACGACGGGGTCCTTGAGGCCGACGCTGTCGTCGCCGGCGAGCACGACGGCGCGCTCGCCCGCAGGCAGCTCCTCGAGGGTCGCCGCCGTGAGCGAATCCACCCACCAATGGCGGGAATTCGGCGTCGCGCAGGAGAGGTAGAGCCGCCAACCGCCGCCCTCCAGCGGCACCGGGCACGGCCGCTCGAGCGAGGCGGCGCCGAATGCCTCCCGGCTGATCTCGCACACCGTCTCGAACCGCAGCCCGTCAGGCGAACGAGCGACGACGACCGCGACTCCGCGGCCTTCGTCGAGCGGTCGACGCACCCGATAGGCGAGCACGATCTCGTCGCCGACCCGCACGGCGCTCGCTGCCCCCGACCAGTTACCGGGCCCGGCCGCCGGTGCCGGCACGACGACCCTCGACGCAGCCGGATCGGGCCAGCTGGGGGTCGAGATCGCAGGGCCGCTCACCGGCCCAGTGTGCCAGCGGCGCTATGCCGATCATGCGTCACCCGACACGTCTGGCATAGCCCGGCAGCGACGCCACGTCACCCGGCGTGGGTGACGTGGCGCGCGCCGGTGCCGGTGGGCGGCATACCGCGTGGTCGCGGGCCCGATTCAGTGGACGAGCGAGCGCAGGACGTATTGGAGGATGCCGTCGTTGCGGTAGTAGTCGCGCTCGCCGGGGGTGTCGATGCGCAGCACCGCGTCGAACTCGGTGACCTCACCCGAGGGCTTCGTGGCCGTCACGTGCAGCGTGCGCGGAGTGACCCCGTCGTTGAGCGCGGTGACCCCGGCGATGTCGAAGGTCTCGGTGCCCTCCAGCCCGAGCGAGTCGGCCGTCTGGCCGTCTGGGAACTGCAGCGGCAGCACGCCCATGCCGATGAGGTTGGAGCGGTGGATCCGCTCGTAGCTCTCCGCGATGACCGCCTTCACCCCGAGCAGTCGGGTGCCCTTGGCCGCCCAGTCGCGCGAGGAGCCGGAGCCGTATTCCTTGCCCGCGAGCACGACGAGCGGCACACCCGCCGCCTGGTATGCCGCGGCGGCGTCGTAGATGAACGCCTGCTCGCCCCCGGCGAGGAAGTTGCGGGTGAAGCCACCCTCGACCCCGTCGAGCAGGAGGTTCTTGAGCCGGATGTTGGCGAAGGTGCCCCGGATCATCACCTCGTGGTTGCCCCGGCGGCTGCCGTAGGAGTTGAAGTCCTTCTTGTCGACGCCGTGGGCCGCGAGGTACTGACCGGCCGGGCTGTCGGCCTTGATCGAGCCAGCCGGGCTGATGTGGTCGGTCGTCACCGAGTCGCCGAGCTTGGCGAGCACCCGTGCGCCGGTGATGTCGGCGACCGGGTCGGGCGTGGCGCCCATGCCCTCGAAGTAGGGCGGCTTGCGCACGTAGGTCGACTCGGCGTCCCAGTCGAAGGTGTTGCCGGTCGGGGTCGGCAGCGACCGCCAGCGCTCGTCGCCGAGGAAGACGTCGGCATATTCGCGCGTGAACAGCTCCTGCTTGATCGAGGCGTCGATGACGGCCTGGACCTCCTCGGGGGTGGGCCAGATGTCGCGCAGGTAGACGTCCTTGCCCTCGGCGTCCTGACCGAGCGGGTCGGTCTCGAAGTCGAAGTCCATCGTCCCCGCGAGTGCATAGGCGATGACGAGCGGCGGCGAGGCGAGGTAGTTCATCTTCACGTCGGGGCTGATCCGGCCCTCGAAGTTGCGGTTGCCCGAGAGCACCGCGGTCACCGCGAGGTCGTTGGCGTTGATCGCCTCGGAGATCTCGGGCTCGAGCGGACCGGAGTTGCCGATGCACGTCGCGCAGCCGTAGCCGACGAGGTAGAAGCCGACCGCTTCGAGCGCCGGCCACAGCCCGGCCGCGTCGTAGTAGCCGGTCACCACCTTGGAGCCGGGAGCCATCGAGGTCTTCACCCACGGCTTGCGGGTGAGCCCCTTGGCGGCGGCCTTCTGGGCGACCAAGCCGGCGGCGATCATCACCGACGGGTTGGAGGTGTTGGTGCACGAGGTGATCGAGGCGATGCTCACCGCACCGTGGCGCAGGTCGAACGCTCGCCCGTCGGCCATGCTCACCGGCACGCTGCGGCTCGGGTCGGCGGTGTATGCCGGCAGCGCGTGGGCGAAGGCGGCCTTCGCGCCGGACAACTCGATCCGGTCCTGCGGCCGCTTGGGTCCGGCGATGGAGGGCACGACCGTCGCGAGGTCGAGCTCGAGCCGTTCGGAGAAGCGGGGCTCGTGGTCGGGGTCGAGCCACAGGCCCTGGGCCTTGGCATAGGCCTCGACGAGGGCGAGGCTCGCCTCGTCGCGCCCGGTGAGGCGCAGGTAGTCGACGGTGACCGAGTCGATGGGGAAGATCGCACAGGTGGAGCCGAACTCCGGGCTCATGTTGCCGATCGTCGCGCGGTTGGCCAGCGGCAGCGCCGCCACGCCCGCGCCGTAGAACTCGACGAACTTGCCGACCACCTTGTGCTTGCGCAGCATGTCGGTGATGGTGAGGACGACGTCGGTCGCGGTGACGCCGGGCTTGACCGCTCCGGTGAGCTTGAAGCCGACGACCCGCGGGATGAGCATCGATACCGGCTGGCCGAGCATGGCCGCCTCGGCCTCGATGCCGCCGACCCCCCAGCCGAGCACGCCCAGGCCGTTGACCATCGTCGTGTGCGAGTCGGTGCCCACGCAGGTGTCCGGGTAGGCGAGCGTCTGCCCTCCCGAGGAACGGGTCATCACCGTGCGGGCGAGCCGCTCGATGTTGACCTGGTGGACGATGCCGGTGCCCGGGGGCACGACCTTGAACTCCTCGAAGGCGGTCTGCCCCCAGCGGAGGAACTTGTAGCGCTCGCCGTTGCGCTCGTATTCGAGCTCGACGTTGCGCTCGAAGGCGTCGGGGCGGCCGAAGACGTCGATCTGCACGGAGTGGTCGATGACGAGCTCGGCCGGGGCGAGCGGATTGATCCGGGCCGGGTCGCCGCCCAGCTCGACGACCGCCTCGCGCATCGTCGCGAGGTCGACGACGCAGGGCACGCCGGTGAAGTCCTGCATGACCACCCGCGCGGGCGTGAATTGGATCTCGGTGTCGGGTTCGGCGTTCTCGTCCCAGGCACCGAGCGCGCGGATCTGCTCGGCCGTGACGTTGGCGCCGTCCTCGGTGCGCAGGAGGTTTTCCAGGAGCACCTTGAGGCTGAACGGAAGGCTGGCACTCCCCTCGACTGCGTCCAGCCGGAAGATCGTGTAGGCGGCCTCACCGACCTTCAACTCGCTCCGGGCTCCGAAGCTGTCGACCGAGCTACCTGCAGACTCCGCGACGTTGGCCACGTCGGCTCCTTCCTCGCATCATTGCGCGAACACCAGATATCTTGACGTCAAGATAAATTACCACGTCGGCTCGATCCTGTCACCCGTCGGCGCCCGCGTGGTTCTCGGGGGCTTCGGGGGCCTCGTCGAGGCTGTGCGGTCGCAGCACCGCGACGCACTCGACATGGTGGGTCATCGGGAACAGGTCGTATGCCGTGAGCTCGGCGAGCGAGTAGCCCGCCTGGGCGGCATACCCGAGGTCACGCGCGAGGGCCGCGGGGTCGCAGGCGACGTAGGCGATCGTCCGGGGCCGGCGCGCGCAGAGCTGCTCGACGATTACGCGTCCGGCACCCGTGCGGGGCGGGTCGAGGACGACGAGGTCGGCCGACGGCAGCGTGGGCAACACGTCCTCGACCCGGCCGTCACGCACGGTCACCCAGGGGCGATCGCCCGCGTTGTCCCGTGCGAGGTCCGCAGCCACCGGGTCGCTCTCGACGGCCACGACTGCTCCCGAAGCTCCGACGGCATCGGCGAGGGGCAGCGCGAAGAGCCCCACCCCGGCGTAGAGGTCGAGCACCCGGTCACCCGACCTCGGTTCCAGGGCCTGCAGGACCGCACCGACGAGCGCCGCGGGCGCTCCCGGATGCACCTGCCAGAAACCCGCTCCGGCAACCGCGAACAGCCCACTCCACGTGGGCGTGGTCACCCGCTCGACGAGAGTCTCGGCCTGCTCATCGACCCCGGGCTGCGGGAGGACGGCGCGTCCGCCGGTCGAGGACACGGCGACCTGCACGGCGCGCCGGCCCGACCAGTCGCGCTCGAGGACCCCCGTGGCGAGCACCTCGGGCCGGGCGATCGGGCAGTGCTCGAGTGCGACGACCTCGTGGGACCGGGCCCGACGCAGCCCGGCGTGACCGCGCGGGTCCACGGCGAACTCCACGCGAGTCCGCCAACCCAGCCCGTCGCTCTCCCCCGGAGCGGCTTCGACGACCACCTCGCGGTCCAGGCCGGCGAGTCTGCGCAGTTGTTCGGCGACGACGGACGCCTTGAGGGCCCGCTGCGCCGCAAGGTCGACGTGCTGCCAGTCGCAACCGCCGCAGCCTCCGGGCCCCGCGTGCGGGCATCGGCTCGGGACACGGTCGGGCGAGGGTCGCGTGACCTCCACGGCGTCGGCCCGCAGGAAACGGTCGCCCTCGCCACCTTCGGTCACGACCGCGCGGACACGCTCCCCAGGCAGGCTATGCCGCACGAAGACCACGCGCCCGTCGTGCCGGGCGACGCAGAAGCCACCATGTGCAACAGAGCCGACATCCAGCTCCAGCTCGGTGCCGACGAGACTGGGACCGCGCTCGAGCGCGCGACGCGAGCGGGCGGCATACCCGGGTCTGCCGCGCCGGCGGGGGGCCGAGGGGGTCACGGGGCGATGTTGCCCGCGCGGCTGGTCATCGGCCGGTCCTGCCAGTCGTCGTCCTCCTGGCCCTCCGACGAGCGCAGCTGCCAGGGGACGCTCGCGACCATGACGCCGGGGATGAAGTTGAGCCGGACCCGCAGGCGCAGGGCCGACTGATTGTGCAGGATCTGCTCGTACCAGTGGCCGACGACGTATTCCGGGACGTAGACGATGACGACGTCCCGGGGGTTGCCCGAGCGCACCGACTTCACGTAGTCGATGATCGGTCGGGTGATCTCCCGATAGGGCGAGGCGATGATCTTGAGCGGGATCGCGACGTCGAGGGCCACCCACTCACGGCGCAAGGTCCGGGTGTCCTCCGGATCCACCTCGACGGTGAGCGCTTCCAGGAAAGACGGCCTGGTCGCGCGCGCATAGGCGATGGCACGCATCGCCGGCTTGTGCAGCTTCGAGACGAGCACGATGGCGTGCACGCGGCTGGGCAGCAACTGGCGGGCGTCGGGCGCGAGCGCCAGTTCCTTGCTCACCGATCGGTAGTGCCGGTTGATCCCGAGCATCATCACGTAGAGGACGGCCATCGCGAGGATCGCGTACTTGGCACCGGCCTGGAACTTCGTCACGAGCACGACGAGCAACACGGTGACCGACATCACGGCGCCGACGGCGTTGATGATCCGCGAGCGGTGCATGCGTGAGCGGGCCTTCGGATCCCGTTCGTTGCGCAGGAGCCGGTTCCAGTGCCGGATCATTCCCGTCTGGCTCATCGAGAAGGAGACGAACACCCCGACGATGTAGAGCTGGATGAGCTGGGTGACCTCGGCGCGGTAGGCGATGATGAGCCCGACGGCGGCGGCGGCGAGGATGAGGATGCCGTTGCTGAAGGCGAGCCGGTCACCGCGGGTGTGCAGCTGGCGCGGGAGGAAGCCGTCCTTGGCGAGGATCGAACCGAGCACGGGGAAACCGTTGAAGGCGGTGTTCGCGGCAAGAATGAGGATGATCCCGGTGACGGCGGCGATGAGGTAGACGCCGACCGGGAAGCCGTCGAACACGGTCTTGGCCAGCTGACCGAGGACGGTGTCCTGGGAGTAGGTGTCGCCGACCGGAACGCCGTCGCGGAGGAATTGGCTCCCGGGTTCCTCGGCCATCTGCACGCCGGTGATGCGGCTCAACGCGATGATCGAGCACAACATCGTCACCGAGATGGTGCCCATGAGAAGCAAGGTCGTCGCTGCGTTGCGACTCTTGGGTTTGGTGAAGGCCGGCACCCCGTTGGAGATGGCCTCGACCCCGGTGAGGGCGGCGCAACCGGAGGAGAAGGCACGCAGGAGGAGAAACGCCATCGCGACGCCCGTCAGCTCCTGTCCGTGCTCCGGAACAAGCTCGAGGCCGGCGCTGGGGGCCTGCCCGAGACTCCCGGTCGCCTGGCGGTAGAGACCGAACACCCCCATGCCGATGACTCCCGCCATGAACGCGTAGACGGGGACGGCGAAGGCCCGGCCCGACTCGCGGACTCCCCGTAGGTTCATCGCCGTGAGCAGGACGACCAGCCCGACGGCGACGACGACCTCGTGGCCGTCGAGGAAGGCCAGCGCGGACTTCGCGTTCTGCACACCAGAGGAGATCGAGACGGCAACGGTGAGGACGTAGTCGACGAGCAGGGCGCTCGCGACGGTGAGCCCGGCCTTGGGTCCGAGGTTGACGGTTGCCACCTCGTAGTCCCCGCCGCCGGAGGGATAGGCGTGGACGTTCTGCCGGTAGGAGGCGACGACGACGACCATGACGAAGACCACCGCGACGGTGATCTGCCACGAGTGCAGGAGTGCGAAGGAGCCACCGGCGATGCCGAGCATGAGCAGGATCTCGTCCGGGGCATAGGCCACCGAGGAGAGCGCATCGCTGGCGAAGATGGGCAGGGCGAGCTTCTTGGGCAGCAGCGTCTCGCCGAGGCGGTCGCTGCGCATCGCGCGGCCGAGGAGGACGCGCTTGACGATCTGGCCGGAGCTGGGCACGACCGTCATCGTATGCCGCTGCGCACCCCTGCCGCGCGGGTGCCGCCCTGCCGTGTGCGCCACCGGTGAGGTGTAGTTTCGGCCTGTGCATTTCGTCATCATGGGCTGCGGTCGCGTCGGGGCCACGCTGGCCCGCAACCTCTCCGATGCCGGCCACGACGTCGCGGTCATCGACATGGAGGAGACCGCCTTCCGGCGGCTGGGCAGCTCGTTCGAGGGACGCACCGTCACCGGGATGGGTTTCGACCGTGGAGTGTTGCTGTCGGCCGGGATTCGCGAGGCCTATGCCTTCGCGGCGGTCTCCAGCGGTGACAACTCCAACATCCTCGCGGCGCGCGTGGCCCGGGAGACCTTCAACGTCGAGCACGTCGCGGCCCGCATCTACGACCCGCGCCGTGCCGCCGTCTACCAACGGCTGGGAATCCCCACCGTCGCGACCGTCCGGTGGACCGCCGACCAGATCATCCGTCGGCTGCTGCCGCAGGGTTCGATGTCCGAGTTCACCGATCCCAGCGGCAAGGTCGTCCTTGCCGAGGTACCGGTGAATTCCGCCTGGGTCGGGCGCCGGCTCAGTGACCTCGAACACCTCGCCGACACCCGAATCGGCTATCTCACCCGACTCGGCGACGGCCTCCTCCCGCGGACCGACACGGTGCTCCAGGACGGCGACGTCCTGCACGTGCTCTGCGGATCGGACGACCTCGGCCGAATCGAGCGGACGCTCGGCGCCGCTCCCCCACACGACTGAGCCCGCCCCCACTGGCCACCACCCAGCAACCCACCAGGCCACCCAGCTAGGAAGGCCCTCATGCGCGTCGTCATCGCCGGAGCCGGCAGCGTCGGCCGGTCCATCGCCCGCGAGCTGCTGCACAACGGCCACCAGGTGCTGCTCATCGACCGGGACGCCGACGACGTCGTCGCCTCCCGCGTGCCCGATGCCACGTGGTTGCTCGCCGACGCCTGCGAGTTGGCGGCGCTCGAGGAGGCGGCGCTCGACCAGTGCGACGTCGTCGTCGCCGCGACCGGTGACGACAAGGCCAACCTCGTCGTCTCGCTGCTGGCCAAGACCGAGTTCGGGGTCCCCCGCACCGTCGCCCGGGTGAACAACCCCAAGAACGAGTGGATGTTCGACGAGTCCTGGGGCGTCGACGTCGCGGTGTCCACCCCTCGGCTCATGACGGCCCTCGTCGAGGAGGCCGTGAGCGTCGGCGACCTCGTGCGGGTCTTCGAGTTCCGCCAGGCCAAGGCCTCGATGGTCGAGCTCACCCTCCCACCCAACAGCCCCTACGCGGGGGCCCGGGTCGGGGACGTCACCTTCCCGCCGGACACGATCCTCGTGGGGATCATCCGCGAGGATCGCCCCATCGCGCCCAGCCGCGACGACACCCTCGAACCCCACGACGAGTTGCTGTTCATCAGCGCCAACGAGAACGAGGACGAGCTCGAGGAGATGCTCTCCCCCGGTCACCTGCCTCGACAGCACGACGACGAGGACGACCAGCTCTGAGGGTCGGGCGGCTCAGGGGTTTCCGGGCGGCGCAGGCGTCGACCGACCGGCCGGCCGGTCGAGCGGAGT